>NZ_JBQCMF010000003.1:0-313477 GCF_051965295.1 Arthrobacter sp. SAFR-023 | reverse complement strand
CAGACGATCTTTATCGACGGCGGAATGACGGTGGTGGTCTGATGACCCACACAACAGAAACAACAACAGACGCAGCAGCAACGGCGGAAACGGCAGCAACGGCAGCGGCGGAAACGGAGCTTCCGGTTTCGGGTCCGGCGGTGGTCGCGCACGCCAAGGGGGACCTGCGGATCGATGACGTCCCGCTGACGGCCCCGGGGCCGGATGAGGCCGTGGTCGAGGTGCTGTATGGCGGGATTTGCGGGTCGGACCTGCATTACTGGCTGCACGGCGCGGCGGGCGAGTCGATCCTGAAGGCGCCCCTGGTGCTGGGCCATGAGATCAGCGGCCGGGTGGTCAGGGCCGCCGCGGACGGTTCCGGCCCGGGAGCGGGGACGCCGGTGGCGGTGCACCCGGCCACCCCGGGCCCTGGCACGGGCCCGGACGCGCCGCGGTATCCGGCGGACCGGCCGAACCTGTCCCCGGGGTGCACGTATCTGGGTTCCGCGGCGAGGTTCCCGCACACGGACGGTGCGTTCAGCCGGTACGTGAACCTGCCGGTCCGGATGCTCCGGGCCCTCCCGGAGACCCTGGACCTGCGCACCGCGGCTTTGATCGAACCGGCGTCGGTGGCCTGGCACGCGGTGGCCCGGGCCGGGGACGTGGCCGGCAAGACCGCGCTCGTGATCGGGTCCGGCCCGATCGGGGCGTTGGTGGTCGCGGTCCTCAAACGCGCCGGGGCGGCCCGGATCGTCGCGGTCGACATGCATGCCAAACCGTTGGAGATCGCCACGGCGGTGGGCGCGGACGAGGTCCTGAACGCCGCCGATGGTGAGGCGATCGCCAGGGTGCAGGCCGACGTCGTGATTGAATCCTCCGGGAACCACCACGGCCTGGCCTCCGCGATCCAGGGCGCGGCCCGGGGCGGGACCGTGGTCATGGTCGGGCTGCTGCCCACCGGAGCGCAGCCGGTCCTGATCTCCCTGGCCATCACCCGGGAACTGGACCTCAAAGGCTCGTTCCGGTTCAACGACGAAATCGACGAGGTCATCACCGCCCTCGCCGACGGCACCCTCACCATCGACCCGGTCATCACCCACGACTACCTCGTCACCGACGCCCTCGAAGCCTTCGACACCGCCCGCAACTCCGCCCAATCCGGGAAAGTCCTCCTCAACTTCGCCGGCTAAACCGAGCCACAGCTAAACGGAGTTAGGCTGAGTGCTGGCGCGGCTGCAGGGGAACGAAAACCCTCGGCTGCTCCACCCAGACGGGCTCCATTTCCGAGATGGTACGGCGCATGATCCTGCTCGACGCCTCGCGGGCCTCCGCTGCATTACCCCCATAGATGGCTTCGGCCACATCGAGGTGCCACTGCAGAGTGAGGTCCCGGGGCCGGTCGGGCATGAGACCGTGCACCGTGCGCCCCGTCAGGGTTTCGGCCACCTGGCCCACGAGGTTGGCAAACATCTCGTTGCCGGAGCCGCTGAGCAGCAGGGAGTGGAACTGGATGTCCAGTTCCAGGAAACGCGGCACGTCGCCGGCCTGGCCGGCGTCGCGCATCGCCAGGGCCACGTCGAGCAGTTCCTGCCGCAGGTCCTGCGGCGCATTCGCCGCTGCGAGTTCGGCGGCCACGGGCTCGACGGCGGAGCGCAGTTCCGCGAGGGACCGCAGCTGGGCACCGCGCCCTTCCCCGGCCAGCCGCCAACGGATCACGAGCGGATCGAACGGGTTCCAGCGGTGCGCCGGCAGGACCTTGATGCCCACGCGCTTGGTGGTCTCCACCAGGCCCAGCGACTGCAGCACGCGGACAGCTTCCCGGATAACAGACCGGGATACCTGCAGTTCGTCCTCCAACTGCTCCGCCAGCATCACATGCCCTGGCGGGAGGCTGCCGTCGACGATTCTGGTACCCAGGTGCTCGACGGCACGGTGGTGGAGGCTGGTTGACATAGTGGTAAGCATAATCGGGCCGGAAGGCTTTGTTCCCAGCAACCGGAAGAGTCTGGACGCCGCGGGAGAGGCACGTCATAGACTTTTTATGGCGCGGCTGGCGTCCAAGGAGTGGTCACCCGCTTTCGCACTCGTCCCCGAATATATATGCTTTATTCACAGCCCACTTTTCTCAAGGCGTGTTCCGCGGCACCCGCGGGATGCAATGCACATATGTTGCACACACTGAAATGGAGTTTTTGATGTCAGCACACATCGGTGTCACCGGCCTCGCGGTGATGGGCGCCAACCTCGCCCGCAACCTGGCCCGCAACGGCTTCACCGTTGCCCTCCACAACCGCTCGGTCGAAAAGACCGACGCCCTCCTGGAGAAGCACGGCACGGACGGCGACTTCGTGCGCACCGAAACGCTGCAGGAGCTGGTGGACTCCCTGGAGAAGCCGCGCCGCGTGCTCATCATGGTCAAGGCCGGCAAGCCGGTTGACGCCGTCATCGACCAGCTCGTTCCGCTGCTGGAACCGGGCGACATCGTGATCGACGCCGGCAACTCGCACTACGAGGACACCCGCCGCCGGGAATCCGCGCTGGCCGAGAAGGACCTGCACTTCGTGGGCGTAGGCGTCTCCGGCGGTGAGGAAGGCGCACTCAACGGCCCGTCCATCATGCCCGGCGGCTCCAAGGAGTCCTACGACGCCCTCGGCCCGCTGCTGGAAAAGATCTCCGCCAAGGTCGACGGCCAGCCGTGCTGCGCCTGGATCGGCACCGACGGCGCCGGCCACTTCGTCAAGATGGTGCACAACGGCATTGAATACGCCGACATGCAGGTCATCGGCGAGGCGTTCGATCTCCTGCGCTCCGGCGCCGGCATCGAGCCCGCCGAACAGTCCAAGATCTTCGCCGACTGGAACAAGGGCGAGCTTGCCTCCTTCCTGATCGAAATCTCGGCAGAGGTCCTCGGCCACGTGGACGCCAAGACCGGCAAGCCGTTCGTCGACGTCGTCGTGGACGCCGCCGGCCAGAAGGGCACCGGCCGCTGGACGGTCATCTCCGCGCTCGAACTGGGCTCCCCGGTTTCAGGCATCGCCGAGTCTGTTTTCGCCCGCGCCCTGTCCTCCCAGGCGGAGCAGCGCAAGCTCGGCCAGGAACTGCTGGCCGGCGAGGAAATCGCCGTCGAGATCCCGGAAAACTTCGTCGAGGACGTCCGCCAGGCGCTCTACGCCTCCAAGCTGGTCTCCTACGCCCAGGGCCTGGACATGCTGACTTCCTCCGCCAAGGAATACGGCTGGGACCTCAAGCTGGACGAGATCGCCTCGCTGTGGCGCGGCGGCTGCATCATCCGTGCAGAGCTTCTCAAGGAAATCACCAAGGCCTACGCCGCGGAGCAGAAGCCGGCCAACCTGCTGTTTGCCCCGGCCTTCACCAAGGCCATCGCCGAAGCACTCCCGGCCTGGCGCCGCGTGGTGGCCACCGCCGTGCAGCTCGGCATCCCGGTTCCGGTGTTCTCCTCCTCGCTGGCCTACTACGACGGCCTGCGCCGCAAGCGCCTCGCCGCCGCGGTCATCCAGGGCCAGCGCGACCTCTTCGGCGCGCACACCTACGGCCGCGTCGACGCCGAGGGCACGTTCCACACGCTGTGGGGCGAGGACAAGTCCGAGGTCGAGGCAGTGGACACCCACTAGCCACTGCCGCGCATAACGCAGGAACGGCCGGCCCTCCCGGATACTCTGGGAGGAGCCGGCCGTTCGTGCGTCCGGCTCCAGCCGTTTTTGAGGGCGACGCCGATCCGCCCCGTGGCTGGTCCCCTCCAGCCGATTTATCCCGAGGAGTGCCGAGTGTCCCAGCCCGTCGCGATTGTCACCGGAGCCTCCACCGGCATCGGCTTCGAGTCGGCGAAGCTCCTCAGCGCCAAGGGGTTCACCGTCTACGCCGGAGCCAGGCGGGTGGACAGGATGGAACCGCTCAAGGCGTTGGGGATAAGGGTCCTGCCGCTGGACGTCACGGATGACGCGTCCCTGCAGAGCCTGGTGGCCACGGTCACCCGGGAGCAGGGGCGGATCGACGTCCTGGTGAACAATGCCGGGTTCGGCTCCTTCGGTGCGCTGGAGGAGATGGAACTGGCGGAAGGCCGCCGGCAGTTCGACGTGAACGTCTTTGGCCTGGCGCGGATGACGCAGCTGGTCCTGCCCTCAATGCGTGCCGCGGGGAGGGGCAGGATCATCAACATTTCCTCCATCGGAGGCAAGTTCTATGAGCCGCTCGGCACCTGGTACCACGCCACCAAGTTCGCTGTGGAAGGCCTCAGTGATGCGCTGCGGCTGGAACTGAAACCACACGGGATCAGCGTGTCCATCATCGAGCCCGCCAGCACCGTCACCGAGTGGGGCCGCATTGCGGCCGAGGGGCTGCTGGCCGGCTCTGGCGACGGGCCGTACGCGGCCCAGGCCAGGGAGATGGCGGCCGTGCTCGCGTCCACGGGGAGGCCTGCGACGTCCACCCAGCCCCACGTCGTCGCCGGAGCGGTGCTGCAGGCCGCCACCGCTGCCCGTCCCCGGACCCGCTACCCGGTGGGCAGGGGTGCCGCTGCCATCACGGGACTGCGGCGGCTCCTGCCCGACCGGGTCTACGACCTGGCGGTGACGGCGGTGCTGAAGCGCGTGGCCCGCTGAGCCGGCCCGCGCCTAAAAGCACAGCCGCTCCGACGTAAGGGATCAGATCCGGTATTCGATGTAATACTCGGCCGGGTCCACGGCGGGCTTGGTTTCCCGCAGGGCGTCGCGGTGCCGCCAGCTCGCGGGGATGCCGGTGATTATGGACTCCGCCGGGGCGTCCTTGACCACGACTGCGTTCGCCCCCACGGCACTGTCGTTGCCGATGGTGATCGGTCCCAGGACTTTGGCCCCGGCGCCGATGGTCACCCGGTCCCCGATGGTGGGGTGGCGCTTGACCTTCGCGAGGGAGCGGCCGCCGAGAGTGACGCCATGGTAGATCATGACGTCCTCGCCGATTTCGGCCGTTTCGCCGATGACCACGCCCATGCCGTGGTCGATGAAAAAGCGGCGTCCGATCGTGGCACCCGGATGGATTTCGATGCCCGTCAGGAAGCGTGTCAGCTGCGAAATGAGCCGGGCCGGGAACCGCGTGGACGGGTCCTGCCACAGCTTGTGCGTCAGGCGGTGCGCCCAGATGGCGTGCAGCCCGGAGTACGCGAAAAAGTTCTCAAAAGAACCTCGAGCCGCCGGGTCGTGGGACCGGGCGGCGTCGAGGTCTTCCTTAAGTCTTGCGAAGAAACCCACAAAGATCTTTCTACAGGAAACGGAAAGCGGCTGGCTAAGGTCTAGCCCCGGATGTCGTCATAGAGCACGGTGGAGATGTAACGCTCACCGAAGTCGCAGACGACCGCCACGATCAGCTTGCCGGCGTTTTCCGGGCGCTTGGCCAGTTCGAGGGCGCCCCACACGATGGCGCCCGAGGAGATGCCGCCCAGGATGCCTTCCTTGATGCCGAGCTCGCGGGCCACGGCCACCGAGTCCTCCAGGGTGGCGTCGAGGACCTCATCGTAGACGTTGGTGTCCAGGAGTTCCGGGATGAAGTTGGCGCCGAGGCCCTGGATCTTGTGCGGGCCGGGGGCACCGCCGTTCAAAATGGCGGAGTCCTTGGGCTCAACGGCCACGATCTGGACGCCCGGCTTGCGCTCCTTCAGGACCTGCCCGACGCCGGTGATGGTCCCGCCGGTGCCGATGCCGGAGACAAAGATGTCTACCTTGCCGTCGGTGTCGGCCCAGACTTCCTCGGCCGTGGTTTCACGGTGGATCTGCGGGTTGGCCTCGTTGGCGAACTGCTGGGCCCAGATGGAGTTCTCCGTGTTGGCGACGATCTCCTGGGCTTTCTCCACTGCGCCACGCATGCCTTCGGAACCCGGGGTCAGCACGATCTCGGCGCCGAAGGCACGGAGCATCACACGGCGCTCGGTGGACATGGTTTCCGGCATGGTCAGGATGACCTTGTAGCCGCGGGCTGCGCCCACCATGGCCAGGGCGATGCCGGTGTTGCCGGAGGTGCCTTCGACGATGGTTCCGCCCGGCTTCAGCGCGCCGGACTTCTCAGCGGCGTCGATGATTGCGACGCCGATGCGGTCCTTGACGCTGTTGGCCGGGTTGTAGAACTCAAGCTTGACCGCAACGGTGGCGTCCAGGCCTTCCGTCAGGCGGTTGAGCTTGACCAGCGGGGTGCCGCCCACCAGCTGTGTTACATCGTCGTAGATCCGTGCCATGTGTACTTGCGCCTATCTCTCAGGAAGGAATACTTTGGTCAGCCTAACGAGGGGGTCAGCGCCGCTGCTACGCATTAAGCCATGCAGAGTAATATTTCCGGGCCTTGGCCAGCTTCGGGTTAATAATGACCTGGCAATACCCCTGCTCAGGGAACTTGGCGTAGTAGTCCTGGTGGATGTTCTCCGCCGGATAGAACACAGGGAGCCGGCTGACCTCGGTCACAATCGGCCGGGACCAGAGCGCCTGGTTCCGTTCGATCGCCTCCTCGAAGAGGATCTTCTCCTCGGTGGTCTCGTAGAACATTGACGAACGGTACTGCGTGCCGACGTCGTACCCCTGCCGGTTGAGCGTGGTGGGGTCGTGCAGGGCGAAGAACATGTCCAGGATGACCTCGGCCGGGATGACATCCTCATCGAAAGTCACGGCCACCACCTCCGCGTGCCCCGTGGTGCCGGAGCAAACGGAGTAGTAATCCGGGTTGCGCTCATGGCCGCCGGTGTACCCCGAAACCACGGACGTGACGCCCTTCGTTTTCTGGTAGACGGCGTCCAGGCACCAGAAGCAGCCCCCGCCAAGCACAAAAGTTCTCATGTCCTCTTTACTCATGTCCTCTTTAATGGTCAGCGGCCGCCAATGATTCCCTAGCCAACCCTAGGGTCATATACCGGGCACAGGCCAGAGCCGACTGTAGGGTAAAAATATGAGTATGGAACCTGTGAACAGTGACGTTGCAGCGGAACCGGAAGACGCTCCCGACGCCGCGGAGTCACCCGCCGCTGCAACCCTGGGGCAGCTCATGCTGGCCGTGGAGGAACTCTGGCCGGAGTCGCTGGCAGAGTCATGGGACGAGGTGGGCCTCGTGGCCGGCCATCCGTCCGCCGACGTTACGCGCGTCATGTTCGCCGTGGACCCCACCATCGAGGTCATCGACGAGGCTATTGAATGGGGCGCGGAGCTGCTCATCACCCATCACCCCCTGCTCCTCAAGGGGGTCACCTCGGTTGCCGCCAACACCCCCAAAGGCCGGGCCGTCCACCGCCTGATCGAATCCGGAACGGCACTGCTGACGGTCCACACCAACGGCGACTCGGCAGTGGGCGGCGTTTCCGATGTACTGGCCGACGCCCTGGGCCTGGAAAACGTATCGCCACTGACTCCCGCAGCCGACGGTCTTCCGGAGGAAGGCATCGGGCGGGTCGGGGACTTAAGCGAGTCCATGACGCTGGGCGATTTCGCCGCGCGCGTTTTCGGCATCCTCCCGGCCGTGGCGGGAGGGGTGCGCGTGTCCGGGGACAAGGACGGCCTCGTGCAGCGGGTCGCGGTGTGCGGCGGGGCCGGGGATTCCCTCTTTGACGAGGTCCGGGCCAGCAACGCAGACCTGTACGTCACCGCGGACCTGCGCCACCACCCGGCCTCGGAAGCCAGGGAGGCTGCTGTCAATGACCGCCCGTACCTCATCGATGTCTCGCACTTCGCCAGCGAATGGCTGTGGCTCCCGGCCGCGGCCGAAGCGCTGGGCAACGTGCTCGCGGACCAGGGCCTCGACGTCGAAATACGGGTGAGCACCACCAACAGCGATCCATGGGACTTCATCCTCACTCCCGGCTAAGCCTGTCGCGCGAAGTCCATCGCAGGGCCCACGCCGGCGAGGGGCCCGCACCGAGCGCAGCGAGGTTTGGGAGCCGGTGGGGATGCGTAGCGAGGCTGGGGAGCGCGTTAGGCGCTAGAGTCTAGAAAACCCCCAACGGGGGTGCCGGCCGGAGCCGGATGGGATCAAGCGGAGGTATAACGTGGCCAAGGCAGCACCGGCGGAACAATTGAAGTTGCTCGAGCTCCAAGGCTTGGACGCCCGGCTGAAGTCACTGTCCAACCGCCGCCGTGCCCTTGAATCCGATCCCCGGATCACCGATCTTGAGGCCGCCCTCAGCGTGGCCACCGGTGAGCTGGGCGCCGCGAAACTGGCCGTCCACGACGCCGAAGCGGAGCTGAAGCGGGCCGAAGCCGACGTGGAGCAGGTGGCTACCCGCATCGAACGGGACGAGGCAAAGCTCAACAGCGGAACCGGCCTCTCCAAGGACCTCGTCGCCCTGCAGAAGGACATAGCCTCGCTCAACAAGCGCCGTTCAGACCTGGAGGACGTGGAACTCGAGGTCCTCGAGCGGCTGGATGTCCTGCGCGAACGCCAGGCCGCCCAGCAGAGCATCGTGGACGACATCCAGGGTTCATTTGGCGGGATACGTGCCGAGCTCGATGAGCAGATTGCGGAGATCAACGCTGAAGAGACAGTAGTCCGCGGCCAAAGAGCAGAGTTCGCAGCGGGGCTGGACGACGGGATGCTTACGATCTACGAGAAGACGCTGGCCAGGCGCGGAGTAGGCGCGGCGCGGCTCTTCCACGGGACGTCGGAAGGATCGGGCATGCAGCTGAGCCCCGGCGACCTGGCCGAGATCAAGGCCGCCGCCGAGGACGACATCGTGTTCTGCCCGGACTCCGGCTGCATCCTGGTGCGCTCGGCCGAGTGGGTCTGATCGCCTCACCCAACTGACTGGCAGTAGATGTCGTTTTGAGGGCTCAAAACGACATCAAATGCGAGCCAGTTGGGTCAGCCCGGCAGGATGATGTTCAGGGCGTGGGCCTTGCGTGCCGTGCCCGGAACGAGTTCGGCCTGCCACTTCTCGGCCGCGGCCTTCCGCAGCTGCTCGGGGGTTTGCGGGGCCTTGCCCCGCCGTGTCAGCAGGTGCCGGGCCAGCTCGCCCCGGGTGTGCTTGGCGAAGTGGCTGACCACCTTGCGCGTCCCATTGACTTCAGTGAAGACATTGACCGCCACGGTGTCTGCCGGCGGGGGAGTCCAGGCGGCGGCGTACGTGCTGGACCGGCAATCGACCAGCAGCTGGCCGCCGGCCATTCCGCCCAGGGCATCGGTCAGCTGCGGTTTCCAGAATGAGGCGAGGCGTCCGACGTCGGGCAGTGCCGTTGACATGGACAGCCGGTAGGCGGGCACGGAGTCGGCGAACCGGATGGCGCCCCACAGCGCGGAGATGACCAGCACCGATTCATCCGCCCGGCGCCGCTGCGCCGGCGTCATCGACCGGTAGCCCAGGGCGTCGTACAGCACACCCGAATACACCTGGTGCGCCGGGGCCGCCGGTTCGGCGTGGAGCCGGGTGTTGCGTTCGACGTCGATCTTAAGGGAGGCGCCGACGCCCAGCAAGGCGAGGGCGTCCTCATGCGCACTGACCGTCCCCAGCGCGTCGAGCACCTTGGCCCGGTAGGTGTTCAGCCCGGGGAAACTCAACGAAGCCCAGTCCATGGCGTCACCGCGGACGGCCGGAGTCTTGCCTTCGGATGGGGGGAGCAGAATCAGCACCGTACGATCTTACCGGCCGGGTGCGCGCGGGATCAGTCCAGGTGGCGGCCCAGGAAGTCCAGCACGTCCGGGAGGACCGACCGCCAGTACAGGCTGTCGTGGCCGCCGGGCTGAAAGCCTCCCTCCACCCGGCCGGGAAGTCCTGAACGGTACTGGCGCACCGCCGACGCGAGTTCATCCTCAGTGCCGCAGTCGATGCGCTTGGAAATCGCTGCAAGCCGGGGACGGAGCGCGAAAACGTTATTCGCCGCGAAATCAGCCGGGCCGTCGAAGGCGCCCTGCATCCCCGCGTCGTAACTGGACCAGACGGCCGGGCTCATGGCCGCAACGGCGCGGAGCCCGGACACCCTGCCCCGGGACGCCAGGAGGAGGGCGCCGAACCCTCCCATCGACGTGCCGAAGAGGCCGACCCTTCCGAGGTCGAACCCCTGCTCGGCCAGGAACGGCAGGAACTCCAGCACCAGCATCGACTGCGTATCGCTGCCGTCAGCGCGGGCATGCCACCAGGAGTCGCCGCCGTCCACGGCAGCAATCCCAAAGGGCTGGCCGCCGTCGTCCAGATGGCGCTGCAGGGCCTGGTCAGCAACGAGGTCACGCAGTAGCACCTCGCTGCTGCCGCCCAGCCCATGCAGGAAGACCGCCACCGGCAGCACCTGGTTGGCCTGCTCCGGAAGCGGCACCGCCAGGGACCAGTGGGTGGTGGCCGCCGGGCGGAAGCGGGAGCTAAAAGCTCCTGTCCGGGTCGACACGGTGGATGGCAACAGCGCGGACGGGGGCAACGCGGATGGCGACACTGCGGAAGGGAAACCTGACGGGATGGCCGCCGTCGTTGTGGGGCGGGGAACCGGCGGAGGCGGTGCCGTGCAGGCTGACGAGCCGGCTGCCGTCAGGCCGGCAGCGATTCCTGCCAGCTGCAGCATGCGTCGGCGTGGGAAGGACGGCTGGTCCATTTCCCGATCTTAGACCCGGGAACCGGCGCGTGTCCGGCACCGCAGGAAAGCCCGTAAACTGGACTCCGGATGGGTTGACCAGGCGGCCGCGCGTCACGCAAGTGGCTCGAGGAACGTCCGGGCTCCACAGGGCAGGGTGGTGGGTAACGCCCACTCGGGGTAACCCGCAGGCCAGTGCCACAGAAAACAGACCGCCCGCGTCGCGCCGATTTGAAAGCGGCACGAAGCAGGTAAGGGTGAAACGGTGGTGTAAGAGACCACCAGCTTCCCGGGTGACCGGGAAGGCTAGGTAAACCCCACCCGGAGCAAGGCCAGACAGGACACGTTTGAGGGCTGCCCGCCCGAGTGTCCGGGTAGGCCGCTGGAGGGCGCCGGCAACGGCGTTCGTAGATGGATGGCCGCTACTCCCGTGCCGGCAACGGCTCGGGAGCACAGAACCCGGCGTATCGGTCAACCCATCCACTTACTTAGGCGTTCTGCCCCGGAATCTAGGGGTAGAACGCCTATTTTGTAGGGTTTCAGCAGTATCTGTTCGGGGCTGATCGGGGTTGATAAATGGCCACATGCCGGAGCCGTTTGCCCCTCAAATGCCCCTGAAGATTCCCCTACTCGGGAAGGAAACCGGGGAGCCTCTTGCCCCACCGGACCTGGCGCAGATTCTCCGGGCACTGATGGAACTCCATGATGTCCCACTCCGACGCCGTCAGGCGCCTAACGTTGTCCGTCGGCAACCATGCTGCGTGGAAGTGCCCGTCGTCGTCGGCCCACCGCACGTGGACCTGCTCAGCGCTCCACCGGGACGCCTCACCGTAAACCTGCACACTCCCGCCGTCGGCCAGTGGCACCGCAGCCTCGACCCGCGGCCAGTGCGGGTACTCCCACGACTTGATCAAGTGGAGGCGCACCGGACCGGCCGGCGCCTGGTAGTCGTAGGTGACGCCATCCTGGGTGAACGTGGGCATAGGCCCAATATAGTGACCCCGCCCGATCATGCCGGACAGCATCCTCGCCACCGCGGCAGCATCCACTTTCACCATGCTCGGCACCATACGTGCCGGGGCGGACAACACAAGAGAGCCCCGCGCCACCCTAGGGCAGCGCGGGGCTCTATTGATCCGGGAGTTACGTTCAGCGAGTCTGTGCGTATGCGCTCCCCACATTCTCGTACCACTCGCACCATGCCGCGGAAGGACGAGTCAACGTCCTCATCCACGGTCCATATACGGTCCGCCCAGTTGAACCCAATTTCACCCAGTTGATGCAGAAAATTGCCACCCGAAATTCCCCGCTGCCGTTGAAACAGTAGGTCGAGCGACTATTGCCAGTGCCGCTGATTGGACAATTCCATGGTGCGGCGCTGGCCGGCGCAGCGGATGCTACCAGTCCCCCCAGGCCTAAAGCCAGTGCGAGAGACCCCGCTGCGATACGCTTTCGGCCCTGTGCAGCTAACGAAATTTTCATGATGCGCCTTCCGTGACTCGTTGGTCCACGAAAGCTACCCAGCAAAAAACTAGCAATCAATGCGCTGACCGGAAACGTCATCAGTTTTAGTGACAAGCACCCGACTCTAGGGCAGGCGGCGGTAGAGTGCTCAGGTGAAACTCGTCGGCGTTATACGCACCAAAGAAACCAGCACCATCGAAGTCGAAGCAGCCACCTACCAGGAAGGCCTCGCCCAGCTCGAGGGCATGGTCCCCGAGGGTTACCAGCTGCTGGCGATCCGCACTGAGAAGGGCTAGCCTTCGGTGGCCTCGGCGCAGCGGGTGCAGCCGCTGCCGACCTCCCGACGCGTTACGCCGCTTAGGCTCCGGTCGACCAGGTAGTGCACCTCATGGGGCGTGGGCTTGCCGCACTCCGCGCAGTCTCTTGCCTCGATTTCCATTCGAAATGATTCCATAGGGGCCAGCCTAGACGGCCCTCTCTGACACGAGAGGGACATGCGGCACTTAACCGGTCTTATGGCCCATACGCGTGTATGGACCGCAGAAGTTCGCTGCCGATGGTTCGGATGCACGACGGCACGGGCGATTCCGTCTCAAGATAGCTTCCCCCTTGGGTCTGTCTCCGCCAGCCGGCAAGACCTTCTTTGGCCAGGGAGCGATACCCGGGCGGCAGGTCATCGATGTGCGCGCCGCCATCCTTATTCGTTACCCACAGCACTAGTTGCCTACGCGTGTAAGTCTGGCCGCCCGGCAAGAGCACCGCGTCTTTCTTCCACCATTCCTCGAAGCCGGTTGGCGACCCCTCACGGAACTCGACTGGAGCATAAGAATGAGTCCCAGCCGTCAAGGCGAACAACCCGCCAAATGCAACGTCCGACCGCTTGAGTTCCGCTATGCGGCCAGGGGTGTCGCTCCACACGAATTGCATGGTGGACTTGATTCCGAGCTGCTTCAGCAGGCTGTGGGATTGGGTCGTGTCATGGACGAGGACCCGGATCTGTGTAGCGATGCGTTTCGCTTCGCTCCGATTTCCTTGGTCGAAAGCGTCGCAGGATGAGCTGAGAAACGAAAGCTGCTCACTCAAGTGCTCAAGCAGTTCTGGTCTGGACGTGATCACCGCCCCGATTCTGCCACACGGCCTGCATGATCGCCCCGCGGGTAGGGCCGTACGCAGCCAACGCCATCTGACAGCTAGAATATAGCCATTCAGTTGTTACTTTTGGGGGAATCGTCGTGCCTATGTCTCGCCGGAAGAAGAAGCGTGCCATCGTCATTGGAGCCTTGCTGGCTGGCGTGGTGGCGACCGGCGGCCTGGCTGCAGCTGTCGCCGTTTCAGTGATCGACTCGAAGCCAGCACCAGTATCCGCCAGGGTCTCCGAGTACTACGCGAGCATGCAGGCTGGCGCTCCCGTCCCCACGACGACGGCCAAAACTAGCCCAAGCGCCACGTCAGCGCCAGTTTCCGCTGTGAACATCGCACCCAAGCTGTTGGAAGCAGGGACCAAGGCGGTCATTTTCGGTGACTCTTGGACCCAGGGCGCTGCGGCCTCCAAACAGGAGCTCGGGTTTGCCTACCTCACTGGCGAGTCTTTGAAATGGGACGTTCAGGTAGAGGGTGGGTCCGGGACCAGTTACCTGAATCCCGGGACGCGAAGCATAGGAACGTTCATCGAGCGGACTGCCAAGTTGGCTGCTGATGATTCAGTTCAGCTGGTGATCGTTCAAGGCAGCGTCAACGACCAGGACCGGAATCTGCTTGCCCTGCCGAAGGCAGCAGCGGATGCTTGGGAGGCCATGCGGGGCAAGTTCCCCAACGCTCAACTAGTCATAATGGGGCCGGCCACTAATGCGGTCCCGGTCGATCCACAGTTATTACAGGTTGACCAGATACTGCAGACCGCTGCCGCGAAGGCGAAGTTGCCATACATCTCTCCGCTGACGGAGGGCTGGATCTCCGCGAGTAACTACGCAACATACATCGACGTGGCGGCAGCCCAGCACCCGACCGATGCGGGGCACGCTTTCGTGGCGAAGAAGACCGTGGCGGCGCTCAAGGCCCTTGCGAAGCCTTAGACCGGCCGGTCGTGCCGAAACTGGTCGGTTACCTGTGAACATGCGCTGTCTATTCGGGGGAAGACGAAAATGAGTCATGTCGAACACAAGCGCGGAAACGTCTTTGATTTCCTGCGCCTCTTTGCCGCTGTCGCCGTCGTTGTGCTGCACGGAACAACGCTGCTGCAGCAGCCATTCCTGTGGCACGGGCTGGACGACAACTTCTGGTTCTTCGACGGTGTCGCCATGTTCTTCATCATGAGCGGCATGTTCGTGTTCGTTTCAGCTGAACGGACCCATGCGGCAACCGGGAAGTGGTGGGACTACTTCCGCAACCGGTACCTGCGGATCGCGCCAGCTGTCTACGTGTACACGCTGGCCATGCTCTTGATCGTGCCCCTGCTCGGTGCCGCTCGTTGGGGTGACCTGATCTCGATGGATGTCCTCAAGTGGTTGGCCCTGAGCTTGGCGCTCGTACCTGGATACGATGCTGCCGCATTCACAGGGTTCGGGACCGGCATCCTGAACGGCGCCGTGTGGACAATCCCGGCCGAGGTCAGCTTCTACGTTGCCGTGCCGGTTCTGTTCCTGCTGGCCAGGCGCATCGGTTTCAAATGGATGATGATAATCAGCGCACCCGTTGCGGTCATTGCTCCCGTCGTGTCGCACCTCGCGAGCCCCGGCCTTGCGAACCTGCTGCATCACACGTTCCTGGAATACTTCTCGTGCTTCTTGCTGGGTATGTTCTGGTCCCGGTACTGGAAGGCTGCTCCCAAGCACTGGGCGCTCTTCGCCTTGTCAGTGGTGCTGTATGTTGCCGCCCTGTACCTTCCGCCCAAGCCTGTGGCTGAGCTTCTGGACCCTCTGCTGATCGCGATTCCCCTGAGCTACGCCACGGTCTGGTTCGGTTACCAAGGGCCATTGGCACTCAAGCGGTTCACGGACGCGGTTGGTGACCTCAGCTTCGGCACGTACCTGTGGCACTGGCCGGTCATCAATCTCTTCCTCTGGGCTGGCTGGAACCCGGGCGCCCTGACGGTTCCCCTCGTGCTGATTTTTACACTGGTGCTTGGCTGGCTGTCGTGGCATCTGGTAGAGCGCCCTGCTCTGCGGCGCAAGAGGGTCAGTGCAAGGGCAGAGACGCCCACTGTGGCGATCCCGGGGGCGCGACATCTCGCGCAACGCCCGTAGCCCTATGATTGGGCAATGAGCTTTTTGGGGGCGCTCCGTGGAGCGAAGAACCGGGCCAGCCGCCGCTACGCGATCCGATCGGCATCGAAGCATGCTGCAACAGGGCCCATGCTTACCGTTCTCGGTGACTCCTTCGTGGCGGGAGAGCCGCACGTCCCAGCCTCTGAAACATTCCCGCACAAGCTTGCCCACAGCATGGGCTGGACTGTCCGTTTCGCGGACGGGCAGGGCGGCACCGGCTATGTCGCGCCAGGCGGGGACGGCAGCGCCCCATACCCGGTGCGGATACAGGATCTCGCGGCCGTTCCAGCCGACGTCCTGCTCATCAGTGGCGGGTACAACGACACCTGGAACGTCGTGACTGGCGTGAAGAGTATCTCCCAAGTGCAGGCAGCCATCGACTCCACACTGCACGCGGCCCCTCGGGTGGCGCCGAAGGTGATTGTGGTCGGACCGTTCTGGACCCGGCCAGAGGAAACGCCTGCCCAGGCGTATGCCATCAACGACTATGTTCACGGTGCCGCCCTTGCCCGGGGCTTCCGTTTCGTGGATGTCCTCACGGACAACTGGGTCACGCTGGAGAACCGGGCGGGCATCATCAGCGAGGACGACACCCACCCGACAGCGGCGGGCCAGGACTATATTGCTGCCCGCCTCGCGGTTGTTCTGGCCGATGCTAGCCTGTCGGCGCGTCGATACCCATAGGGGCCAGCAGGATCGAAGAGAAGCCCTGCCCGATCCTGCCGTGACCGATCCGCATCGGGTGAACTGACGTGCTGTTGAGGTAGCCCATAGTCTGCGCGGTGGCGTTGTCCCCGATCATCTGCGCCATGTCCACGAAGGCGTAATGGTCGTTCGCCTGGGCGATGGCCTTGGCAGCGTTGTAGTAGTCCGCCTCGGTGTACGTTTCCGGTGAGGGCTTCGTTGGGCGGCGAGGGCCAGCCACCAGCAGTACACACGCGCCGTTGGCGATAGCGGCGTCTCCGGCCTGCTTGAGGTTCGCGGCGTACTGGGTGGGAGTGGTGCCTGGCTGCGCGAGCGATGTGGACAGGTTGTTCTGGTTGCCGTAGTCGTTCGCTCCGAAGGCGAGGACGACGAGCTTCGCGCCGAACATCTTGGCGTTGGCCGTGGTCATGCGCAGCGGTGCCAGGGTGTTGGCGTTCAGGGCCGCGTCCTTGCCCACGAGGTTGGCCGTGGTGGCGCCGGACCAGCCGAGGCGGTGCACCTGGACGCCCGTGGCCTTTTTCAGCACGGCGATGTCGCCAATGCGGAGAGTGCCTGCCGAGGTCGGCCCGGTGAACACTACGGTGTGCGTGGTGTCCGCGAGTCCGCTGATGGTGTACTCGGTCCACGTCAGCGAGTTCACGTCACCTGTCCCGTTGGTGGGGATGGTGTTGGCCGCGGTGGTCTTGGTGACGCCGTCCGCCGGGTCCACGTAGCTGGCAGTGTTGGAGCCACCGTCAATGGCGAACGTCGCGCCCGTGCCCGTGCCGCCTGTCCAGACCCAGAACTTGATGATGGTTCCGGCGGAGGTGTTGAACGTGACGGTCTGCGTCGCGCTGGCGAGCTTGGAGCCGTTGTAGAAAGGGCCCTGCCCTTCGTCAGTGAGGCCGCCGCCGGCGTACGTGCGCCTGGTCGGTGTACCCGAGGGCACGTACCCGTAGTCCTTGGACCCGATGTAGCCTTCGCCGGGGTCGCCGTAGCGGGAGGCGATCAGGTCGCGGGTCTGGGCGACGTAGCCGCGGGTGCGGAACATGACTGCATCCCCATCAAGGCCGGTGTTGTCCGCGCCGATGCCCACCGTGATGGAGTCGCCGCACACCACGGCAACGGCGGGAGCGTGCAGCGCGCCGGCCAGTGCGGCGTACCAGCGACGGAGGCCGCGGGGGTTGACCACTTCGAAGCCCGGGGCCAGCGCCCGAATCGGTGCCTGGTTCTTCTTGGCAGCAGCCTTCGCCATGCCGAGTGTTACGGGGTCCATGTTCAGACTGCTCCTGTCAGGTTGCCGCTGCCGTCGTAGGTGTAGGTGATCGTCTGGCCTGCGGTGGTTTCCGTCGCCACGCCGTTGGCCCCATAGGTGTATGTGGTCGTCACATCGCCCCCGGCAACGTGGTACGTGATCGACGTCGGGTTGCCGCTGGAGTCCGTCGTATTGATCGTGAATGGAGCACTGGCCCTTGTGGCATAAGTGGCATTTAGTGCCGCTGTCGTCGCCGGCCCCGAAGTCACCTGCTGGGCCACTGAGGCGTCGTCCGCTACGCCGGCCGGGCCTTCCGGGCCCTCGGATGCGTAAGGCAGGTCATTCCATGGGGTGGCCCCGTCGCCGTACTTGATCTTGCCGGTGACCTTCTCAAGTCCCGGTTCTCCCTGGGCGAGGACCGGGTTGACCGCGGCCCACTCGGCCGCCGTGTCGCGGCGCACCTGAATTCTGTTGGCCATGAGCCATTCCTCCTAGTAAGTGATGTGGTTAGGCCAGACGGCCGGAGCGCCGACGGGAGATGAAGTTGCGGACACGGTGCGTGCAGGACACGCTGTCTGAGCCGACGCGGACCCCGGCCCATATGCCCGTGCTGGCGTGGGTGGAGTCGGTGGCCGAGTACAGCGGGATGTCTTCGAGGAAGACCCGGATGTTGTCGCCAAGCGCGGAGACCTTGACCTTGTGGAACTGCCCGGACGGGGCGGATACTCCTGCGGTTGCCACCTGCGTAGCCGCCCCGGCGACCACCTTGTACAGGCGGACGTTGTCGCCGGCCGTCTCAATTGAGACCATCCAGTAGTTCGCTGCGTTCTCGTACCGGAACACCAGAGCCACGCCGGAGTTGCTGGACCATAGCAGCTCTGCCTCCACCTCTTGGCTGGGGGCGAGGATCTTGGTCATGACCAGGAACGGGCCCGCGGACCCGGAGTACTCCAGTGCCCCGTCCTTGATCTGCGGCCCAGCGAACGAGGACCAGTACTGGCCGTTGTCGCTGCGGCCGACGCTGCTGCTGTCCGCCCGGTCGAAGCTGTCCACGGTAGCGATGTTGCTGAGCCGGCCGATAGCTATCTGCTCTGGCCGGGGTGCGGTGTCACCGAGCGGGCTGATTCCGGCGCCCTCCAGCAGGTACCGGACCGACAGCACAGCGGAGGTGGTGCTAACCTCGATGCCGGTGCTGCACATGACCACACCCGGCGCGATTTCCGTCGGGCAGGAGTACACCATCCACCGGTCGGCGGCGCGCTCCACAATCCGCGGGTACGTCCAGGTGAGGCCGAGGTCCCGGCTGTACCGCATGACCGCGTGCTGGTCATCCAGCCCGCCGGGGTAGTCCCGGTACACCACGATGAGTGTCCCGGCGCTGGTGATGGTGCAGGATGGGCGGCCGGTCCCGGCCCAGAGGGCTGTGGGCACGGACCAGGATCCGCCGTTGTTCGTTGAGCGGATGATGCCGAGCTGGTCGATCTCTCCGTGGCGGTACATGATGACCACGTTGTTGCCGTAGACGGCGGCGTACGGTTCCGGGTAGCCGCGGCTGTCTGCCACGCCGTTGCGGAACCGCTCCGGGGTGGACCATGTCAGGCCGTCATCGCTCGAGTAGGCCCGCCAGGACGAGTCGTACGCTTCGCCGGTGAGCATCCCGAACCAGACGGCGATGAGTCGGCCGTCGGCCATCTCCACCAGCGGGGCTGTGCCGGCGCCGTTCGACCCAACAGGATCGATGCGGATCTCTGGCCCCCACGTCGCCCCGTTGTCCAGGCTGCGGCGGAGGAAGAAACCGTCACGGGGCTTTGCCGCCGTGCACTTGATGTACGTCAGGTACAGGGTGGCGCCGTCCGAGCTGGTGCTGACGGTCGGGTCGCGCAGGTCGATGCCCGGCTGCGACTGGAACGTGAGCTTCGGCCCCCACGTGCGGCCGTTGTCCGCCGAGTAGGACCCCACCACGATGCCGTCACGGGTCGTGATGTGGTCGGTGGCCTCATACCAGACCATCAGGATCCGGGCGTCGTTCAGCTTGGTCTGCACCGGGAACGCCGAGTAACGGGTGTCCACCCCCGTGCTCACCCTCGCGTTGCCTACCGTGACCCTACCGGCGCCCTGTGTCGCCGGGTAGCGCCGTTCGATCTCGGCCCGGCTGGCCGCCACCTCCGCGCTGATCTCAGCAGGCGTGGCGTACTCCGTGCTGCCCGTAAGCGGCGCGTAGGTCCCATCCAGGTGGGCTGTAGTTTCCGGCCCGGCGCTGACTGCCTGCGCCACGGCGGAGTCATTCAGCTCCAACCGGCCCGGAGTCTCCGGCGCGGCATCGAAGAGGGACGACGCGGTGCCGCCCTCGAAGACGTCCCCGGTGAACACGGTTGAAGCGGAGCCGCCGTCGAGGCCGAGATCCATGGACTCGGCCTCGAGGTTCGCGAGCCGCGCCCGGGACTCGGTGAGGAGTTCCTGGGAGCGCTGGGCGTTCGCAGCGATGTCGTTGTCTCCGTCGCGGACCCGGGACTTGCCGTCAGGTTTGCGGAACCCCAGCGGGGTCAGTTCAGCCACTGGGGCCTCCTACTCGGGGGTTACTTGTTCGTGGTGCGGTTCAGCGTGGCGATAGTGTTGACGGCCGGTGTCTGGCTGCCAGCGACGTGCTTGCCTGCGTACACGGGGGTCTTCGCGGAGCCGAGGACAGCACGGGTCAGCCAGTCGGGCAGTCGCGGTTCGAGCCATCGCCAGAACGCGTACCAGGCGCCGATGATCACTGCCGTGACCACTACCGTGATGACCGTTCCGAGGCCGCGGAGGTCACCCTCCATGGGTGCGAGGATCGGCAGCACACCGATCAGCCACGTGATTAGGCTGCCCCACAGGGCCGGGACAAGGGTGCGGAGGAGTCCGGTGACGAGTTGCATTAGGCGGCCTGCTCGATGTTGGCGTCGAGTTCGAGTGCGCCGAGGTTCATCTCGGTCAACTTCTCGTCCAGCGCTTCCGCGGCGCCGGCCTTCGCTGCGGCCTCAACCTTGTCCCAGTCGATGACGACATTCTGGCCCGTCGCGAGCTGGTCCACGACGGACTTGATCGCGTTGAGCTTGGCGTGGGACTGGCCATGCCACTTCTGGTTCTGCTGCGCGTAGCCCTTCACGGCGGCGGCGAAGCCCTTGAGTCCGGCGGTGAGGTTGTTCAGCTTCTGGTGGCTCACACCCTGCTGCTTCTGGATGTCGTCATACTGGGCCATGGTGAAAAGCTCCTTCGGGGTGGCGGGGCCGGCGGCGGCGCCCTGGGCTGTGATGGTGATGAGTTCGTCGGGGTACTCGGTGAAGTACAGCTCGGGGTCGACGCGGCCGTAGACGCCGTTGTTCCAGTCCCAGTTCGGGGGCAGCGCCTCGATGTGGGCGTGCGCTCCGGTGGTGGCGGTGCCGGTGTTGCCGGAGATGCCGATCAGTTGGCCCTTGACCACGCGCTCGCCGACCTCGGCGATGGAGTCCTTGAGGTGGGCGATGATGAACGTCGGCATGGTGTCGCTGCGCCCGAAGGCATCCGTGCAGTCAAGGACGAGGATGTCCCCGCCCATTGCCGTCAGCCACCAGGGGTTCGCCATGTAGTTGTCGGTCAGCCAGCCCGAGTTGCGGATGATGCCGTCCCCGGGTGCATAGATCGGCTCGCCTTCATCCATTGCCTGATCGAATCCGGTGTGGCCGCCGGAGGGGTTGTTCCCGCCGGGGTTGGTGCGGAACCCCTGGGAGCGCCAGCCCGTGCCCCGCTTGTACGGGTAACAGAAAGTGATGGTCATGACTCGTCGTCCTCTTCCTTCTGGTCCAGATATGCCTGAACGACTTTGGGGATCTTCGGCGCCGGGGGCCCAAGCCCCTGCTCGATGTGCATGTTCAGCCGGATAATGTGCGGGATGTAGACGAGGTCACGGGCTTCGAACCCGTTCATGCGGAGACGAATTGACTTCATCTCCTGCTGCATCTGGTCAATGAGGGCGTTCTCCGGCTTGCCCTTGTGCTGGACCTTTGCTGACAGCCAGCCAGCCGCTGCAGCGATCAGCGCAACAATGACCGGGACCAGCCACGACCATTCGTCCTTCACGGGACCTCCTTGCGCTGACTCCTCAACATGTCCTGCAGCGCGGTTACCTTGATGAGGAATCCGAAGACGAGTCCCGCCGGCGCAAGCCAGCCGATAGCGGAACTGAGCAGGTCGATGTCGGTGAAGCCGGTGAAGACGAACATGAGCAAGTAGGCGACACCCCAGGCGAAGGCGATTCCGACGACGGTTGATAGCCCGTGCCGGGTGTGGCGGTTCACCATGTCAGCGATGCAGAGTGCAGCGGTCAACGCCCACGCTGCGGTCCATGCCCACAGCAAGTTACCTTCGCCGGTGATGGCCCCCTGAGCGGGGGAGACCGTGTGCGGGTCCTTGGTGGCGTAGTAGATGCACCGACTGAGGGCGTACACGACGCCTGCGGTGAGCGTGATGTTCCGGCCGATGATGACCCGATGGTCAGGCCTGAGTTTTCGCATTCGTGGCTCCTAGCCTGCGCCGGACGTGGGGGTCATCTGTACGGCGGTCCACATGCAGGCGACTGACTGGGACACGTCGCCGCCGCCCACGTGGTGTGCGTTCATGATGAAGCCGCTGGCGGTCACGTTGATCGCGGAGAACTGCACCGCCGCGTTCGTGGACATCGACTTACCCAAGGTGACGATGGGCGGTTGCGTGAACCTGCCGGACGGGAAGTTCACGGCGAAGTTCAGGCTGTTGACCGTGCCCATGATCGCGCTGGCCGTGCCTGCTGCCATGGCGAACGGCCCGGCCCCGGCTACGGGGGTCTGCCGCTTCCATGTGGATCCGTTGTAGACGTAGATGACCATCTGGTCGACCCTCAGGCACACCCGGTTGGAGACGTCTGTGAGGTCGAGGGAGTCCATGTGTGCCTGGTCTTGGCAGATCGTGACCACGTTCAGGGACTTGACGATCTCGGTCAGGTCCTGGCTGAGCTTGTACGTTTCGCTGTTGGCGATGGATTTGCCGCCGTTGTCTAGCGTGATGATGGCCATTGGCTACTCCGTTTCGAGGGTGAGTTTGCCGGACTGCGGATCGGCGCGGCGGCCTCGGAACCCGACGTAGGGTTCCCCGGCGATGCTGATGCCCCCGCCGTTGGCGACGAGGCTGTGGAACTCTGGGGGCAGGGTGATGGTTTTGGGTCCGGCTCCGGGGGCCACGACGACGTCGACGGGGCCGACCGTCCGGGACACGTCCGTGCCGCCCTGCGCGGTGGCCGGGTGGCCGTAGATGTGGATGGTGGCCGGATCGTTGTTGTTACCCGCCCCGAGCCTTTGGGGGAGGCGGAACGTGGCCTTCGTGACGGTCTTCCCGCCGAGATCCGGTTTCGGCCCGTACCACCACGCGCCCGTGACGGTGGCCCCGCCCCACGTGCCGGAGTAGACGTCCTCACCGCCGAACCGTGAGGTAGCGTACGATCCCCAGCCGCCGGGCGCCCACCACGTGTTCGATTTGGTGGCCGGCCGGTGGATGGTGCGTTTGACTGTGGTGACGGTCTCGTCCGCGCTGTCCGGCGGAGGGGTGGTGCCCATCGCGTTGATCTTCCCCAGGATGGTGGGTTTGCCCGCGTCCCATGTGAGGAACACCGGATCGCCGGGGTTGTAGGACCCGATGAACTGGTCGGTGGTGTAGCTGACACCATCCGCCCCAGTGAACACGATCTTCGTGCTCACCCCTGCCGGGATCACCGACTGGACAGTGCCCGTGCTGGGGCGGGGCTGCAGGGTGTACGAGCCAAGCACGTAGGCGCTGTACTGGCCGCGGCCCTGGTTGGTGAGGTCCACGACGATGCCGCCGCCCTGCACCGGCTGCAGCGGGTCCTGCCAGTACGCGGAGAGCGGGTTACCGCCGACCATCGCGTACCACTGGGTTCCGTCCCAGTGGGCGGTGCCGTAGTAGCGGCGGGTGCCGCCCACCGGGATGGCGGCGAGGGTGTGCTTCAGGCCGGGCACGGGCGCCTCCTTAGGGGACTTGCTCCCAGGTCGTGTCGGGGAAGTTGCCCCACGTGGTGCCGGGCCGCAGCAGATCCCATGTGAGTTCCGGCATCTGATCGGTCATGTACTGCGCCCACTCGGTGCGGCCCAGCGCCTTGACGACGTCGGCGTAGGAGCAGGACACGGTCAGGCGGGTGGCGGTGGGGATCGGGGACCAGCCCCGGTGGATGTCGGTGATCTCGCCGGGGAAGTAAGCGACGTGCCCGGCGGCTACCGGGTAGCCAACTTCGATCCGGTCGCCGGCCTGCAGTTCCGGCCGCGGCGTGCACTCCACTTCCAGTTCCACGGCGAGTGATGCGAGGAACTGGTTTTTCAGCTTGATCGCGTACGCCAGGGCCTGCCCGACGTCGGCGATCATCTCGCTGCTGTACGAGGTGGAGGCTTTGCCGTGCGGGCCGCCGTAGGCCAGCGGCCCGGAGTCGATGATGGAGAAAGCCCGGACCGGTTTCCCGCTCGAGCCTTCCTTGCCCTCGACAACCCATTTGTTGTACAGCCCGTCCAGGGACTGGCTGCGGGCCACCCTGACCAGGCACTGGCCCGGCTCGACCCGCCACATGCTGGCCGTCTGGATGGGGTAGAGGTGCATCTCCCCGTCGCCGCCCATCCGGTACCGGGCACCGACCCGGGAGGCGAGGTCCTGCACGGCTTCGAGGCGTTCCCGGTCATAGATCAGGGTGCGGGGCACGGACACGTCCGTGATGCCGTCGTCCACGACCAGCGGGAAGTACTCCCGGGTCAGGCGCCGGATCTCACTGATCGCGGTCGCACTGGCCGGTGGTGATTGGGGGGCGTCGAATTTGTCCCGGTCCGGGTTGATGGTCCGGTCCGCGAGGGACAGCTTCACCACGGCGGTGACGACGGCGACCTTGCGCTTGTGCATGGGCAGGTCGCCGTCCGGCTCGTCGTAGCCGTACTCGTTGACGGTCCGCCAGTCGACCCGCTCATCGGGGGTGTTGTCGGTGATGCGGAACCATCCGTAGTTGACGGCGCCGGAGCGGCCTACGTTGTAGATGACCTGCAGTTCGGTGCCGGCCACCCCGAGGGGGTCGTCCAGTTTCCACGCGCCCAGGGTGCCGTCGGGGTCCCCGACGGTCAGTTCCATGGTGTGGCCGATCTTCGCGGAGTCCCCGGCCGATTCGGTTGCGGATCCCGCGATGACCTGCAGGGGTTCGGGGACGATGAGTTCCCCGTCCCGCCACGCCCACACCGTGAGGGTGTCGGCCGGGCGGGAGCCGTCCAGTGCGGCCAGCGTGTCAGTGTCGATCTGGCGCACGGGGCGGCTCCTATCCGATGGGGCTCTTGAGGTCGTCCAGGTAGGTTTTGCCGGCCATCAGGTCCTGCTTCTGCTGGTAGGTGCTGATCATGATTTCCACATCCCCGTACGTCCATGTGGCGGTGAGGACGCGAACGGTGGGGGCTGCCACGACGTCGGACTTGAGGTCCCACCACGTGACGTCCCCGCCGATCAGCACATTCATGGGCAGTTGCCGGGCTACCGGGTTGGCGAGGTGCAGCACCCCGTTCAGGTGCAGCTCCCCCCATTCGGGGAGGGGCCGGAACACGAGCTGCGCGGTGGACTCCAGTAGATCCTTCAGGCGGGCGTTCTGGTCGGCGGAGCGGAGGCCCACGCTGGTGTCGATGCCCTTCTCAGCCATGCGCTGGCCGAAAAGGGCCATGGGTTTGTTGGAGCCCATGACGTTGAACAGTTCGATGTCGGCCTGGTATTCGAGCTGCGCGAGAGCGTCACCCACGAGGTAGACGTCGCCGTCGTCCCGGCGCTTACCGACGACGGGGACGGCGGTGGAGGGGATCAGCGGGTCCATCAGCCATCCCGTGGTGGATTCCAGCACCGCGGGGGCGCTGGTGGTCCGGGAGGGGCCGTTGGGTCCGCTGAGGACTTCCACCTCGTAGGTGACGGGCTGCTGCAGCGGGGCGAAGAAGTCCGTGACGAAAGTACTGTCTACCGCGGTGAAGCGGCGGTACCCCGGCACGGGCTCCCGATGATCCGCCCACATCCGCCACAGTGTGAGCACGCTGTCCCCGAGCCCCAGGCCGGTGATGGTCACATCGATCCGGTCCGTGGGGTCATCGAGGAACGTTTCCGTGGTTACGGCTACTGCCATCAGCCCTGCCCTCCTGGTCGGGTGTATTTGGACTGCTTGTCGGCGGCCGTGACAACACCGTTGGCTTCCGCGTTGGCGATGCCGCGCACCACGCCGCGGACCTGCTCACCGGTCCATGGGTTCTGGACGAGCACCGTCAGGCCCTCAAGGCTGACCTTGGGGGCGCTGCTGGCCGGGGCCATGATGGCGGTGGACGCGGTTCTCATGCCGCCCACAGCGCCGCCGCCGGCGAGCCCGGTGAACGTGCCTGCTTTCAGGTCACGGCGGAACTTGTAGACCGCCTGCTGGCCGCCCATCTTGCCCACGTCTCCCGCGTCGAGCACGTGCTCACCGTTGGCCAGGGCATACAGCCCAGCCCCGTCGTCAGTGCTCGTGCCCGGCCCGGACACGGCACCACCACCAGCCTTGCCACCCTTTTTGACCGGGGCGAGGACGGTGCCCTCACCCACAGCCGGCTCGGTGGAGACCGACCGCAGCACCTTCTGGAAAGTCGTCTCGGTGCGGTAGGTCTGCACCTCGATGACCGTTTTCTTGGGGATGTTGTCGATTGCGCCCTTGGTCTGCTCGGCCATTTGCTTGGCCGCACCGGACATCCAGCTGGTAATACTCACCCCCGGGGGAACGCCGAGCACCTTGCGGGCCAGCTCATCGGCCTTGCCTCCGGTGATGCCGAACTGCCCTGCGCTGGCGATCAGGTTGTTATAGGTCGTCTGCAGGTTCCCCTGCAGGGACTTCTCGCTCGCGCCAGCGTTAGCGTTGGCCTTGGCCAGCCCCAGGCCGGCGCTGGCCACACCGTCGAGAGCTGCCTGGTTAGCGCGGCCCTGCTCGGTGTTTATGTCCAGCGTGGTGCCATTCTTGGTCACAGATTCTGAGACCTTGTCGATGGCTTCCTGGTAGTTGCGTGCCGCGTCCCGTGCGCTGAGCTGCAGGAGCCCGGCGTTGGTCATGGCCTCGGTGAACTTGGCAAGGTCACCGATCGACCCGTCAGCTTCCAGGCCGATGTCAGCCAACGCGTCCGCGAGCTCCTGGCTTGGACCAGATGCCGCCTCTGTCGAGGTGGTAACTCCGTCGACGGCGGTTGCTGCGCCCTGTGCCGAGGCGTCGACTTTGCCCATGGCGATGTCCAGCAGGGACTGGTCGTTGGTTGCCAGACCGGCGGCCTTTGCCTGATCCTCGAGGGACTTCCGGTAAGCCGGCATGTACTCCAGCAGCCGGCTCAGCGACTCGCTGCTGCCGTCCGTGTGGTCGGCCATGGTCCGGAACGCGCCGGCGGCCCTGTCCGGGTCGAGGCTGGCGAGCTGGTCGCCGAGTGCTGCGAACCGTTCCCGCGCCTTGTCGCTGGTGCTTGTTGCGTCGACCATGCCCAGGCTCAGGACCTTTATGGCCCCGACGGCGATGTTGTCGATGTTGCCCCAGAGTCCCGGGTCGGCGATGCCGTTGATGGCCTGCTGGAAATCAGACACGCCGTCCTGGTGCTGCACGAGATCCTGGAAGGACTTGTTCAGGGTGTCCAGATGGACAGCTCCGGAGCCAGCTTCCCCAGCGAATTCCTTGAGCGCGTCGGCGGTTTCGCCGGTCGGGGCGAGGATCTTGTCCAGCGCCGGCTGTGCCACCATCGAGGCGGCTGCGAGGGCCGAGAGCCCAGCTGCTGCCCCGGATGCGACCCGACCCAGCTTGGACATGCTGGATTGTGCCCTGGACCCTGCCGGGGCCATGAGGGCAAGGGCTTCTTTGGTGGCGGCGATCTTGGGGATGACTGTAACTAGCCCGCCACCGAGGAGAGCTGCCCCGCCGAGGACGGCCGCGAGGCCGAGGGTGACGTTCAGGACTGGCCCCGGGATCTGGCCGACAGCGTCGAGCAAGCCTTCGAGTCCCTGCACGAGCCCGCGGAGGACATCGTTGGCGCCGGACCCGGACTGCAGCAGCACGGTATCGAAGGCTCCGCCGAGCTTTTCGAGATCGCCCGCGAGGTTGTCCTGCATCATGGCCGCGGTCTCGGCCGCGTACCCGGCGTCGTTGACTGCGTTCTCCCACGACTCGATGCCGGCCGCGCCCTCTTGGTACATGATGTTCGCAGCGCGCACGGCGTCGGTGCCGAAGAGGGTTTTGAGGGTGGCGTTGCGCTGCTCGTCGGACATGTCCTTGAGCGCGTTCTGGAGGATGCCCGCGTATTCGGACATGCCCACGAATTTGCCCTGGGCGTCGTAGGCGCTGATGCCCAGATCGTCCATCAGCGTGGCGGCTGCCTCGCTGTTGGGGTTCAGCGACATCAGCATGGTCTTGAACGACGTGCCGGCGTCGGATCCGGTCAGGCCTGCGGAGGCGAACGCTGCGAGGGCGCCCGTGGTTTCCTCGATTGTTGCCCCGGTTGAGGACGCGACTAGGCCGGACTGGTTGAGTGCCGCGCCGAGGTCCTGCACGGACCCCTGTGCCTTACCCGCGCCGGCGGCGAGGAGATCCGCGAGGTGGGGGACCTGGTCACCGCTGAGTTTGAACTGGGTGAGTGCTGAGGCGGCGATCTCCGCGGCTTCGCCCACGCCCAGCGCCCCGGCCGCTGCCAGGCTAAGGGCCCCGTCGAGCCCGCCGGCGAGGATGTCCTTCGTGGAGACACCGGCCTTGGCCAGCTCCTCGATGCCCTGCGCTGCCTCAGTGGCGGAGTAGGCGGTGTCCGCGCCCGCGTCGATGGCTGCCTGCCGCAGCAGATCCATGTTTCCGGCGGTCTCGTGGGTCGCTGCGCCCACGGACGACATCTGCTTGTCGAAGTCGGCGTAGGACTTGATCGCCATCCCGACGCCAGCCAGGGTGGCGGCCCCGGCGATTGTGGCGGCCTCCCCGACCTTCTCGGTCGCGGCCCGCTGCTTATCCGCAGCGGCGGCAGCGTCCGCGCTGGCCTTCTTCGTGAGAGGGCCCATCTGCTGCTGGGACTTGGCCATCTGGTCCGTGGCCTTGGCAGCCTTACCCATCCCGGCGATGTATCCGGCGACTTCGGCCTCGAGCCGGACGATCACTGAGCGCACGGACACGGGGGCCTCCATATGAAATTGGGGTGTGGCAGAATTCAGCCCATGGCTAATGACGTGCGGAAGAAGCAGCCCGGCGACCTGTTGATGGGGCTCGGGGTCGTGGTGCTGTTGCTGGCCCTGTTTGGGGCGATCACCGCCACCACGGCTGGTAACCCTGCTGTGGTGGCGGTGGTCGGCGTCATCTTGATCGGGATCGGGTTTTGGCGCCGGAGGTCAGCGCTGCAGCGGTAGGGGCTTGGACTCTGGTCGCGTGTAGGTGGTGTGGACCTTCTCGCCCGGCATCGGCTTGTACTGGTCTTTGCCGTTACCTTGGGTGGCGCGCTCCCGTGCCGCGCACGAGTGGCACTGCGTCTTGTGGGGCTCGTACCAGCCGTCATTGTCGGGGTGGTGGGCGAGGATGAGAGGCTGCCCGCAGGAGCACAGCCCGTCCTCGTAGATCGTCAGTGCCAGGCTGAGGATGTAGTCCTTCTCGGTCCAGTCGCCGCGGTTCCGAGTGAACCAGTGCGAGGGCGGCTTACCGCTCACCCTCGCCGTCCTCAGGACCTGGACTACTCCGTGCCACTCACCGACCCAGAGCGCTTGTGCAAAAAATCGGCGTCCACGCTGGGCAGAGCATCCTGGGCGCGGATCCGGGCCGCGGCAATGAGCATCATCTGCGGGGTGCCGATCGCGTCCCGCATGGCCTTGACCGTCTCGGAGGTGAAGGTCGCGGGCTGGCGGCTGCCGCCGGCGGGCTTCACCGCGACGATGGACTCCGCAAGGGTGGCGTAACCGATCTCCGTGTTGCGGGTGTCCTCGTCCTGAGCTTTGCCCGGACCCGCGACGTACTCGTCGCGGATGGCCTTGAGACGTTCCCCGGTGATCGCCCGGACGTAGATGGTCAGGGCGCTGCCGGTGAACTTCCGCAGCGCAGCCTCGTACTCCTGTTCCAGTCCGGACCTGGATCGGCTGGCCGCTGACACCTCGGGGTCGCTGATGCGGCCCTCGATCTCGATACGGCGCTTCAGGTCCGAGAGCTCAGCGACGACGTCGGGCCGCTTGTAGACGGTGGCGCTGTCCTCGGGGAGGGCGGCATCGGTCAGCCATGCTTCGACGTCGAAGGTGAACGGGGTAACGGTGCTGGTGGTTTCGGTCATAGGGTTTCAGGCTCCTAAGTTATGGGGTTTGCAGGCTCTGGTGTTGGGGGTGGGTGGCTGGTCGGAGCCTGAATTTACGACCAGCCACCCGGCTTGTTACGGCGTCCCCGCGAGGACTGCCTGCTCGACAATCATGTTCTGCGGCAGGAACTCGATGCGGCGCTTGATGTTGCCATCGTTGTTCACACGCATCGGAGCGTCAGAGACAACTTCGCCGCCGAGGTCGATGATGTCACCGGCCTCCCACGGCTCGGTGGAGTCCTTGTCCGACTCGCGCAGGTAGATCCAGGACGTGGTGCCCTTGACCCGCACCGCGGCGTAGCCGGCGTCCTCGCCCGTGGTGTCCGCGCCGCCCGCTTCCAGGTACTCCCGGAGGAACGTCAGCGCGGTGTCATAGTTCGACGCGCCGAGGGCCTGGGAGTTGCCCTTCTGGCAGGCTGCCTTTTCGTTGAACCGGTCGGACGCGGTGTTCGTCCAGTTCGCGTCGGAGTCGAGCACGGCGCAGGAAATGTCCTTGCCGGCGTTCAGCTCGTCCTCGTCAGGGATGCCACTGACCGCCGCGGGGGCGGTGGTCAGCAGGGTGAATTTCTTCTTGCCGTCAGCAGCGACTTTCATGTCAGCTTGCCTCCTCTGTCTCCGGCTTGGCCGGTTCGGTTACTTTGGCTGTGGCCGGAGTGGCCGGTTCCCGGACCTTCCGTGTGGAGGGCGGGAGTTTGAAGTTGAACGGTGCCTTCAGGTAGTGCACCGGTACCCGGCGCTTCTCTCCGCCGTTCGGGGGCACTGCGGTGACAAATCCGTCGTCTGCCAAGGTGTTCTCCTAGTTGGTGATGAGCCGCCACTGCCGGGGGAGCATGAAGCGGGCCGGGGTGGTTTGCGTGTCGAGGATGGGCGGCTGCTGGTTGTAGCCGTCCGGGTTGCGTCGGACACGGCCGGTGCGCACGGGCAGGTTAGTGAGGGCGCCGGTGACGGCGTAGTCGACGGCCCGACAAATCTCCGGGGTTGCGCCCACTGAGGTGGTCTGGAAGTCCCAGATGATGCTGTCGCCGTCCTGCCGTCCACACGCGGTCAGTTCGTCCGGTTCGTCGCCGGTCCCTGCCCACAGCACCACGTACGGGTCGACGTAGCCGCCGGTTTCGGGGAGTTCCTGGGGCACGTATCCGTCCCACGCAGACAGGCCAGGCAGGGTTTCCAGCGCCGCCATGACCGGGCCAGTGAGGGCCGCGGGCTCAACCATTCAGGGCCTCCTGCCCGAGCTGCGCCATGGCCTGCTCAAACGCTCCGGTGTGCCGGTCGGCGGCGGGCCCCATGAACGGCTGCGGCGCCATGCGGCTGGTGCCCTGCTCCACGAACACCCCGTAGTTAGCGGTCGGCCCGATCTCTGCGGACAGGGACCCGGAGCGGCCCACCGTGCGGAGATCCGAGGTGCCGATCGAACCCTTGAGGTTGCCAGTGTCAACGGGGACCAGGTTCTTAGCGGTGGCTTCAATGTCCTTGGCCGTCTTGCGGACCACGATCTGGGCGCGCTGCCCGGTAGTCCTGGCCGCCCTGGCGAGATCCGCGCTAAGGCGGCGGAGGTCATCGGACACGGCGGACTCCTAGTCGGGGTTTTGCTGGGTGAGGTTGTCCACGCAGATCAGGTCGATCTCCCACAGTTGGGAGCCGAACTTGATGTTCACGATCCGGAACTCCCGGCCGATCACACGGACGATGTCCCCGCGCTCACCGGCCCGGAAGGCGGGTGCGTCGATGACTTTGGTGGTGAGCTGGTATTGGCGTTCGGTGGTGGGCTGCTCGGCGGGGGTGCCGCCGCCTTCACGGTTGAGCGGTTCGACACTGAACAGCGCCTCGTGGATCAGGGCTTCCCCGGTCCACCCCACCGGTTTGGGGTACGGGGGAGGCCCGTCGCTGATGCGGTGCACGGTGCCCGGGGATGTCATGAATCCCTCGGAGGCCTTCCGGTGGTGCTCAGCCCAGCCAGCGGGGACAACCCGGGTGTTGGGCAGGGGGCTCATAGCCGCCACTCCGCACCCTCGGGTTTAGCCGAGCCGTAGAGGGGTACGACTTCGAAGAACCCACCAGACGCTGCAGCGTCCGCGCCGTCAGCCTCCGCCTCATACGTGGCAGCCAGCGCCCGCAGTTCAGCGCTGACCTTCGCCCCGTCCGTGGACTGGCCGGCCTGGTTACGGATCACCTTACCGACAAGCACCTCAGACGCGGCAATGACTGTGAGCGCCCGGGCAGCGGCACGGTTCACGTTCTCGCCGCGCAGCTGGTAGAACACGTTGAGCTGGGCGTCCGTGAACAACCGCTCTGCCGGGACGTCGGACACGTCCGTGATCAGGAGGCGGATCTGACCCAGCGGAGAGGTGTAATCGATGACGCCGTCGATGGTGCTGAACTCGGTGTCAGCATCGCCGCCGTCGATGATCTCATCAGCCATGCCAGCCTCCTGTGAAAAGTTGGGGGTGGTGCCGGGTGGGGTTGATTTGCCCTATTTGTCACCCGGCACCACTGGGGGCGGTGGTTAGCCGCCGTTGGACGCGTACACGCCCGTGGTGAAGCCCTTGTCGATGCCGAAGAAGTTCCGGCCGCGGTACCAGATGGTGTCGTCGTTGAACGAACCCTCGTCCACGGCGATCTGGCCTCCGCCGACGTTCTCGCCCTGGTCGCGCTTGACGCGGATGTCGACGTTGCCGTCGTGACCTTCAAGGCCGGTGTTGATGATCGAGGGGAGGGTGGAGCCCTTGCCCTGGACCAGCGCCCATGCCTTGCCCTGGTTCGCGCCGAGCTCCTTGCCGAGACGGCGGGAGACCAGCAGGGTGACGAGGCCGCGGAACGGGTTGTCCATCTCGGTCTCGGTGACCTTGGAACCGGCGGTCACCTTGATGACTACCTTGGCCGCGTTCAGGATGCGGTTCGCCTCGGACTGCAGGCCGGGGCCGACCATGAGCACGAGGTTGGAGGTGTCCACCAGGTCGCCTCGGTGGTCCTCGCGGGTGGCGAGGTCCTTGAGAGCCAGGTCAAGGTTCTCTGCGGTCAGCGGCACGTTCGCGACGGTCCCAAAGAACGTCGGGTCCCATTCGCCGGCTTCCACGAGCAGCTGTGCGACTGCGGTGTTCTTGGCCTTGGTCGCGCCGGATCCCAGCAGTACCGGGAAGTTGGCGAGGTCGGAGAAGATCCGGCGGAGGCGCAGCTCGAACGTCAGCCCGTAGGACTTGCCGTACTTCGCGGTGCCGTGGTCTAGGTCGGTCTCGTTGAGCGTGCCGCCCTTGTACTCCTCACCCTGACGGACGCGCTCGAACTCGTCACCGCCCCACAGGTCAACGAGCTTGTGACGCTCGAAGTCCGGTGCCGTGGTGTTGGTCAGCACCGGCTCGAACTCGTCGACGGCGGCCTTCTGCGCGGTGACTGCCTTCTTGGTGAAGGCAGCGCCGAGCAGGACGGGGAAGTCCGGGGTACTGAATGCTTCAGCTACCTCAGCCTGGGCCATCGGGCCGCCACGGCGGCCCGTGCCGAAGAACTGTGCGGCCTCGAAGACCCGCTCTTCGCGGGTCGGGGCTTTCCGCCACCCCTTGTTATCAAAGATGTCCATGGTCATTCTCCTTACGCCAGGGCGGCGGTGGTCGTGATCTTGCCGAACGGTGCGACCTCGAGGGCTGCCGTGCCGGTGCCCTTGGCTGCGTTGGCGACACCGAAGGGGAAGTTGCCGGTCGAGGTGGCGGTGAGGGTGTTGTCTGCCGGCTTGATGTAGACGATGCCGCCCTCAGCGACGGTGCCGGTGACGGGCACGTCGTAGGAGCCGTCCAGCCAGACGGTGACCTTTTCGCCGACAGCGGCCTTCGTCTGGGCCACTCCGACGTACTGGCCGATCTTCACCGGGGCGCCGGACTCGACAGCCTTGTCAGCGGTCAGAGCGATGTGCTTGTTGTGCGTGTAACGCTGGTTCTTTGCCATGTTCGCGCCCCTCCTTAGAGTGCGTTGACGACGTCGTCGTCGGTGATGGTCTTGGACTCGGTCACGGTGTCGCCGAGGCCGCGGACGGTGCCGGCGCCGTTGGACACCTGCAGTTCTGCGAGGGATTCGGCGATGTCGTTGGCCAGCGCTTCCGTGTTGAGCACGCCGGACTCGTCGACCGGGTAGCCCTTGGACAGCCGGGCGGCGGTCTTGGGGGCGGTGATACCGGCGGCGGTGAACGCGGCCTCCACGACGGCGGCTGCGGCCTTGTCGTTGGCGGTGGTGAGTGCCGTCTCGGCGCGGGTGGCGCGTTCGGTGGCGGTGGTGATGTCAGCCTCGGCCGCGGTGGCCCGGCTGGCGGACTCGCGCAGGTCGGCGAGTTCCTTATCATCAATGGTTGCCATGTTGGCTTCCTCCTGATTTTCGGTGACCGCTGCCGGGTTCGGAGCGGAATCTTTGGCAGCCTCTGTGGCTGGGGTGATGGGGACGTAGCTGGTTTCGACGCGGACCTCGATGGGGTCCCCGGTGAGGGTGGCCGTGTTCCCGGAGAGCGTGTAGCCCTGCTGGTACAGGTGCTCTGCGTCGTCGTCCCAGGAGGCGTACCAGACGTTGGTGTCGTCGAAGTCGCGGACGTAGGCGTACCCGTCCGAGGTCGTTTTCACGGCGGCCTGGAGCCATTCGCGGGTGTCGTTCGCGGTGGCTTCGACGGCGCGGGCGGATTCGAGGACTTCGGCGATCTTCCCGCCGCGGCCGGCCTTCGTTACGAAGTCGACTGACTCGGCGTGCAGGAGCTTGGTGATGGTCCGGAGCCCGTCCTTGCTGTCCTCGACTTCGGCGGAGGCGCGGATGCTGACGCCGATGTCGTCGGCCATCTCGCTGATGACCTCGCGCCAGTGCGGGAAAACCTTCGCCTCGGCGTACGCTGCGGACTCTTCTGCGACCCACTCGGCGTCGGTTTCGAGGACTGCGGCGAGATCTTTGATGGTCCGCTCGGGCCGGTCGAACGACTCCGTCATGCCGGGGTGGTCCGCGTACATGTGCAGGCCCTTGGCGAAGACCTTGTCCTTGACCGCGGCCTCAATGGTGGAGGCGGGGTAGTCGCCGCTGGAGCCCTTGCCGGCGTCGATGATCTTGATGCGGATCCGGCCGGACTTGACCACTGGTGTGGCCGAGAGGCTGACCGATTCCCTGATGAGTTGCGGCATTGACAGCCTCCTAGAATGGGTGTGTGACGGCCGACGATTCGAACGACAACGCGGGCGTGCCTGGGGAGTGCCCTGGGCACGAGTGGAAGGTTCACGCCGTCTACCTGCGGGGCAGCGGTGGTTCGATGGCGGTTGAGTGCAAGTGGTGCGGGGCCGTGCAGTACGAGCCCTCGGCCAGCGACGGAACCTAGAGGAGATCCTTCACGGGGGTCACGACGTGGGAGTCGCGCCACCCGTCGGTGTGCCTGACGGTGGACAGGTCAGCCCACTTGATGTCGCCGGACTGCAGCAGATCCAAACGGGTGCCGCCCATGATGGCCCGCTGCGTTTCCGGGGTGAGGCTGTTGAACACTTCCTCGGCGTCCGGGGTGATCGACTCGGGCTCTTCGATGTCGAAGCCAAGATCCTTCCACGACTTCGTGACGCTCACGCGGGCGCAGCGGCCGTTCTGATGATCCTCCGGGCCCGGCTGGTCCAAGGGGTACCGGGTGCCGTGCTTCGCCCAGCAGGACGGGCACGTGCGGGCGTTGAACGCGGCGTGCCATTCCCACTCTTCGAGGATGTCCTTGTTGGCCTTCTCCGACGCCTGTGTCGCTGCCCGGTGGGCGTCCAGGGTCTCGGTGCGGGCGATGGTCAGGGCCCGGGTGAGGCCGCCGTTGAACCTGCGCTGTGTGGCCTCCACGATTTTGGCCGCGGTCCGGCGCGGGTTGTCCCCGACTGCGATACCCCGGATGAGTTGCTTCTTCATCGCCTGCTCGACATCCGCCGGGAGCGGCAGGGTGGAGGAGTGGATCTGCTCGGTGGTGCGCTCCACGATGGCGGCCAGCGCGTCCGGTGACATCCTGGTGAAGCTGATGCTGGCCGTCGCTGTGTCCGCGGGTAGCTGGGAGGAGATCAGTGCGGCGTGCCCGTCCACCGCATCCAGCACAGCAGTGGACACGTCGTTGGTTACGACGGTTTCCGTCTGCGTGGCGAGGGTGTCCAGCATCTGCCGTGTGGCTTGCAAAGCGTCCCGGAGGCGGATGTTCTTCGCCACCACAGACCGTGACACCGCACCGTCGGCGGCCTGTGCCATGAGTTCCAGCAGCGCGAGCTGGAAGGACGGGGCCAGGACATCCCACGCGTCAACCCAAGCCCGGGTGAGAGCAAGGGTTTGCGCGTCCGTCATCCGTTCCAGTTTGGTGCGGAGGTCGGCCACGACGCGCAATGTATCGGCCGTGACCGCCATCCGAACCTCCTACTTCAACGCTGCCGCGGGGTCTTCGCCGTCTCGGAATGCTTTCGCTGCCCGGTCGCCGGCGCTCACTTCCGGGTGGAGGTAGTTGCCGTCCTCGTCCATGACCTCGGCGAGGATTTCGTCGATGTCGCGGAGCTTGAGTGCCTGCAGCACGAGCTTCAGGAGCACGAGCGGCGGCGGCTTGACGGACAGGCCGTCCGCTTCCCCGATGGCCTTCATCAGTGTTTCGAGGGGCACCTCGTCCAGGCCGGGGAAGACAACCTCGACGGTGGCGGTGGCTGGGTCGTTGAACCTGACCCTGAGCCGGTCCCCGTCCCGGATCGCCGTGCCAAGGCCGCGCAAAGCGCCGCGGGGGGCGATGACGGCCTGTTCGACGGCGTACCCGGCGGAGTCCATGATGACCTCGGCGTGGAGTTCCTGCCTCGCCTGGAACGTGAGCCGAGTGGGGAGGTCCAGTGTCTCTGCGGTGGCCCGTGCCCCGGTCTGGCCGGGGTCGGCCAGGAGGATGGTGACAGGGAGCCCGATGGCGGATGCTGCCATGGTCGCTAGTGGTCGCGAGGATTCCGAGTCCAACGTGGCGCCGGACTTCGGCAGGGCCTCGATCTTCTGGTCATCCGACATGGCAACGCCGGAGCCGGCCGGGACGTTGGCCATGCCCTGCAGCGCGGCCCGCTTCGACTGCGCGTCATTGGACCGCTTCGAGGACGTCACGAAAGCGATCTTCGCCAGCGCCTTCATCAGCAGCGCCCAGTCCTCAAGGAACCCCTTGTGGGACAGGGCCCACGGGATCGCCGCGTAAGAGTCGCCGATGCCGAACTTGGCCCCGTCGCCGGCGTTGACCTTCACGTGCCGGACAGGTGCGTCCCAGATGATCTCGACGCCGTCGATATTCCGGTACTTGGTAGCCGGCTGGTACTTGAGAGCCGGGTAGTACGCCTTCTTCGAGACATCCTTAGCGTTGGCGTCCTGTTCGGTCCATTCCCGCAGGTAGAACCACGGGGTGGCCTTGTCACCGGGTGCGGTCTTCACGTCCGTAATCTCGTCGAACGGGAGGGACCGGACCTTTACCACGCCGGTGAGGGGGTTGGTGAAGTGGGCGAGGAAGAAGTTGCCCTCGTCGTACAGGCAGCCCTCGTACTTCTGCCGTGCCTGGGCGCCGTAGAACGATTCCCGGTTGCCTTCGTCGTCGATGAACTCCTGCACGACGGCGTTGACCTTCTCGTCCCGGGCGGAGATCCCGACGCCCTGGCCCCACACGTAGGCGTGGCGGACTTCCCGGCCGCGCTTGATGAGGGGGTTGGCGATCCCGAAGACCCGGCCTTGGGTGGCCGCGGTGCGGAGCCCTTCGCGGGTGAAGTCCTGCTGGTGCTGCTCGACGACGCGGGCCCAGCCGTTGTTCTCCCGGGCGAGTTCCAGCTGGGCGAGGGATTCCTCGAGCCGGTACGTCAGCGTCTCCACCGTGCCCTCGTGGACCTTTACCTCGGCGGCGGTGGCGGCCTCCTGAAGGCCGAGCAGCTGCAGGAACTTACCCACATTGGCCTCCTTAGACGGGGCTGATGGACCAGCCCTGCGCGTTGTAGTCGTCGTAGACGTCGGGTTCGATGAGTTTGCCGTGATTGATGAGCGGCATGAGGAGGAGCCGGTTGACGGCCTGGGATGTGGCGTCGATGGTGTCGTCGTGGGCGCCGTTGGGGAAGTTCTTGGCTTCCTCGACGAGCTCTTCGACGTTGGGCAGCAAGTGCGGTTCCGGGATGATCACGTTGCGGGAGTAGACCAGCGGGGAGATGGCGTTGGCGCGTGCTGTCTTGGACCCTTCCGGCTCGATCGGGATCAGCCCGACAAGCTGGGACTGCAAGGAGTTGATCACCGCGGGCCCGTTGGCTTTGTCCTCGATGAACTTCGCCACGGCCTGCGGCCACTTCGCGGACATCGCCTTCACGGCACCCAGGGAAGCGTTGAAGTTCATGCGCTCCCGCACCATGTCCAGCAGGTACGCCTGTGTGCCGATGCGGAGCCAGACCTGCCCGACGACGTAGTCGCTGGACTGCTTGTCCTTGAACGTGAGGTCCCACGACTGCACGAGTTCGTGGTCGTCGCGGCCGATACCGGGGACGATCCGTGAGCCGTCTTCGCGGGTGATCCAGAGCGGCTGGTCGTAGCGTGCCCACTCTTCACCGGCCGGGAACACCCCGCCCTGGTCGGGGGAGGGGCGGCCCTGGTACAGACTGGCCCATGTGCGGGGGCCGGCGGTGGCTTTGCGTCGTTCCCACTGCTGCTGGGTGCGGCCACGGGCGGAGACCATGAACTGTCCCGGCGCACGGCCGAGGGGGTCAGTTTCGCCCTTCTCGGGGCGGTGGTCCGCCTGAGCTGGGATGTTCAGGACTTTCCAACCGGCCTCGATGTCGCGTTCGAGGAGGCGGCCGGCGAGGTCGTCCTGATGCCAGCGGGTGAGGATGACGACGACAGGGGCGCCGGGGGCGAGGCGGGCGGAGGCTGCGTCCGTCCACCAGTCCCACACGTTGTCGCGGTAGGTTTCGGAGTCCGCTTCCTTGCGGTCCTTGATGGGGTCGTCGATGATCATCATGTCCGCGGGGCGGCCGGTCACACCAGCGCCGATACCCACGGACAGGACACCGCCCTGGTGGCCTTGCAGCGTCCATTCGGACACGGAGCCGTTGTCGTTGGCTATCTGCAGGCCGAGGTCTTTGGTGGCCTGGATCCGGTTGCGGATGGCCCGCCCGTTCCTGTTCGCGAGTCCCTGGGCATAGGAGGCGGTGACGATCCGCAGTTCGGGGTTCTGGGTGAGGCACCAGATGGGGAAGTCGTTGGCTACCCGGACGGACTTGCCCTCCTGCGGGGCCATGCAGATGATAAGCCGCGAGTCGGGGGTGTTGAATGCTTCAACGAGGGCGGCGTCGATGAGGTCAAGTGCCGGGGTCTGCACCATCTTCGGGTTGGTGGCGCCTGCCATCTCCCCGGGGGTGGACCACTTGGCCGCGACTGGTTCGAACATGCGGGCCGCGTGCTCCCACATATCCACGGTCACGGTCGGCTCCTCATTTTGTAATCGCGCTCTACCCTCGAGGCCTTGTCGAGTGCAATCATTTTTGGAAAGTAGGAGGCGGCATGGACTTTGCTACCCGGGTTGTCAAGGCCGTGGAGTCCGTCGCTGCAATTTGTGCACGTGCATGGGCAGCCGTAAAGACGTGGTGCGACAGGACGGGATGGGTATACGCACTCATCCTGACGATGGTGCTTTTGGTTGTCCTCTTTGTCAGCGTGGGGACGTCGAACGGGTGGCCGCTGCAAGCAAGTCTGTTCCTGTTGTTTCCATTTTTTATTGCCGGACTCGCGGCGACGCACACAGTGGGGCCGTACGGGTCCCCGGAACAAAGGCGTGAGGCTCTCGCTTCCCTCATCGTCTACGCAGGGCTAGCGGCTCTGACCGCCTTCGCATTCCTAATCGGGGAAACGACCGTCAGAGACAAATACATAGACGCGCTTCTATTCGGCCAGGTCGTTCCGCTTCTTTCCGTTGCCAAGCTCTGTTTGCATTCTTGGGCCTCCCCGACCCCTTTTGAAACCCCGGCAGAGTTTGCGGATCGGGTAAATGCCGCCCGAGAGACTCGTCGATTGAACAGGGCTAGGGTGAAAGGAGAAAAATGAGTGTTGCCCCGCCAGTGTCTGCCGCTGGTGTGGGCGTGCCCGGTGTGGTGCCGGCGTACGCCATCCACTGCCCTAGACGATGTGGTGCAGGCGGGCTGCTTTGGCTGGCCGGTCACGTTGAAGCGGCCCGCCCCTGGGTCTCAGCAAGGGCAGGCCGCGAGTGGACTGCCGGGACTCGAACCCGGTGGACGTCCAATGCCTTGCGGCGCTGCGTCCAGCCCTCCCGCCGTTCATGTCCGGCGGGCTATTCAGTTGTGGGTGTGCGGGGGGTGTTGGGCAGGTCCGTCCATGACAGGGCTAGAAAGGTATAAGCGCTCCGGCCGGCCTTCACTGGCGTCCCGTGCTTTGTTCCTGGTGTTGACCCTGGCCCCGCAAACAAAAGGAACCTGCCGCATGGGGGTCCGGCAAGTTCCTGATGGTAGAGACACGTATGCCCTACGCGCACTATCCTGCCTCAGACGGCGACTGATTGCAAGTGCAGAGCGCTTCTCGTACGAGCTGCACTTGTTTTCAATGCTGCGGCCAGGGCGTGGAGGCTTTTGCCTTCCCATGTGGTGCCGCAGTTCAGGCACCGCGCCGCCCCTCCCTGGGTGATGATGGCATGCCCGATCCGGGTGCGTTCCCCGTCGACGTTCTCCCACGCTTCCGCCGCTGTGCATTCGGGGCAGGCGCCGGGGATCTCACCCTTCCGGACGGGGTGGAGCATGGTCTCGATCTTGCCCACCCACTTCGCCAGATACGCCTGACACTCGACCGCCCGCTCAGGCTCCGCCGCGGCCACGATGGGGGACTGGACCCAGTGAGCCCACGCGATGAGCTGCTGCTCCACGCTCCCGTACGCCTGACCGGTGATGGCGACGTGCCATTCCTGGATGGTTCCCGCGAGTTCGCGGTAGTCCATGACGGCCTGTATTGCGATGGGGGCGCTGGGTCCGGTGCTGTGGCCGCTGGCCCCGCCTCGCGAGTCTTGCCGGCAGGCGTACCGGAGTTGCTGCAGCAAGGGGAGGACGTCAACAAGCTCACGTTGCCCGCCGTCTCGTTCGATCATGGTTTTGTGCGGTCTTGCGAGCTGGTGGACGAGCTGATCAAGTGACGCCAATGTTCCCCCTCAGGATACGCTTTCTACTGGTAATTCTAGCAAGTCCAGGTTGTAATTCCTCGTCGGGGCGAGGCTCGTTTCTATTTGGTCATTGACAGCAGCCGGGCTGGGACTGACCATCCATCCATGCACGGTCTGGCTAACTTCATCGGAGAGCTTGGCGGAGAGTCATGGACCACCCAGGCAGTGGCCGCAATAATCGGGGCCGTCTTGGTATTGATTGCAGCCGTGGTTACAGCCATTGTTGCCATCAGGCAAGGTCAGGCTAATCGGGACGCCGCTGCAAACCAGATAGCCGACGTCATCAAGAAGGACAGGGACTTGGCACTTGCAAGCGCTGAGAAGGACAGGGAGCTAGCCGCCAAAACGGCCGAGAAGGACCGTGAGCTCGCTAAGGAAACCGGCGAGCGAGAGCGTGAGCTCAAGGCCCGCGAGCAATGGTGGCAACGCTTCAAGACTGTTTGCGATGACGTCACTTCGAATGACGAAAAGAAGGGCATCGTTGCGGTCATCCTCATGGAGCAGCTGCTCGATAGCACTTGGGCCGCCGCCAGAGATAAACTGATGGCGGCAGCCGTTCTCGAGGTGGTCAACCGCCCTGCAGAGGAGCAGATGAAGGCGAGGGCCAAGGAGGGGTCACAACAATGACTATCTCTGAATTTGACATCAGGGTTGCGAAGCTTCGCAAGAAACTCCTGGACGAGCTCGAGCAGAACGTGTCGCCCGAGCTTGAGGAGCTAGCGGCGCTTGAGGAACCCGACGATACCCCTGCGCCTGCGACTAGTTCGAGGGCCAGCGAGGGCTCTGGAACGGTGATTCAGAACATGGGACTTGGCCTGGACAACATACCGAACACCGGTATCAACGTCGCCAACTGGTCGGCTAGCACCCCCCTGATTCCGAGCCCGACTTATGGCCGGAATGCCTTTGAAAAGGTCGGGCTCCACAACCCAATCATGAATGGTCTGCCGGCGACGATTAGGTCTGACCTTTTCGGTACCCGTTCCGCAACCATCAGTGTGCGGGGCCACGAAGTAATCCTTGACTTTCCTAATGCAGGTGACGCGAACCGAATCGCCGACAGCTTGAGCTCAGATGTGCATCCCACAATCGTGTTTGACACTGACCCGCCCGACACGGAGGAGTAAAGCATCTAGGCTCCTGTCGCGAGAGCACGGAGTTCCCGGGGGACGATTTCGGGGACGAGCAGTTGTTGTTCGGGGGTGAGGCCGAGGGCGTTGAGGATGCGGCGGATGACGTCGGCGACGAGGAGGCCCTGGTTCTCGGCGAGCTTCACCCGGCGCTCCTCGATCCCGGCCCGGAGGGCGAGGGCGCAGACCTTGGCGAGGTGTTCGCGCTCCTTGAGGTAGAGGTCGTACCAGACCGAGGGCGCGGCCTTCTCTGTGGTCACGTCCACGACGCCCTGGGGGCCCACCCCGTCGTCGTGCTGGGTCTTGCCCCACACGAGCTCCTCAGCTTCGAGCTCCTGCACCTTCTCCCGCAACCAGGCGACATGCCCGGCGGTCCAGTGGATCTCGTCCAGCAGGGCTTTGCCGGGGTCGACGTCCACAGGCAGGCCGAGTGTGCGCACGGCTTTGGTCATCATGTTCTTTGCTTCCTGCTCTGCTACCCGCCGTTCGGCCGCCTTCTTTGCTTGCGGTGACGCACCACCGTGCCGCCAGCAGCGGGTGGCGCCCTCGGCCGGCGTCAAACTGCAGAGTTCGCCCGCTCGCTTGCCTTTCAGCTTTGCGCCACAGCCGCCCTTGGGTTGCAAGTGCTCGTTCGCCACAGCTTCTCCTCCGTCATAATTCACGCTCGGCTTGTAATGTCCAAAAGTTCTCGGCAGCCGTCGAAGTGCCGGTGATGTTCCCAGGCGCGACTTCGGTTGCTACTGGATAGTTACAGTCAGTTACCGCTAGTTAACATTTCTTGCGGCTTGGCACGGTGCGACTGGCGCACACGTGCGAGCAAGACCGCGGCCGTCAGGTTCCGTCCGGGCGTAACCACGAAGAAAGAGTCAGACAGGGCGCGCTAGTTTAGAAATGCAGCAGCCCACCTCGTCTTTGGACGGACGTGGAGGTGGGCGGCTGAGGAGAAACATCCAGCGATGGCTGGTGTGCTTCTGCGCCCATCGTAGGCATCGGTCACCGGCCGAATCAATCTGCGAAGGCAGGGAGCGCGCACGCCCTGAAACCGAAAGGTGCCAGCCAAATGGCCCGATCCAAGAAGTCCCGCCGACGTCCTAGCCGTCTTGCCGACTCGGCCTTGCCTTATGTACAGGCCACTGCCGTGCCGCTGGCTACTGTCGCAGTCGTGTTCATTGATCACCTGCTGAGGTAGGTGCACGAGTCGCCGGCTCACCATTCCAGCCGTGGTGGGTCGGCGGCTCATGCTGCTTCCCGTTCTCCGTGCTCTGGGCAGTCCGGGTTGGTGGGTTTGGGGTGCCTTGGGTGGTAGCGCCAGGCGGGGCAGGTGCAGTCCGGGTAGTGGTTGGTGGGGCGTTCCCAGAACGACGCCGCCCCGGTGCCAACCTCGGCGTGATGGCGTCCATTCGCGTCTACTGACAATGCAGGCTCCTTCGCCCTCGGGGTTAGAACAGTACGTCATCGGGGTATGAGCCGGCGTCTTCGTAGTCGGGTGCTTCGAGGTCCCACGCTTCGCCGGTTCGGGTGTCGGTGACGACGTCGTGCAGGCAGTGCCGGCAGCGGGCGGCGATGAGGTCCCGGACCGCCCACGCCTCGACCTCGTGCGGCACGTCGTACTGGTGCCCGGACTTGGTCGTCTTCGTCCGGGTGGTCATGAACGTTGGGTGCTCGGGCGGCCGCTTGCCGAAGCTGATCGACGCTTCCTCTATGGCCCCGCACCTGTCACAGGCGAGCTTGTCCGCTGGGACGTGCAGCGCCAGCGTCGTGTGGCCCTCGCTCCACTCGGACCACTCCACGGGCACGCCGTCCCATGACGGGGGCAGGTCATGCCGGGCGTGGACCAGGGTCAGGTGGCTCATGCGCCGTCCAGTGCCTGCGTGGTGGGGCATGGCCAGGGGTGCCCGCACCCGGTGCAGGTCTGGTCCTTGGGGAGCGTGCACGGGAGAGCCTTGGACCGGTGCAGGGCCCGGACGGCGGACAGCGTGTCGTCCTGCTTCCGTGCGGTTTCCTGCAGCCATGCGACGTCGCTGGGCGTGATGGTGATGGACCCCGGCGCAGCCTTGTCTAGCCGTGCCTGGAGCGCGTCAAGCCCGTCAGACACCGCGCTCACTGGAAGACCACCACCGACGGTCGGGCTTCCCCTGCTGCCTCCGCCGCCTGCAAGAACAGCTTGGTAGCAATGGCACGCGCCTGTTCGGGCGTCATCTGGATGTACTGGTCATCGGGCAGCGATAGGAATACATCGCCGCCGATGGTCGTCACCGCGGTCTTGTGCTTACGTTCGAACTCGCTCATGGTTGCCCTTCCTCTGCTGCGCGGAGTGCGGCGCGGGCTTGTTGTGCGGCGTGCGCGTAAGCGGGCACCCCGTACCAGTTCTTCTCGCGGGCGGCTTCACGGATCGCGGCCGTGTAGGCGTCGTCCAGGCGGTCCGCCTCAGCCCGCAGTGACTCGACGTCGGGGCGGGGCATAGCCGGGGCCGTCACTTGGATACCTCGACGGGGATTGGTTCGATGACCTGCATCGATGGCGGTGCGAGTCTGTGCGTTGCCTGGTCGGAGAGGTCCTGGCCGGTCTTGATCTGCGCCCATGCCCACAGGGCTTGCCCGGCGATCCCGGCAATGTTCGGCACCGGGTGGATCTCCCGGACCCAGAAGCCGCCAGCGGTGGCGCGGGCGACCGACTGGCGGCCATGCTTCGGGTCAAGGTGCACCCAGTTCAATTCCCTAGTCGTGGAACCCCACAGGACTGCCATGGACCCGTCAAGGACTTGGGCGCTCATGCTGTGGCCAGCTGTTCGCGGAGGGGCTGCATGGTGCTGGCCTGGTAGGCCTCGAATGCCAGCGTGTATTCGGCGTGGGTGGCGTAGTGGGCGGGTTGTGGTGCTTGGAGGGCGGCGGCGAACAGCTGGTTGCGGGCCGCTTGTTTGGCGGGGGTTTGAGTCTGAGCACTCATCGTGGGTTTCCTTTTCGTGGTCCGGCGGGAGTTGCAGCTCGCTGGGCCGGGGATCAAGTTTTCCTGACCCAGCAAGTATAGCAAGTCCCACTTGGTGTAGCAACGATTTCAAAGCGTTTCGACGGGCAAAGCTGCGCGCTGCTCGTCTGCTGTGAGGACAGCCAGGGCATACGCCTGCCACATGTCAGCCGCGAAGCCATGGAACCAGCCAGGAGCGGCCTTAGTACCCTTCCCGCGGTTGGGCTGCCCGTAGGCGAACCGGTCGATGAGCGCCTGCGTGATGTTGGCATCCTTCGCCTTCGCGCTCTGGCAGTGGTGGAGCTTCACGTCACGGCGATAGACGAGGGCGTGTTCGACGTCAGGGCCGGCCCATATGTGTTGCTGGACGAACCGGCCAATCCACACGCAGGTGTCGAAGACTTCCTTGCCGACAGCCATGCCGTACGAGGCGATCATCTCAACGCTTAGGCGGGTGTAGCTGGTGGTTGCTATCAGGTGTAGAACTTCGGCGTTCGGGATCTTCCCGACCCTGAGCGGCCGACACGTCTCCGGGTCGATGAGCGCGAACCCGGAGTGGGTGTTGCCTGGGTCAATCGCGAGGATGGTCACGATGGTTCTCCTTGGTGATGGCCAAATTGTGCTGGCAGCGGTAGCGCCTCAGAATCGTTTCTCCGGGCCTAGTGATGCCCGGCATAGGTAATCACCCCAGACCGCCCATGCGGACCCGTCCTACCCACCACAGAGCCCCGCTGGCACACAACGCTGCGGTACAGGTCCAGATCCGCCTTCGTCGCCACCACCCAATCCCACGCCTCCTCCTGCTGCAGCACAGCCGCCACACGATCCTGGCCACCGCTCTGCCGGACCCGGTCGCACCATGCCTCGAAGATGTCCAGCGCTTCCTGGTGGCGGGCTTTGAGGGTCGCTTCGGTGTGCATGCCGGTCGCCACGTAGTGGGGGGTCTCGGTGGTCATGATTCTTCCTCCAGGATTCGGGTGAGGACGTTCTTGGCTGACGGGGTCATGTCGTCGGGGTAGAGCAGCTTGAGTGCCCCTTCGATCCGGGCGAGCTTGTCCTCGGCCTTCTTGCGCATCTCGTGCGGGGTGTTGCCTTCGGCTCGCTGGAAGGTCATCACGTAGCCGCGGTTCGTTGCCCGGTCGTAGCAGCGCTGCTCGAGGTAGTTCTTCGCGTCGGGGAATTGCTCGAAGCTGGTCCGCATGATGTCGAGTGAAGCGGCTGCGAGGGCTTCCGGTGTCGTGATGGAGATCCCTTGCGGGCCGATCTCCAACAGCTCAGCCTCCACGTCTCCGCGGACCTCGGGCTTGGCCTTGGTCTTGCTGCCCTTGCGTGGTCGTGCGCCTTCCGGGATGAGGAACGTCATGGACCTGCCGCGGCCTTCCATGAGCGCTTCGGGGTAGGCCATGCCGATCACTCGCATGACGGTGCCGGCGACGTCCATCGGCAGCGGGAGGTTGACTTGGATGCGGGTCATCTTTTCGGTTTCGGTCATGATGCGATTTCCGTTTCGTGGTGTTTGCCGAGGCGGTCGGTGGGTCTGAGTCCGGCTTTGATGTCTCCCCAACAGGCTCGGCAGTTGTGGGCTTCGAAGGTGGGGTGGTCTTCGCAGGGGGGACCTGGGGGGACCTGCGCCCCGGTCTCTTGCACTGGTTGGTCCCAGTGCCGGCCGGGTTGGTAGATGACTGCTGGGGTGCGGGCCACGTGGCTGCCGTCGGGGTTCCTCCGGGTGGCTGCCGTGATGGCTGCCTGGGTGAGTTGGGGGAACGTGGCCGGGTGGGTCAGGTTGCGCCCGATGAGGGTCATGAGGGCTGGTGTGCCCCATTCGGGCCGGAGCTGGTGGAGGATCCCCGCCAGCGCTTCTGCCTGGGGCCGGGTGATGCTGATTTGGTCAGTCAAGTGTCTGCCTCCTTCGCGTTACGTAACTGGACGATTGACTGATTTTCTTAGCCACAACTTCTTTAGAACTGGACTAAAAGCTTTGGTGAGATAGGCACATAGGTGAGTAGTAAGTGGTTAATGGTTAATGGTGCTAACTTTTCGCTAACCCTCTGCCATGCGTTTGCTATAGCAGGTGCTAAGGATTTGCTAGCCGCTAGGCAGCCTCCTGGCAGTGCGCGCATTCCGGTTTGAACACCCCCTTCTTTTCGTGGTGCCGGACGTGGGCGCCGTACCCGCCCGACTCCTGCTTGTTCGCCTGGTACGTCTCGATCTGCGTCCGTGAGTGCTGGTGGTCGAGGTAGTCGTGGAGCACGTAATTCCCGTCCTCCAAAGCGATCACAAGCCCTTTGTCGATCAGCTCCTTTCCCGCTTTCGGGCCCCGCGTGTTCAGCTCGTGCTTCGTGAAATGCCCGTCACTTTTGTTCTCGTTGCAGTCCGCGATCAATTCCACGTGCAACCGGAACGCTTTATCCGACAGGACCCGGATTTTCCGGTGCCGCGGATACTCGTTCGTGAGCGTGAAGTATGGCCTGGTGTCCTTGGCCACGACCGTTCCTTTCATGTGAGACCTCGGACCAGCTGTACGCGTTTGCTACGCCCGGGGCTGGTTCCTGAAGGCATGACTAAGCAGCGTTCGTACGGCAAATAAGCTGGTGTGCATGCATATAGAACCCCCCGCCGCTGGCCTGCTCGCCCAAATCATCCCGACGCTGTTGATCGTGCTGGCATTGGAGCAGCGGGCCGGGCTTCACAGAGGTCGGCGTGGTTTCTGGTCCGAGGTTCATTTCCTTGTCCGTACCGCCGCGATCTTCCTCAATCTGTCCACAACCTTCGTGTGTCTTGTCATCGTCATAACCGATTCGGACTTCAAGGGGCCATCCGCGATTGTCGTGGACAGCGGCATCCTGACAAGTCTCGTGTTTTTGTTCCTTGCTTTCTTCTTCATGGTGTTCGGATTGCTGAAGAAGGAAGTTGATGACTACTTCGCGCCCCTTGCCCATCCGAGCAACCTCGGTGTCGACCCCGGCGGTTCGGAACATCAGAAGGCCTGCAGTGAGTCGGACACGAGGTAGGCAAGATCCCGGGCTGCCGGGGGAGTGACGGCGTTGCCCGCCTGCATGGTGCGCTCCTTCATCGTCCCGAGGATGGTGTAATCCCGCGGGAAGTCCATTCCCCACATCTGCTCGTGTGGCTGGATCATCCGGAAGGCGACGTCGGCGACGTCCTTCTCGGTGTAGGTCATGAGCCCGTGGTGGTTGCCGCCGGCGGTGATGGTGGTGAACGGCTTCTCGCTGGCCGGGGTGGCCACAGCGTTGGACCGTAGAGTGACTACGAGTCCGTGCCGGTCCCTGGTGGTGAATGTGCTGTACGGGTCCGTGGTCGGCTTGGGCGATGGGGAGCCGTAGAACTGCGTGAGGATGCTCTCTGCGTTCGGGTAGCGGTTCAGCCCGTCCACGATCTGCCGCATGGTCGCGGCCGCCAGCGGCTTCTTCCGGTCTCCGATTCGCTTGCCCTTGATGCCCCAGTCGATGGCCTCCGCTGCAGGCTTCACGGCGGGCTCGAGGACAGCGTTGCGGCAGCTGGTGTGAGGGCAGCGGTAGACGTACTGCTGCCGGTACTTACCAACGATCCTCTTCGGGTCCTTGAATGCCTGGATGCAGCGGACCATGCCGTGCTCCGGGCACTCGGCCATGGGACGGAGGCGGTCGAAGTCAGGGGCCTTGTTGCCCTTGCGCCAGAACACGATGTAGACACGGTCACGGGACTGTGGGGCACCGTCGCCGAAAGCCTGGGCGTGCATGGAGTTGAGGCTGATGATCCGATGCTCGTAGCCGAGGTCTCCCATGGATTGCAGCCACCCGCGGAACGGCTTCCACGCGGTCACTTCGACCACGTTCTCGGTCATGATCGCTTCGTACTCGTGGATCTCGGCGAAGCGGGGCACGTCGTACATGGTGGCGCGGGACCGCTGCGCTGCCTCGTCGGGGATCCCGTCCGTGAACAGCGAGTCCTGGCCGTCCCACTGCTCGCGCTTGACGCCCTTGGCCACGGTGAAGTTCGTGCACTCCGGGGATGCCCACAGCAGGTCGGTGCGTGGGGTGAACTCCGGCCGGATGTGGGCAATGTCTGCGCAGGCGTGGTCCGTGTCCGGGTGGTTGTAGCCGTGCGTTTCGATGGCGCGTTCCCAGTGGTTCAGCGCCAGCTTCACGTGCAGGCCTGGGACCTGCATGATTCCGGTGCTGGATCCGCCGGCGCCGCAGAAGAAGTCTGAGACCGTGAGACTCATGCCGGGCTTCCTTTCAAGTTGAGGGGTGTGTCTTTGGTGAGTTGCCGGAACTCTCCGGCTTGCCGGTAGCTCCAGCCGTGGCCTGGGAAGTACTTCCGGAGGGTGCCGCGGTTGATGCCGGTGGTTCGGTGCACCTCGGTTTGGGATGCGCCGTCAGCGAATAGCTGTTCGGCCTGGCGCATCTTTTCTGGCGCGGGTGGAGCGTTGCGGCTGGTGATGTTCATTTGGTGCAGCCGCGGCACTCCCCGGTGCCGTTCAGGGGCCCGTCGCACGAGCTGCACGTTGGGATGGTCTTCTGCTGCTTGGGGAGGTTGAGGGCGGGCTTGGGCGGGAGGAGGGCGATGGTCTTCACGAGGCGGCCTCCAGCTCTGCCTCGGGAGCTTCCTTGCTGGCGATGTGCTCGTCGATCTTGGCGGCGATGAACCCGGACCAGTGCTCATCGCCTTCGGGCTTCGAGACGTAGACGACAGGTGCTTGGAGGTGCCCGAGGGACTTGATGAATTCAAGCGCGGTGGCGTCCTGGCTGACGTCGACGACGGTGTAATCGACTCCTTCCGCCAAGTTCTTCTTGTTGAACTTCCGCTTGGTCGCATCGCACTGGACGCAGGACGGCTTGGAGTAGAGAACGACGGCTGCCCCGTCGCGGGCTTCGATGCGGGGTGCGATGTCAGTGACTGTCAATGCTTCTCCTTGAGGGGATGGTGGCGGGCGCCCGATGGTTCAGGCGCCCGCGGTGGATGGTGCAAGGGTTGGTTAGAAGGGGACTTCGCCGCCGCCGTAGCCGCCGGAGTCGCCGCCCCAAGCTGCGGAGTTGCCGCCGCTGGAGCCGCCGCCCTGGCTGTTGCGCTGGGTGCGGTTGACCTTGGCGGTGGCGTTCTTCAAGCTTGGGCCGATCTCGTCGACCTGCAGTTCGATGACGGTGCGCTTCTCGCCTTCTCGAGTCTCGTAGCTGCGGCTGCCGAGCCGGCCGGACAAGATGACGCGGGTGCCCTTGGTGAGGGACTCGGCGACGTTTTCGGCTGCCTCGCGCCACACGGAGCAGCGCAGGAACAGTGTCTCGCCGTCCTTCCATTCGTTGCTCTGCCGGTCGAACGTCCGGGGCGTGCTGGCCACCGTGAAGTTGGCAACGGCCGCGCCCGAAGGTTGGAACCTCAGCTCTGGATCATTCGTCAGATTCCCGATGAGGGTCAGTGTGGTTTCGCCGGCCATCAGTTGCCCACCCCTGCCAGCCACTGAGCGTCTGCGTCTTCGGCGGGCAGGACACCGTCAGCGTCGGCCGGGGGCGTCTCAGCTTCTTCGATGAACCGGGAAGCTTCCGCCTTGGTGAGCTCCTTGGAGGATTCGAGTGTGCGGCCGGTGAAGGTGGAGAGTTCAGCGAGGCCGGACTCGCGGTCGTTGGCGCCGAGTTTGCCGAGGATGACGTGGATCTTGGTGAGCTGCGCGGCCGTGGCCAGTGCCTCGCCTGGCGCTTCGGGCTCGTCCTGAGGTGCTTCGTGGACGACGGCGGGCAGGTCCGGGGCCGGTGCCTTGGCACGGTTGATGGTGCGCTTGGTCTTCGGCGCTGCCTCGGCAGGAGCGGCGGTCTGCTCGCCGAGGTCGTCAAGCTCGACCTCTTCCACGGAAGTCGCGGCGATACCGGTGAGGACGTCAGGTGCGATGACGCGGCAGATCTCGGCCTGGCACTTGGCGGTGAGCATGCCGATGGGGTCCGTCTGGTACTTCTTGTTCGAGGTGTAGCCGGCCTTCTGCGCACGGGCGATGGTCCACTCAACACGGGTGGCCGTGGTTTCGCCCTTCCGGCGTCCCTCGTACACGACGCGCTGCTCGTTCGCTTCGACCCGGCGGATGGTGTGGCCGGCCTGCATGACGAGCGCCGCCATGGTTCGGGCGTACATGGACGGGCGGCCGGAGACAACGAAGATGTTGGCCAGCGCGTTCATCGGGTCGAGTCCGAGGGACTTGCCCGCGAGGATCGCCGCGGCTGCCGCTTCGGGCTTGCCACGGAACGATGAAGGGACGAACTCAGTGCCGCACAGGGCGGTGCCGAGCTGGTGGGCTGCTGCGAGTTCCTGCGCCCACTCCATGAGGGACACGGTCGCGGCCGTCGGCGGGAGGCCCGCGGCGCTGAATGGGGCGGCCATCGGGGCTGCCGCCTGCTGGGGGATTGCTACTTCACTCATGCTGCTTCTGCTTTCTGTTCGGGCTTGACCGGTTCGCCGACGATGGCTTCCCGGAGTTTGGTGGTCTTGTGGGTGTAGGCCGCGGCCAGGAACATGGCGTAGTGGCCCTTCATCTCGTCGCGGTTCTTCGCCAGCGGATAGAGCGTGGTGCCCAGCGGGGCGTCACCGTACCGGGCGTTCTCGCCGTCCCGGTCCATGGGGGTCACGTGCGCCACGTAGGTGGCTGCGATCTCTGGGAGCGGGTGCTCGTTGCCGTCCTCGTCGATGTAGAACTCGGCGAGGGAGTAGGCCGCGCACTGCAGCCCGGTCTCCCCGTAGACGTACTTGGACGTCTTGAGGTCGATCATCACGGGCTTGCCGTCGTTGAGCAGGGGAGAGGTGCCGATCATGTCGAACTTCCCGGCGAACCAGTCCTGCCGGCTGGCGCACGGCCGCTCCATCAGGAGCGGGGTGATCTGGAACCGGTCGAGGAAATCCGCGTACCCCTCGACGTACCCGGCGAGCTCTTCGGGGACGTCTTCGACGGTGCCGGTGGTCGCCAGGATCTCGGCGAAGTCGTGCACCGCTGTGCCCCTGACGCCCGCTTCGTCGCGGACCTTCGCGGGGATGGCGGCCAGCTCGCGGACGAAGTCGACGTCGTCACGGTTGCGGAGTGATTCGATCTCGGCCGGGTTCGCTTCGACGTACTCGGCCACGGTCTTGCCGGACCAGTAGATCAGTGCGGGCTTGGGGATCCCGCCGTTGAGGATGGTGGTCACGCCGGTGACGGGGAGCCCGTCGAGCTTGTACCGGTGCCCGTTGTGGGTGAAGGTCAGGCCCTTCACCGGCTCCTTGATCTTCGTGCTCATCGTGCTGGCTCCTTGTAGATGGCGGTGACGCCTTTGTCGCGGCCGCCGCAGAGGCGGGCGACTGCGCGGGCTTTGGTCTCGTCCTGGCCGTAGCGGCCGATGGGGTAGCCGATCTCGTCGTAGACGATCCACTCACCGGCGGCGTCGTCGCGGGGGTCGTAGCTCATACGGTCAGCTCCTGCTTCTGTGCCCAGGCTTCGAGGCGGGCGGTGGATGGGTTGACGTGGCCGGCGGTGACTTCGGCCTGGGTGTCGGGTGTGCCGTCGTGTTCGCAGTTGCAGAAGCAGACGTCGCGGCGGCAGTCTTCGCAGCGGTAGTGGCCGCCGCAGTAGCACTGAGTCATGGTCAGATCCCGAGTACGTCGCCGAGGAAGGCGAAGAAGATTGTGATGGTGAAGAGGAAGGCGAGCCCTGCGAGGGTGCCGAGGACGAGTTCGCCGCGTTCGGTGAGCCGGATCGGCTGGCGGCGGTTCATGCTGCCAGCTCCCAGTGGTCCTGGAATCCGGTGACGACGTCGGCGATGGCCATGTCGAGCTGGATCTCGAGGTGTTCGAGGACCTGCTCGGTGTTGTCGACGGTGCCGGCCCTGTTGACCTCGAGTGCGGTGTGCGTGCCGCGTTCGACTTGAAGTAGCTCATCGAGCAAGTTCAAAGCGTTTTCGACGGCATCGTTTTGGGCTGGGATGCCCAAGATGCCGCTGATGCGGTAGGCGAGGCGGTCGGCGTCCTGGTCGTTGAGGGCCACGGTTTCGTGGTGGGAGACGATGAGGTCGCGGGCTACTTTGGCGGCCTGTTCCTTCGTGAAGAAGTAGCCGTTGCTATACTTGGTGGTGTTCATCGAACGATTCCTTTTCGTGGGTTCGGTGGGCGTGAGGTCCGCGGGTTGCAGCCCGTGGGCCTCTTTTGTTGTGCTGCATCTATTACACCTTCAACTAGCGACAGAAACAAGTGACACTTGTTTTCAAGCAGTTTGTTGAAGGCCGGAGTCCCGGATCTGGTACGCCCGCTGCGGCGTCACCGACAGGATCCTCCCCACCTCCGGCGCCGTGCAACCAGCCTGAAAAGCAGCACGCACAGCCGCCCGCCTCGCGGCCTGCTTCTCCGCCGCCACAGCCTCAGCCTCAGCCGCCTCCGCGTTCGTGGATGCGACCAGCCGCAGAGCATCATCCTTATCGCTCACTGCTTGCTCCTCGTTGCCTGGTAGTAGTCGATGGCTTTGGGTGGGATCCGCCACGGGCTGGACCGGCCGCCGATCTTGTACGCGCCGCGCAGATCCTGCGTCTGGCAATGCTTCTTCACCGTGTCCGGGTGCTCGGCGAGCATCTCCGCGACTTCGGGGATGGTGTACGCGAGCCGGGGGAGCGCGGTGGCTGTCTTAGTGGCCGGCACGTGGCACACCCTTCCATGCGTGGAGGAACCCGCCGTGCCGCGACTTCCGCCGGCTGTTCGAGTAGTCCGCCTTGGCGATCAGGCCTCGGTTCTTGGCCGCGGTGAAGAGTCCGCCCCACTGGTTCTGATGGTTCGAAGGCTCAGGCACACCACGCTCCCGCAGGGTGTCGGCATTGAAGGGGTTCCCAGTCTTGGCCAGGTCTTCAATCACGACGAGAGCGTCCGCCTTCCAATCCGTCTCGAGTACAGCTGCTTGGGTCATTCGGTTATCTCCAATCTCATGAGGTAGTCGCGGAACGCGTCGTCCGCTGCGGTGTACGCGGTGATGTCGCCGGACGCCATCATGTTGACGGCCTCGCGGTGCAGGTCGAGGAGCTTGTCCCGCTGCTCCGCGTTCACTCGCCCCCCTCGCCTTCGCGGAGAACGGTGAGCGGTAGCCAGTCCACTTGGGGCTGCCACCAAGCGAGCGAGTTCGGCGTCTGCCAGTGGCCGTTGATGTACACCATGACCTTGCCGTGCGCAGTCGCGACGACCATGCCCTCTTTTGCAGTAATGGCGCCGATGCTGTGGATGGTCCGGGGGCTGGCTTCGATGATGTCCACCAGCTTTGCGATCGTGTCCTTGGCGGGCCGGGGGACCGACAGCGACCAGTCGGGGTCGGCCAGGTCCTTGGCGAATCGCAGGACCCGCGCCTGCTCGTCGTTGGCGGTAGCTGTGGTGGTCATGCGGGTTCCATTTCTTCTGTGGGTTTGGTGAGGGTCCAGCCCATTAGGGTTTCCAGCTCGAGGAGGGCGTTGTGCAGCTCGTCCGGTGTTGCCATCCCGCAGGTGGTGTCTTCGATGAGGTCGCGCAGCTTCTGCGTGGGCGCGGCGGTGAGCGTGGATGTTGCCATGGTTGTCCCCCTGTGGACTGGTGCTTATACGGTTGCGAGCTGGCGTTTGGAGCCTGCCGCGTTTGTCATTCTGGCCACGCGTGAATCCTCATTGCGGATGAAGAGTTCGTCGACGTCGCGGCGTAGCCACTTGGCGATTTGGTTTGCCAGGTCTTCCGAGCATTGCGTCATGGTTCCGCATTCAAGTGCGGAGATCGCTGCCTGGGTGCATTTGCAGAGGAGCGCGAGCTGCCGCTGCGAATAGCCTTCACGCTCACGGCGCTTCTTGAGCGTGGCCGTGCTGATGGGCTTCATAAAGACCTCCCCCCGGAGTCGTGTTCTGGGGCGCCTGGCCGCGAAGCTGGGGCGCCGTTCTTTTTCCTTGCCTTGGTACGTGTACATCCTGCATCCTTTCTTAGTGATTGACAAGTGAAGTGTGCTCCACTTGTCAGTCACTTGTCAACAACACGGGCTTGTTTCCCTGCAATTTCAAGGATCTAGCCGGTTTACTTGTATTCGGGAAAGTTTGAATCGTTGGAACAAGTAATACAACTGGTTAGAGGATGGGCCCCATGGACAGCACACCAATGACGTTGACGGAGATCGCCCAGGCGGCCTCCGACAACAACGGAGGCGCTAGGGGGCGTCAGCTGGGCCGTATAGCAGAACGAAAAGGTCTCACACTGTCCTACACGACAGTCGACAAGATCCTCGCCGGCACGTACACCTCGCGGCCGAGTCGGCGAACCTTGGAGGCGCTCGCTCAACTATCAGGAGTACCAGTGGAAAAGGTTTACGCAGCCGCGCAGGAGGCACCACCACAAGCCCGATTTGCAGACCAACTGCCCCCCGGCGTCGACGCACTCACACCCGAACAGCGGAAAGTGATCATCGACATAATCCGCGTCTTCCTCAAAGACAACCGCACCATCCACCGCCTCGAAACCGAGATCGCAGCTACCGAGCCGCAGGAAGCCCAGGACGACTACCGCCTGGCCGCCCGTGAACCCGACGCCGAGATCGGCCACGATCAACTTCCCGAAGAATAAGGACCACCCACCATGACGACAGAAAGCACCGGGGGCCTCCGAGCCCTCATCATGAACACCCGCGGCGAACGCAACAACGCCGAACTCTCCCGCGACTGCGGCGGCATCCCCACGCAGTCCCGGCTGCAGCAGATGGCCACCAAGCCCATCATGCTCTTCCCGGACCCCGCCACCATCAAGGGCCTCGCCCGCGGCCTGAACGTGAACGTCGGCGACGTCATCGCCGCCTGCGCCAAGGACCTCGGTCTGAACATGGGCGGCCCGGACGACTCGGCCCTGCAGCTGGCCGGCGCCCGCGACCTGCCCGAGTCCTCCCAGCGCGTGCTGATCAGCATGTCCCGGGAGCTGCAAAACCTCGCCGCGCAGGCCCGCACCAACCACTAAAGTTTGAGCGCAAACTAATCCTGTCAGTGCTCTCTACTATGTTCTTGCCCCATGGGGTACGAACAGATGGCGGCGCACTTAGGCGTCACTGTCGTATCCGGATACCCGCCGCACGGATGGTGGGGAAGCTACGATCCTGACCGGCACCGCATCATGATCCGGCCTGACCTGGGCTATATTCAGGCGAGGTCAACCATCTGGCACGAGCTCGGCCACGCCCACTACCAGCACGTCGGGTGCACCCCGAAGCAGGAGCGCCAGGCGCGGATGTGGGCGGCCCGCCACCTGATCCGGCCAAAGCAGTTCATCGATGCCGCCCGGATCACGGACGACCTCATCAGCATCGCCCACCGGCTCAACGTCATGCCCGACGACGTCCGGCACTTCGAACAATCCCTCACCGAGGACGAGCTGCTGTATCTGAGAAAGGAAATCGACAAAGCACATGAATGAGCGGGACAAGCAGATCCTTGCCCTCGCCGGTGAGCAGTTCAAATACGCCGCCGCCCGGGAAGCCAAGGCCAGCGAGCAGTTCGGACTTTCCGGGGTCCGGTTCTGGCAGGAGGTCAACCGGATCCTCGATACGCCGACGGCTCACGCTTACGATCCGCACACCGTCACGCGGCTCAAGCGGCAGCGGGTGCAGCGGCACCGGCCACGCGTCGCCTCGAGGCTCCTCTAATGGCCAGGGTGGAGGACCGGTGGATCCGGAAGGACAAGACCCGCACGCCGCTCTACGGGAAGGGGCTGCGGTGGCGTGCCGAGTGGACCCCGCCCGGGGCGACCAAGCAGCGGCAGAGCTTCGCCACGAAAGCGGCAGCCGAGCACTTCCTCGCCGAGCAGGTAACGGCCATGAACCGCGGCACCTACGTCCGGTCACGGAAGAAGACCCTGTTCCCCGACTACGCGAGAGCGTGGCAGAAGTCCCAGCTGCAGCACCGGGACTCCTCGAAGGAGCAGGTCGAGGCGAAGCTGAAGCTCTACATCATCCCCAGCTTCGAGAACGTGAGCCTGGACGAGATCCGGCGCGAGGACGTGCAGGAAGCGGTGGGGGACTGGTCAGAGTCGCTGGCGCCGTCCACGGTGAAGCTCACCTACAGCTACCTCTCCGCGATCTTCAAGTCAGCCGTGCTCGACGGGCACATCCAGAAGACCCCGTGTGTGAAGATCCGCATGCCCGAGGTCGAGCACGAGGCCGTCATCCCGCTCCGCACCGACGTCGTGCAGCGGCTCGCCGCCGAGATCTGGCGACCGTACCGGCGGATGGTGGTCTTCTGTGCTGCCACCGGGCTCCGGTCCTCCGAGCTGCGCGGGCTGACCTGGGACCGGATCGACCTCGACAACGCCATGATCAGCATTGACCGGCAACTCATCGGGTACAGCTCGTCCGATCCGAAGTGGGGGCCGCTGAAGACGAAGGCGAGCCGCCGGCGGATCCACATCGGGGACCACTCCGTGCAGCTCCTCAAAGACCTGCGCGAGAGCGAGCACGGGCCGGACGGTCTGATCTTCCACTCGGAGGGGCGGGCGATCACCCGGCACACGGCCAGCGAGGCGTGGCGGAACGTCCGTCTCAAGGTCAAGGAAGCGGGGACGGGCTGGCACGAGCTCCGCCACTACCACGCCTCCCAGCTCATCGCCGGGGGCATGTCACCGGTGGCCGTCGCACACCGCCTGGGCCACAAGGACGCCACCGAAACACTGAAGACCTACGCCCACCTGTGGCCGGACGATGACACCCGGGCGGCCGCCATCACGGATGGTCTCGTCAGGTTCGATGCCCCTGATTTGCCCCTGACCTAGCCGGAACGCCAATGCTGGTGCAGAATGTTGCAGAACCCGGCGTATCGGTCAACCCATCCACCTAACCCCGCGTCTGGAAGGTAGATGCCCGTGCAGTCCTCCTATGACCTCGATCCAAGACTGAACGCCGTGCTCGTGCCCATCGTTGGCCCCGGCCGTCAGGATCCGGATGGAACGATCGAGCTCACCGTCATTATCGATGGGACCATAATGTCCGGCTCGGTGGTGAGTGAGGAAGCGTGGTCCAGACGCCAGGAATCGCAGATCGGCGCATCGGGCGGGTACGGGGCTGACGTTCCCGGAGACGCGCAGGAAGCCGGGAACAACCCGCTGGAAGACCAGGTCCGGTTCATCCATTTCCTTGAACCCGTAGTGGTGTCCGGCGGCAACCCCATCCGGCTGAACGCGACGAGGGTGGACCTCCGCAACGTATCGGCCTGGAGCATCGGCCGCCTCCAGTACGGAGAGACGTAAATGCTGCCCGTCCGGGGGTGTGAGTGATTTCACGGGCTCCAAGGCAAAAGAAGCCCCCTGCCCGCCCTAGAATGGATGGTGAACGTAGAAGTTCTTCCGCCGGATCTGCGTTCGCAGCCGGCGGTATTTCTTTGCACGTCCAACGGCATCCGGGGTGGACCGAAACCCTGCCGGTGCCAGCATGCCCTGGATAACTTCCAGTGGCCGCCATCCGGTTTACGAGGACGTAGCCGGTTGAACCAAGGAAGGTAGTTCTGTGAGCCAGACGTCAGATTCTTGTCTTGATACGTGGATGAGCCGTGAGGCGCTCGCCGAGGCCATGATCCCGGTTATCGGCCGGCTGTACCGTGAAAACAACGTGGTTACCTCCATCCACGGCCGCAGCCTGATCAACAAGTCCACCATGAACATCCTTAAGGCGCACCGCTTTGCGCGCCGGATGAGCAAGGATGAGCTGCTCCTCGAGGAGACGGCACCGCTGCTGGACACGCTGGCACAGCTGGACCTGGGTGCCGCTGCCATCGACATTGCCCGCCTGAACCAGAAGTTCAAGTCCGACGGCGGGGACCTGACGTTGGAGGAATTCCTCCGCGCCGAGCTGGCTGAGATCGTGGGTAAGCGGGGAGCGGACGACCGCACCAGCACCGACGTCGTGCTCTACGGCTTCGGCCGCATCGGCCGCCTGCTGGCGCGCCTCCTGATCGAAAAGGCGGGTGGCGGCCACGGCCTGCGCCTGCGCGCCATCGTGGTCCGGCGCGGCTCCGACAACGACCTGACCAAGCGGGCCAGCCTGCTGCGCCGCGACTCCGTCCACGGTTCCTTCGAAGGAACCATCCGGGTGGACACCGATGCCAACACCATCACGGCCAACGGCGTCCAGATCCAGGTCATCTACTCGGACAACCCGGCCACCATCGACTACACGGCCTACGGCATCAACAACGCCCTGGTGGTAGACAACACCGGCCGCTGGCGCGACGCCGAGGGCCTCGGCCAGCACCTGCTGAGCAAGGGCGTTGCCAAGGTTCTGCTGACCGCACCGGGCAAGGGCGAGCTGAAGAACATCGTGCACGGCATCAACCACCGCGACATCGCCGATTCCGACAAGATCGTAACGGCAGCCTCCTGCACCACCAACGCCATTACCCCGGTCCTGAAGGCGCTCAACGACAAGTACGGTGTGATCCACGGCCACGTGGAGACCGTCCACTCGTTCACGAACGACCAGAACCTGATCGACAACTTCCACAAGGGCGACCGCCGCGGCCGCTCCGCCGCGCTGAACATGGTGATCACCGAGACCGGCGCGGCCAAGGCTGTGGCCAAGGCGCTGCCGGAGCTGCAGGGCAAGCTCAGCGGCAGCTCCATCCGGGTCCCCACCCCGGACGTATCCCTGGCCGTCCTGAACCTCAACCTGGAACGCGGCACCACCAAGGACGAGGTCAACGACTACCTGCGCGAGATGTCGCTGCACTCGGACCTGCGCAAGCAGATCGATTACATCGACTCGCCTGAGGTCGTCTCCACAGACTTCGTCGGCTCCCGCCGGGCAGGCATCGTCGATGGCCTCGCCACCATCGCCAACGACAAGAACCTCGTTGTCTACGTCTGGTACGACAACGAGTTCGGCTACAGCTGCCAGGTGGTCCGCGTCATGGAAGAAATGGCCGGGGTCAACCCGCCGACCTTCCCGGCCAAGGACTCCGAAAAGGACGCCGCCCCGGTCCTGGCCGTGGCAGCCTCGGCCTAACCGGAACGTTTCGTCAGCCCCGCCGGCACAGTTGTGCCGGCGGGGCTGACCTGTTCCCGGGAAGTTCCCGGGCAATTCTCTGGAATCAGGCGGTAATCGGGCACAAACTTGTGTCATGAAACAGAACCCGACACTCCAGCATGAGACAACCCTGGAACACGCCCTCGATGTTGCCAAGGCCAACCAGAAAGAAGCCCAACGGCTTCTGGACGAGGCACGCGCGTCACATGCGGCAGGGGAAATAGGCGAGGACAGGGTGGCCCAGCTTGAGCGGCTCCTGGATCTGGCCAACACCGATCTCCATCGGGTCATGCGCGAGCAGTAACCGGCCCCCCCTCCACAGGGCACCTGTCCTCCACACTGTGGATACCCGCACACCGACGGGTGGTTTCGCTTAGGCTCCTGGATGTGTATCCACAACCTGCCCGCCACGCCCAGCGCCCCCGGACGCCCCTGTGAGCGTCAGCTGGGCCGGTTACCGGCGTGCGCGCCGCCGCTCCCGGCAGGCCTGGGCGGTGCTCGGTGCCGCAGCGGCATCGGTGGTCGCCGCCGCCGTGTGGTTTTTCACGGCAGGCCAGTTCATCGCCGCCGAGCCTGCCATGTCCGGACCCAGAGAGGCGCCGGTGTTCGATGCGGCCTGGATGAAGCCCGTGACGCCCCCGCACGCGGTGCCGCCAGGCGGCGCGGCCGCCGCACTTGAAACCTTGGCAGTGAAGGGCCGGGCATCGGGAAGCGACTATGACCGGTCCGCCTTCGGCCAGGCCTGGCAGGACGCAGACCACAACGGCTGCGACACGCGCAACGACATCCTGCGCCGGGACCTTCACGACGTTGAGTTTACGGAGGGGTCAAAGTGCAAGGTTTCCGCTGGAACCATGCATGAGCCGTACGTGGGGCTGGCGGTCAGGTTCGTCCGCGGCGCAGAGTCCAGCAAGGCCGTGCAGATCGACCACGTCGTCGCGCTCGGCGACGCCTGGCAGAAGGGGGCCCAGCAGTTGACGCTGCAGCAGCGGCAGAACCTTGCCAACGATCCGGTCAACCTCATTGCCGCGGACGGTGACGCCAACCAGGAGAAAAGCGCGTCGGACGCCGCCACGTGGCTGCCGAAGAACAAGGCCCTCCGGTGCCACTACGTGGCGCGGCAGATCTCGGTGAAGGCAGCGTACGGACTCTGGGTCACCCAGCCGGAGAGGGACGCCATGGCCCGCGTGCTGGAATCATGCCCGCAGCAGCAGACGGTGGTGCCGCAGTAGGGCCGCAAAGGCAGCAAGCAGGCGCGGTGTCAGTGGCCGAACGGGTCGGGGTCAACGCCCGGCATCCAGGTCAGGCCCGGTACGCCCCAGCCGCTCTTCTTCGCCTGCTTCATCGCCTTGCGGGCATACCTGTCGATGAGTCGGTTGACGTACAGCTTGCCGTCAAGGTGGTCGTATTCGTGCTGGATGATGCGTGCGAACCAGCCGGTGGCTTCGAAATCCACCGGATTGCCTAGCCCGTCAAAGCCCTGGACTCGCACCCACTCGGCGCGCTTGAGCGGATACTGCTCGCCGGGGAAGGAAAGGCAGCCCTCCACTTCCTCATCCGGATCCGGCAGCGCCCCGGACACCTTGGAAAGCGTCAGCACAGGATTGACCACCACGCCGGCCGGGGGAGCGCCGTCCTCGTTTTCGTACTTGTACACGAAGATGCGCTTGCCCACGCCGATCTGCGGCGCGGCCAGGCCGACGCCGTTCGCCAAGTCGTTCGTTTCGAACATGTCGGCAATCAACTGGCGAAGCCCGTCGTCGAACTCTTCCACTTCAGCAGCCCGGCGGTGCAGCACCGGCTCGCCCCAGATCGTGATGGGCAGAACGGTCATGTGAGGATCCTTCGACGCTTTGCCGGGGTGGAACCGGCAGTGGTGAAAACAAGCAGCAGTGGTGAAAACAAGCAAAGGCCGCACCGGAAAACCGGTACGGCCTTTGTTGCTGGCCGGCAAGAAACTGCCGTCCTCGGTGAGGGTGAGCGACGGGGGTTGAACCCGCGACCTCCTGGACCACAACCAGGCGCTCTGCCAACTGAGCTACGCCCACCATGTGCCCTGCAGACTGTCCGGTTTCCCGGCCGTCCGAATTGGCAACGACAAATAGCTTACCTGCTGTTTGGGGATGCTTTTGCCACTTTTGGCTGTTTCGGCAAAATTTTCCCCAAACGTGGCGCAGATTACTTTCCGGACTGCTGCGCTGCGGGCGGCAGGACGCCTTCCGGGGCCTGCTGGTCCACTGCGGACGGCGACGCCGAGATGCGCTTGGAGATCTTCTGGGCCGTGGCACTGTCCGGTCCCGGGGCAGGCACGAAGACTGCTTCCCGGTAGTACCGGAGTTCATCAATGGAATCCTTGATGTCCCCGAGGGCGCGGTGGCCGCCGAGCTTCGCCGGCGCCTGGAAGTAGGCCCGCGCGTACCAGCGCCGCGCCAGTTCCTTGATGGTGCTGACGTCGATGATCCGGTAGTGCAGGTGCTCCACCACCAAGGGCATGTCCCTGGCGAGGAAGACCCGGTCCGTTCCCACCGAGTTGCCGGCAAGGGGCGCCTTGCGGGGGTCCGGCACCCACTTGCGGATGTAGTCCAGCACCAGGGCCTCCGCCTCGGCCATGGTTTTGCCGGCCGGAAGCTCGTTGAGCAGGCCTGACCGGGTGTGCATGTCCCGGACGAAGTCGTTCATCTGGGCGAGGGCGGCGTCGTCCGGTTTGATCACCACGTCCACCCCGTCTCCGAGGATGTTGAGCTCGGAGTCGGTCACCAGGGCCGCGACCTCGATCAAGGCGTCGTTGACGCTGTCGAGGCCGGTCATTTCGCAGTCGATCCAGACGATGCGTTCGTTAGTAATAGGCACCCGTTCAGCCTACCGTTTAGCCGCGTGCAAGCCTTGGAGAGGCGCTCCGATGCTAATATTTCGGGTACGTGGCAACGCCTCATTGCGGCAGCCGCGCCCCCGGCGTCGCCCGTTTTGGCTCGCCGCCCGATTTGGCTGGCCGCGCAGTTAGGCTGCACACGGGGCAGCACGCCCAACGAGATATGCCCAAGAGAGATACGCGCAAGAGAGTTAGGCGCAGAAGAGATTGGACGATCCTGAGATGACGGCGCCTGTGCCTGCGATAGGGGAAACAGCTACCGGCACTTCCACGGACCCGGGCCGGCCGGAAGTGGACAACCCACGCTCCCCGATCCTCTCCGGTTTCATCGGTTCCATGTTCCTGTTCGTCGGCTCGCTCGGCGTCGGCTGGCTGGCGCCGGTCTCGGAGCTGCGGCGGATGCCCCTGTTCATCTGGATGCGCACGGAGGCGTTCGGCGTCGGACTGTCCATCGTGCTGCTTGCGGTGGGCGGCATGCTGCTGGTCCGGGCGTGGCTCAGGCTTGGCCAGCACGTTCACGTGTGGGGCCGGGAGGCCCGGAAGGCCACCCTCCAGGCCGTCGTCGCGTGGGGCCTTCCCATGATGTTCACGGTCCCGCTGTTCAGCCGGGACGTTTACGCCTACATCGGCCAGGGCCGGCTGATGGTCGAGGGCTTCAACCCGTATGAGAACGGAATCTCGGCGCTGTCCAACTACTTCCAGCTGGGCGCGGACAAGATGTGGACCGAGGCCCCGGTTCCCTACGGCCAGGTGTTTTTGTGGATCGAGCAGTTCGTGGTCTGGTCCACCAACGTGCACCCGGAAGCCAGCATCATGCTGTTCCGCCTCGCCGCTCTGGCGGGTGTGGTGCTGTGCATCATCTACGTGCCCAAGCTTGCAGAGCTGCACGGCGTCAATCCGCACCGTGCCCTCTGGCTGACGGCGGCGAACCCGCTCTTCCTGACCAACTTCATCGCCAGCGTCCACAACGATGCGCTGATGATCGGCCTGGCCCTCGCGGGCCTCTACTACTGCGCCACCCGGCGCGTCATACTTGGCCTCGTTCTTGTTACGGCTTCCATCGCCGTGAAGCCGATCACCGTGGTGTTCCTTCCGTTTATCGGGTTGCTCTGGGCGGGCAAAGCGGCCAGTTGGCCCAGGAAGTTCGTGTTCTGGGGCCTGACCGCCGGAATCAGCTTCGCGCTGCTCTACGCCATGAGCCTGGTCAACGGCTTCGGGTTCGGCTGGATCAACGGACTCTCGGCGCCCGGCAGTGTCTGGATCTGGTACGCCCCGGTGGGACTGCTTGGCCTGGTGGTCGCCTCCATTTTCAACGCGTTCAGCCTTGACGGCTGGGGGCTGGCCAAATGGGTTTACGACGCCGGCAAGCTCCTTGCCGTGGGCATCGTCGCCTGGCAGATTTTCCGGGGCGAACACGACCGCCTCATGCGCCGCCTGACCCTGGCCTTCGCGGCCGTCGTGGTGCTCGCGCCAATGATCCAGTCCTGGTACGTGGTGTGGCTGATCCCGCTGTTCGCCGTCACGGGCATCCGCGACGACTGGCAGGTCAAGGCCCTGTACTTCATCGTTTCCTTTTTCATGGTCTACGCCATCTCCGACCAGCTGGAAGTCTTCCCCTACCTGCAGACCGGCGACCTGGGCCTTGCCCTGGCGCTGGCCCGCAACGCAGCCGCCATCATTGCCCTGCTGTTTGCCCTCTACCTGATCTTCCTGGACCGCAGCACCAAGCTGCTTTTCAGCAAGGCTGACCAGCCCGTCACGACGCGCCCCGTAATCTGACCTAAAGGTTTTTCAGGGCTTCCCTGCGCGAGAGCGGACTGAGTGACGTGCCGTTCCGCGTCACGAAATTCAGGACCCATTCCGGATCAGTTTTGGCGTACTCACGCAACGCCCACCCGATGGCCTTGCGGATGAAGAACTCCCTGTCGGCCATGTTCGCCTCGATGACGGCAGAGAGCAGCGCGGTGTCCGTCTGGAACTTGGCCCCCAGCTGGGCAGTGATGGACGCCCGCCGAATCCAGAAGTCGCGGTCGGCGCTCCACTGGAGCAGCACCCGGGTGAGTTCGTCCCGGTGGGCCCGGAGCAGCGCGCCGATCCGGTGGGCCACGCCGTCTGCATAGTCCCAGGACGAGCCGGTCCGGATGATCTCCTCGTACACCGCAAGCATCCGCGGGTCTCGGGCTACGCTGCGCAGCCCGGTCAGGTCAATCGCCGCATAGCGTTCCTCGCGGTAACGGGCTTCACGCCACAGGACCAGCACCGTTGACCGCAGGTCCTCAGCGGATTCAAACGGATGGGCAGCGGCCGCGGCCTTGGTTGCCTTGCGCACCTCCGGCACACGGACGCCGAGGGACGGCGTTGAGGACTTCATGTAGGCCTGTGCTGCGGCGCCGCGGATGGGGTCTGCCGCTGCCCGCAGCTGGGCGCGAATCAACTTCAGCACCGCTTCATTTGCCATGCTGCCAAGATAGCCGGTCCAAGGAGCCTGCGGCAGCGGTTGCCATTGCCGCCGTGGTCCGCGTGGTCCTGTCATCCGACCTGTAGCCGTATCACCCTGCGGCCGGGAACTGCGTCACTGACCACCTCAAACCCCGCGGCCAGGAACAGCTCCAGCGTGCCCTGGTAGAGATCGGACGGCCCGGCCTTTGGCCGTTCCCGTGGATCCACCGGATACCCTTCGACGACGGCGGCCCCGTTGGCGCGTGCATGGCCGACGGCGGCAGCCAGCAGGACCGCCGCCACGCCGCTGCGCCGGTGGCCGCGTGCGACGACGAAGCAGCTCACCGACCACACGCTCCCGCCGCCGTCCGCGACGGCGGGACCGGCAGCCTTGAACACCTGGGAACGGAGAATCCGCGGGTAGCATCCCCGCGGCTCCACGGCGCACCAGCCGACTGCGGAGCCGCCGCGGTAGGCCAGGACCCCCGGCGCCGGCCCGCGGCCGTCGAACCTGTCTTTCAGCTGTGCCTTGCGGCCGGCAGGCGGCGTGGCAGCAAAGCTGCCTCCCGGCAGGGCAAAGAACCGGCACCAGCAGCGTGACGGTTCGCCGCGGACGCCGAAAAGTTCCTCGACGGCGGCCCACTCGGCGGCCGCGGTGGTGATGCCCGCTGCTGTCTCCTGTGGATGGTCTGTCATGGCCGCCTTCCGTTGCCGCGGGCAAAAGTCCTGCTGCAGGACGGTGGCTGTTGCCGCGCCTGCCTTGCTGCCGGCTAGGAGGCGGGTTCGCCGCCCGGCTCCGTACTCCGGCGCAGGGTCACCTCGCCTGTGACCCCCACGGCGCCGGCCGCCGCGTGGCCGGAACCGGCGGGTACTGCCAGCCTGCCGATCTCCTCCAGTGGCAGGCGGACGGTGGAGAGGGCGGGCCGGAAGTCCCGCAGTGTTTCGATGTCGTCAAAGCCGGCGATGGCGGCGTCTCGGGGGACGCGCAGCCCCTTGGAGCGCAGCGCGGCGGTGGCCCCGATCGCCATGACGTCGTTGACGGCGAAGATACAGAGCCGTGGCGGTGCGGCGGCGTCATCGCCGGCCTCGCCCTTGCCCCGGTGTGCCCCGATGCGTGCGGCGAGCTCCATGCCCGCCTCGTAACCGCCCGCACGGTCGAATCCGGTGTGCAGGACGCGTGCCGGCGAAAGCCCGGCGTCTGCCAGGCCGCGCTGGAAGCCCCGCACGCGGTCGTCGGAGGTCAGGAGGCCCTCCGGACCGGCGATGACCACGAACTCCCCGGCATGCGAAGCGGCTAGTTCCCGGGCGAGTTCGGCAGCGAGCTCCTCGTTGGGAACCTCAACCACGTGATAGCCCTCGTTGGATTCCGCGCCCACTACGGCGTGTCCCACCACGCCCACTTGGCCGCCGTTGCGGCAATAGCGGTCAAGCTCGGCGGCCAGTTCTGCGTTGGCCTCATCGTCCGCGGTCCGTGCAGATCGCGATCCCGCAATCACTATCGAGTCCGCCCGGCGCGCCGCAAAGGCCGCCACGGCCGCGCGCTCGTCGGCGGGGCTGCCCGCGGTGGTGGCCAGCAGCACCATCTTGTTCTGGTGCCGGGCCGCGGTCTGGACGCCGCGGGCTATGGCTGAGAAGTAGGGGTCCGCGATGTCGTGAACGATGAGTCCGATGAGGCCCGAGCTCGACTTGGCGAGGCCTTGGGCCTGGGCGTTGGGGATGTAGCCGAGGGAGTCCGCAGCTTTCCGGACGCGCTCAGCGATATCAGGTCCGGGGGTCCTGGCGGAACCGTTCAGGACACGGCTCGCGGTGGCGGGGGAGACTCCGGCCAGGCGGGCTACTTCGGTCAGCGTGCTTGCTGCCACAGGCGAAACTCCTCTTCAACGGGCCCCAGCCTCGGGAACTCGGCTGATGCCCACATTATCGCAGTTACAAGTAAGTTCGGAAAGCGCTTGCCAGATCCGCGCGAGTTCTGCACTATGGAAGCAGCGGGAATGCGCTTTCCGATCCATCCACCACGAATGAATGAGGACTCATGGGCTTCGAAACAAAGACGATCCGTATCGCCATGAACGGGATTACCGGCCGGATGGGCTACCGCCAGCACCTGCTGCGCTCCATCCTCCCCATCCGGGACGCAGGGGGCTTCACCCTGGAGGACGGCACCAAGGTCCAGATCGAGCCAATCCTCGTCGGCCGCAACGAAGCCAAAATCCGTGAACTGGCCGAGCTTCACAAAATCTCGGAATGGACCACCGACCTTGACGGCGTGATTCACGACCCCACTGTGGACGTCGTCTTCGACGCCTCGATGACCAGCCTGCGGGCCGCAACCCTGAAGAAGGCCATGCTGGCCGGCAAGCACATCTTCACTGAGAAGCCGACGGCGGAAACCCTCGAGGAGGCCATCGAGCTGGCCCGCATCGGCAAGGAAGCCGGGGTCACCGCCGGCGTCGTGCATGACAAGCTCTACCTGCCCGGACTGGTCAAGCTCCGCCGCCTCGTGGACGAAGGGTTCTTCGGCCGGATCCTGTCCATCCGCGGAGAATTCGGCTACTGGGTCTTCGAAGGCGACGTGCAGGCGGCCCAGCGCCCGTCCTGGAACTACCGCAAGGAGGACGGCGGCGGCATGACCACGGACATGTTCTGCCACTGGAACTACGTCCTGGAAGGCATCATCGGCAAGGTAAAGAGCGTCAACGCCAAGACGGCCACCCACATCCCCGCGCGGTGGGACGAGGCCGGCAAGGAGTACAAGGCAACGGCAGACGACGCCTCCTACGGCATCTTCGAGCTGCAAACCCCGGGCGGGGACGACGTTATCGGCCAGATCAACTCCTCGTGGGCCGTCCGGGTCTACCGTGACGAGCTGGTCGAATTCCAGGTGGACGGCACGCACGGATCTGCCGTCGCCGGCCTGAACAAGTGTGTGGCGCAGCAGCGGGCCCACACACCCAAGCCGGTCTGGAACCCGGACCTTCCAGTCACAGAATCCTTCCGCAGCCAGTGGCAGGAAGTCCCCGCCAACGCCGAGCTGGACAACGGCTTCAAGCTGCAGTGGGAAGAGTTCCTGCGCGACGCCGTCGCCGGCCGCGAGCACCGCTTCGGGCTGCTCTCCGCCGCCCGCGGCGTGCAGCTCGCCGAACTCGGCCTGCAGTCCAGCGACGAACGCCGCACCATCGACATCCCGGAGATCACGCTCTGATGACTTCACTGATCCTTCCCACCTCCGACGGCGGAACCCGGCAGTACCGGCTCCGCGCTGCCACCACCTGGGCCAAACCGACGGCACGCCTGACATCGCGCCGGGCCTACGCTGCCGCCCACGTCATCCCCGAGGTGACCGCAGACAACACTCCCGGTGCCCCGGCCCGTCTCGACTGGGACGCCACCCTGGCCTACCGGCACGAGCTCTGGTCCTACGGGCTCGGGGTTGCCGACGCGATGGACACCGCCCAGCGCGGCATGGGCCTGGACTGGCCCGCCACGCAGCAGCTGATCAAGCGCACCGGCGCGGAGGCGGCGTCCGTGGTCTCCACCGGGGGCATGGCCACGGCAGGCATGACCGTCCGCGACCTCGTGTCCTGCGGCGCCGGCACCGACCAGCTGGACCTTGCCACACTGCCTTCCGGCGCGGCCGGGCTGCAGGCGGTCCTGACCGCCTACCGTGAGCAGGTCGCCGCCGTCAGCGAGGCCGGACCCAAGGTGATCCTCATGGCCTCAAGGGCGCTGGCCCAGGTGGCGTCCGGTCCCGAGGACTACCTGAAGGTGTACTCCACACTGCTCCAGGAGGCCGACCAGCCCGTCATCCTGCACTGGCTCGGCACCATGTTCGATCCCGCGCTGGCCGGCTACTGGGGCTCAGACAGCGTTGACCAGGCCACCGGGACGTTCCTCTCCCTCATCCGCGAGAACGCGGACAGGGTGGACGGCGTCAAGGTCTCCCTCCTGGATGCCTCGCATGAAATCGCGTTGCGGGCGGCGCTCCCCGAGGGCGTCCGCCTCTACACCGGCGATGATTTCAACTACCCGGAACTGATCGACGGCGACGGCACCCTCCACTCGGATGCTCTGCTGGGAATCTTTGCGGCAATCTATCCCGCCGCGTCCGCGGCGCTGCAAAGCTACGACGCCGGAGACGCCGCCAAAGCCCGTGCCATCCTGGACTCCACCCGCGAACTGGGCAAGCACATCTTCAGTGCCCCCACGTTCTACTACAAAACCGGAATCGCCTTCCTCTCCTGGCTCAACGGCAAGCAGCCCGGATTCCAGATGGTGGGCGGGCTGCACTCGGGCCGTTCCGTGGTGCACCTCGCGAAGACCTTCGAACTGGCCGACGAAGCCGGGCTGCTGAAGGACCCCGCCCTCGCAGCGTTCCGGATGTCCGATTACCTTCGCATTAACGGAGTGGGAGTATGACCTTCTATTCAGAACCGTCCCCCTTTTCACGGCTTTCCCTCAATAGCGCCACCACCAAGAAGTGGACGCTCGCCGAGGCTGTTGACGGCTGCGCCCGTGCAGGAATCCCCGCCATCGGGCCCTGGCGGGACATCGTCGCCGAGGCCGGGCTGGACAAGGCGGCGAAGCTGATCAAGGACGCCGGGCTCCGGGTCTCCTCGCTGTGCCGCGGCGGGTTCCTCACCGCTCCGGACGCCGACGGGCAGGCGGCAGCGCTCGCCGACAACAGGGCCGCGATCCTGGAGGCGGTTGCTCTCGATACGCAAGAACTGTTCCTCGTGGTCGGGGGCCTGGCGCCGGGGGAGAAGGACGTCGTGGCTGCCCGCCAGCGCGTGGCCGACCGGCTCGAGGACCTCGTCCCATTCGCCGTCGAACACGGCGTCCGGCTGGTGCTGGAACCCCTGCACCCGATGTACGCCGCCGACCGTGCGCTCATCTCCACGCTGGGGCAGGCGCTGGACCTGGCGGCGCCGTACGATGCGCGGGCGGTGGGGGTCGCCGTCGACACCTTCCACGTCTGGTGGGATCCGGAACTGAAAGCGCAGATCGACCGCGCCGGACGGGAGAACCGGATCGCCTCCTACCAGGTGTGTGACTTCAACCTTCCGATCGCCGCGGACGCGCTGCTTTCCCGCGGCATGATGGGCGACGGCGTGATTGACTTCGCGACGATCGGTACCTGGGTCCGGGACGCCGGATACACCGGCGACATCGAGGTGGAGATATTCAACCAGGAGATCTGGGACGCCGACGGCGCCGACGTCCTGGCGAGGATGAAGGACCGCTACGCGGAACTGGTGCAACCCTTCGCCTGAACCTGCCCTTACTTCGGTGGCCGTCCGCGGGTAGGGTGGCGCCAGGAGGGGTAGCCATGGACAAGCGCATCAGGGATGCCGAGGCAAGCGTTGTTGTCGCTGCGCAGCCGGAGCGGGTGTGGAAGGCGCTGACGGATCCGGCGGACGTCAGGGAATACTTTCTCGGCACGAACGTCACATCCACCTGGCGGGAAGGTGAGCCGGTGACGTTCGAGGGGGAGTGGCAGGGCAAGTCCTACCAGGACAAGGGGACCGTGCTGGAAGTCCGCCCCAACGAACTCCTGCGGATCACCCACTACAGCCGCTTGTCGGGCCTGCCCGACGAGCCGGACAGCTACCACACGGTGGAGTACGCCCTGGAGCCCGTGGCGGAGGGCACCCGGGTCAGCATCACCCAGGGCAACAACAGGAGCGATGACGAAGCCGCGGAGTCCGAGAAACTTTGGGGCATGGTGCTCGGCAACCTCAAGGACTATCTGGAGGACTGCCGCCGGTGGCGGCTTACCGGTTCCGGCCAGCCTGTACCCTGCGACGGTGGGCGGCGGCGCGCAGCTGGATGATCCGGGCTGCGCCCGCCATGGCCACGAGGACACCTCCGCCTACTGCCGCGATGAAGAGGGACATCCCGAGCGACACCGCGCCTTCAAGGCCGAAGAACTTCACCTGGACGAGTTCCTGGTTCTGCAGGATGAAGATGATCAGCAACACCAGTACCACCAGGGCCGAGGCCACCGCCGCCCAGATCATACCTGCGCGCGTCACCTGCCGTTCCGGCTCCGCCCGGCCGGGCCGCGGTGACGCGGCCCCGTCGTAACCCGGGATCGCGGCCGTGCCGGGATGGCGGGCCGCCGCGCCGGTACCCGCCGCCGCTGCGGCCGGTGCAGGGCCAAGCGGCTCCGCGGCGCCTGGCTGGCCTGCTGCCGCGCTCGCTGGCCGGGGCGTTTCCGGATCGGCGGGGTTTCCGCCCGACTGGCTTTGCTGCATGCGGATGTTCCTTCCCTGACGGTTGGTCCAAGCTGACCGGCGCGTGCACGTCGCCGGCGTCCAGTCCGATCATAGGCACAGTCGGGCCTTATTAGTAAGCATGCTTGGCACTTGCTGTCGGGAGGTCACCCGGGGGGCCTATCCATCCGGAGGCAGAGGCAGAACTGGCCCTGTCATGGAACTATAGTCGTGGAAGCCGGGGGCGCTCAGGATCCTGGCGAGAGCGAAAGGCAACAGGGCAGATGGCAGACGTCACCGTAGTGTTCGACGGTCAAAGGACGCTCTTTTCAGACTCGGGAAAGTCCTATTCCTACCGAGTCGGTCCGGCTGGAACTCTTCATGTTCTGGCCCAGGCCTCGGGTCAGGCCGAGTGGACGTTTGAGCGGGAATATTCGCCGGCAGGCTGGCACACGGTCGAGGGCAAGCGGTTCATGGCCGATCCGACTATGTTGTCGCTGGCGGGCAAGGGTGGCCGTGCATTCCACACGGTCACCGACGAATAAAGGAAAGGGCTGCCGCTTCGACGCAGAAGGGCTGCCGGAGAGAAGCGGTCCTGACTTTCGGTGTCGAATGTCAGGACCGCTCGTGGCCGTGCCCCAGGAGGGAATCGAACCCCCGACCGGCGGATTAGAAGGCCGCTGCTCTATCCCCTGAGCTACTGGGGCAACTGGTTTCCCGGCTTCCCGGGTGCCTGAAAAAGTCTACATTGCCTGCGGGCCCGTCGGCGGCACCGAGGACGAACGTTTCGGTTATCCACATACAGCATTGCGTACCTCCCCGCGGTCGCGTCGGCGGTTGATGCTGGAAGTGCCTGCTAGGGCAAGACACTTCGAGACAGGACACCAAGATGAGTGACAACATTACGGTCCGGGGCTTCGTGGCCACGGAGATCCGCAGTTCCACTACTCCCGGGGGCGTTCCCACCGCCTCATTCCGCCTCGGTTCCGCTGAACGGCGGTACGACCGCACGGCCAACGCCTGGGTGGACGGCAACATCAACTGGTTCACGGTCCAGGGATACCGGCAGCTGGCCGGGAACATGGGCTGCAGCATCAAGAAGGGCCAGCGCGTCGTCGTCGTGGGCAAGCTCAAGATGCGCAGCTGGGAGAAAGACGGCCGCATGTACCACGACGCCGAGATCGACGCGGACGCGGTGGGCCACGATCTCAAGTGGGGCACTGCCAACTTCATCCGCAATTCCGGAAACCCGCAGGCCGCTGACGGATTCGGCCCCGGGAACGGCGACCGCAGTGTTTCCGGATCCCCAGGCGAGGCCGGGGACGGCTCGGACGAGGACCGGGAGGAAGGCGACGAAGCCGACGAAGGCCCGGCTGCGGCGGGCATCTTTCTCGACGACGCCGGCGACGAGTTGCAGCTCGACCCGGAAACGGGCGAGCTCACGGGAGCCGCTGCCTGAACGCCGGTGCCGTGCGGCACGGCACCCCCTGGCGGTGCCGCATGGCAGAATGGCAGCGTGATGCGAGCGACTACACTTCAGCGGAACAAAGCACTCCGCGGCAATGCCACTGGTGCCCTGGGAAACGCCAAGAAGGTTACCGGCCGGCTCGCATTGGCGGTTGTTGTCGTGTCCCTGGCCGCCTGCACGGCACCGGGAGATCAGGCCACCGTGCACCAGACGACGGAAGCACCAGCCGCCGGAGAACAGGCGGCCACCCAGGCGACAGCAAAACCCTCGGCAAAACCGTCGGCGCCTGCGGCAGCCACCAAAGACGCTTCCGCGGCCACGGCCGCGCTGCAGCGGACCATGGCTGTCGTCCTGGAAAGTGTAGTAGCTGCCAACCCGAAGCCCGCTACTGCGGACATCACCTCCGCCCTCACGGCGGCAGGAGTTCCGGCGCGGAGCCTGGAGGTCTCGGCCGGGCGTACACCCACCGGGCTCGAGGTGGATTCCATGGAAGCGGCGGCTGTCCAAGCCAAGGAATGCGTGATCGGCCAGATCCGCGATGGGAAGGTGACGGTGACCTTGCTGCCGGCCCTGTCGAACGGCAAGTGTTTCGTAGGAGCCGCCGGCTGAGCCCGGAATGTGAGATATCACCGCCAACCCACTAGATTTGGAACCATGGCGGAATTTATCTACACAATGACCAAGGCCCGAAAGGCTGTTGGCGAAAAACTTATTCTCGACGACGTCAGCATGTCGTTCTTCCCGGGCGCCAAGATCGGCGTCGTTGGCCCCAACGGTGCCGGTAAGTCCACCATCCTGAAAATCATGGCCGGCCTGGACACCCCCTCCAACGGCGAGGCACGGCTGAGCCCCGGCTACACGGTCGGCATCCTGCTGCAGGAGCCGCCGCTGAACGAGGAAAAGACCGTCCTGGGCAACGTCCAGGAGGGCGTGGGCGAGATCTACGGCAAGATCCAGCGTTTCAACGCAATCTCCGAGGAGATGGCCAGCCCGGACGCGGACTACGACTCGCTCCTCGAGGAGATGGGCCACCTGCAGGAGGCCATCGACTCCGCCGATGCCTGGGACCTGGACTCCCAGCTCGAGCAGGCCATGGACGCCCTCCGCTGCCCGCCGGCCGACGCGGATGTCACCCTGCTCTCCGGTGGTGAGCGCCGCCGCGTTGCCCTCTGCAAGCTGCTGCTGCAGAAGCCGGACCTCCTGCTGCTCGACGAGCCCACCAACCACCTCGACGCCGAGAGCGTGCTGTGGCTGGAACAGCATCTCTCCTCCTACGAGGGCGCAGTGCTCGCCGTCACCCACGACCGGTACTTCCTGGACCACGTCGCGGAATGGATCGCGGAGGTGGACCGCGGCCACCTGTACCCCTATGAGGGCAATTACTCCACCTACCTGGAGAAGAAGCGCGCCCGCCTGGAAATCCAAGGCAAGAAGGACGCCAAGCAGGCGAAGCGCCTCGCCGAGGAACTCGACTGGGTCCGCTCCAATGCCAAGGGCCGGCAGACCAAGTCCAAGGCGCGTCTTGCCCGCTACGAGGAAATGGCGGCCGAGGCCGACCGCACCCGGAAGCTGGACTTCGAAGAGATCCAGATCCCGCCGGGACCGCGCCTTGGCGGCGTTGTGCTCGAAGCCAAGAACCTGCAGAAGGGCTTCGACGACCGCACCCTGATCGACGGCCTGTCCTTCTCCCTGCCCCGCAACGGCATCGTCGGCGTCATCGGCCCGAACGGTGTGGGCAAGTCCACGCTGTTCAAGACCATCGTGGGCCTTGAGCCCCTCGACGGCGGCGAGCTGAAGATCGGCGACTCGGTCAAGATTTCCTACGCCGACCAGAGCCGCGGGGGCATCGACCCCAACAAGACCCTCTGGGAGGTTGTTTCCGACGGCCTGGACTTCATCCAGGTGGGCAACGTTGAAATGCCGTCCCGCGCCTATGTCGCGGCGTTCGGGTTCAAGGGACCGGACCAGCAGAAGAAGGCAGGCGTGCTTTCCGGTGGTGAGCGCAACCGCCTTAACCTGGCGCTGACCCTCAAGCAGGGCGGAAACCTGCTCCTGCTGGACGAACCGACCAACGACCTCGACGTCGAAACTCTCAGCAGCCTGGAAAACGCGTTGCTTGAGTTCCCGGGCTGCGCCGTCGTGGTCTCCCACGACCGCTGGTTCCTGGACCGGGTGGCCACCCACATCCTTGCGTACGAAGGTGACGAGGAGAACCCGTCGAAGTGGTACTGGTTTGAAGGCAACTTCGAATCCTATGAGGAGAACAAGGTGCAGCGCCTCGGCCCCGACGCGGCCAAGCCGCACCGCGTCACGCACCGCCGCCTGACCCGCGACTAAATCAGGCGCTGAGCACGAAAAGGCCGGCCCCGGGTTGACAAGATCAACCCGGGGCCGGCCTTTTCGTGTGACGGAAGTCCGTCAGGCCTTGCGCATCTGGTGCTGCAGGATCTTGGTCTGCACGGCACCGGCAACCTTGCTCTTGATGTCCGTCGGCACCCGGACCATGCCCTCCTGCGCCACGGATGCCACGTGCAGGCCCTCCCGGTTGAAGATCTTGCCGGTCGCCAGGCCCCGCGCCCCCTGGGCGCTGGGCGATTCCTGCACGTACAGGAGCCATTCGTCAACGCGGACGGGACGGTGCCACCACATGGCGTGGTCGAGGCTGGCCACGCTCATGCCCGGCGTGATCCAGCTCAGCCCGTGCCTGCGAAGAATCGACTCGAGCAGCGTGTAGTCGCTGGCGTAGGCCAGCGCGGCACGGTGCGTGTTGGCGTTGTCCGGCATGGGGCTGAAGGTCTTCATCCACACGGCGTTGCGCGCTTCCTTCTTCCCCGTGGCCGCCACATACAGTGCGGGATCCACATGGCGGATGTCGAAGGGCCGTTCGTATGACCAGTGGCGGGCGACGGGGTGGTCGAACTTGCCCAGCAGGTCCGCCGTGCTGGGCAGCGACTCCGGATCCGGAATGTCGGCAGGCATCTCGGACTGGTGCTCAATGCCGTCATCGCCGGCCTGGAACGAGGCGATCATGGACAGAATCGGGGTGCCGTCCTGGTAGGCATGCACGCGCCGGGCGGAGAACGAGCGGCCGTCCCGCAGGCGCTGGACGCCGAAGGTGATGGGCTTGTTCGCGTCACCGGGCCGGAGGAAGTAGCCGTGCATGGAATGGACGGTGCGGTCCTCGTCCACGGTGCGCATCCCGGCGATCAGGGACTGGGCCAGGACCTGGCCGCCAAAGACGCGCTGGTGCGGCTGGCGCTGCGACGGACCCATGAAAATATCCTCGTCGGTGCGGGCGCCTTCCAGCTCGCCGAGGTCAAGCAGTTCGAGGAGGGAGTTCGTGGGGTCATTCGTGGGCAAGGCCTGCAATCCGGCGTCCGCTTCAGTCATGGTTTGACTCTAGACGGCGCCCCGGCACCGCTCAACCGCGCCCCAGCCGGTAGTGTTCTTAACGTGTCTGATCTCCTTACCCAGTCTTTCCGCTTCGCCGACCCGCGCGATCTCGCCGATCTGAAGACCTTCGTCACCCGCGCCAAGGCCATTGACGACGGCGCCATCCGCCTCCAGGCGGCCGGCACGGTCCTGGCCGCCTACGTGTGCGTGCTCCGGCCCCGGATCCTGGGGGAGTCCACCCCCACGATTCTGGGCCTGCGCACGATGGGACTGGCAGAGCCCTCCGCTGTTGATGTCACGGTTCCCCTCGCTGCCGTCCTGGACCGGCTGGCCCGGGCGGGGGAGAACGACGCCGATCTTCCGGTCCCGCCGTCGACCGTCACCGAGTCATGGGCCGGCGTGGGGGCGCCGCGCAGCGGCTGGGAACTCGTGGACTCCGTGCCCGATGCCGAACTGCGGCAGGCCGCCGAAACCGGCATCGCCGAGGTGGCCGGCATCGTTCCGGACAAACCCGGAGCCCTGATCGTGAACAACGCCCGGGCCGCCGTCTGGGGACGCGGGCTCGAGGGACGGCACGGGCTGCCGGCCGGAGCGGCGTTCGCCGCCCTCGCCCTGGGTTTCCTGGGCGGGGACGAACTGGCCGGCGACGAACAGAAGCTCTACCGTTCCGGGCGCTGGTTCCGGCTCAGCAGCAACCGCGGGCACGTGCTGGCACGTACCGGCGCCGGCCTGCTTTAGGCCGCCGACACCCGGCGGCTCGAAGCCGCAGCCGGTATCAGCCCTGCGCCTCGGACGGGCTGTTCACCATCGAGAGCGCGGCGCGCTCCATGTAATCCCACAGGGTTCCCTCATGCAGGGGCGGCAGGTCCAGGGAATCGACGGCTGTCCGCATGTGATGCAGCCAGCGGTCCTTCGCCTCGGGCGTCACCCGGAACGGCATGTGGCGCATCCGCAGCCGGGGATGGCCGCGCTCCTCGCCGTAGGTGGTGGGGCCGCCCCAGTACTGCTCCAGGAACATCAGGAACCGCCGCTTGGCCGGACCCAGATCCTCTTCCGGATACATGGGGCGCAGCAGCGGATCGGTGGCCACGCCGTCGTAAAAGACGTCGATGAGCTTCACGAAGGTTTCATGGCCGCCGACGGCGTCGTAAAAGTTGTCCGTGTAGCCCGGCTGGCTGAAGGGGTCGTTGCGCATCAGCGGCTTCCGGACGCCGGGCTCGGGCGGGGTGGGAAGGGATGGGATGGTCATGGCTATTCTCCAGACTTCTGCTGGGGTGCGTGCTCGGCTTCCGCAGCCGTCTCTTCAGGCTCCGCAGGCGGGACGTAGTTTCCCTGCGAGCGGTTGCCCACACGGAGGATCTCACCGTTGCGGAGGTACCAGATGGCGCCGTTCTCGTCGCGGACGCGCGTGATCCGCAGCCCGATCGACTCCACGACGCCCACCACTTCGCTGGTTTCAATGATGTCGCCGATGCCGTACTGGTCCTCGATGGTGATGAAGATGCCGGCGAGGAAGTCCCTGATCAGCTGCTGGGCGCCAAAGCCGATGGCGATACCGAGGATTCCCACGCTGGTCAGCAGCGGTGCCACGTCGACGTCGAGGTTCTTCAGCATGTAGATGGTGGTGATGACAGCGATCATCACGCCGATGCCGCTCTTCAGCAGCGAGCCGATCGTGTTGGCCCGCTGGACGCGCCGCTCATGGTCCAGGGCACGGAGAGCCGGCGCCACCCAGCGGAAGTGCGGCTTCTTGAACAGCGACGTGCCGCTGGCCACACGCTTGGTGATCCTGGCGATCAGGAAACTGGCGATCAGCCACAGGATTATGCCCGCGCCAAGGCTGATGGCCACGCCGGCCAGGTCGAGTCCGGTGGGCTCCAGTGAGGCGGAGGGTGCGGTGAACATGCTGTGCATCTGCTGGAAGGCTCCTTGCTGCTGTCCGGTGGCGGCCGGTCTCCGCGCTTTCCTGGAGGCCGGCCGCTCTTTGGTCGCCATTAAGCCTAACGGGGTCTGCCGCTGGCTAAGGACTTCCGGCTGTGGTAACGGGAGCGTGCAGGACGGGGAAATTTACGCTACGGGCAATGAAGCACACCTGGTTGGCCTCGTGATGCATCCGGTCCGCCAGCGCGATGTGCCCCGGATCCGCAACCGTCACCTGCGGGCGCAGCGTGACGGTTTCGAACTGGCCGCTGCCGTCCCGGTTGAGCCGCATCATGCCGGTGGCGTTGTCCGCATAGGACAGGACCACCACGCCATGCTTCACCGCAACGTGCAGGAAGGACAGCATGTGGCACTGTGCGAGCGCCGTCAGCAGCAGCTGCTCGGGGTTGTACCGGGAGCGGTCGCCGTGGAAGGTGGGATCGGCCGAGCCGTGCAGGACCGGCAGCCCGGGAATTTCGATGTCATGGTCCCGGGAGTAGTCCCGGTAGGACGACGTGCCGCTTCCAAGGTTGCCGGTCCAGCGGACCGTCAGCGCATAGTGGTGTTCGTTGAGTGCCATTGCCTAGACATCCGCCGCGCGGGCCCGCAGAGCCCGGTCCACGCCATCGCGGTTTTCCAGCATCATCCGGCGCAGCGCAGCGCTTTCCTCCGGCAGCGCCGCCAGGAACGAGTCGGTCCGGTCCACGGTGGCCTGGCTGGTCAGCTGCGCCGGGTACAGCCCGACGACGATCTGCTGGGCCAGGGCATTGGTGCGCTCGGCCATGATTCCCGGGACGGCCTCGAAGTATTTCTCCGCGAACGGCTCCAGCAGCGCCGTGTCCAGCACGCGCGTGAAGCCGGCGACGGCCGAGGCCTGGATGGCGTTGGAGAGCTCGCCCTTGACCACGATCGACTCCCAGGCTGCCAGCTTGGCCTCCGGGGTGGGGATGGCGGCCTTGGCCAGGGCGGCCGCGTTCTGGCCGCTGGAGGTGGTGTCCCGTTCCAGTTCAGCGTCGATGTCCGCCTGGCCCAGCCTGCCGCCGGCCACGAGGGCGGCCACGAGCTCCCAGCGGAGGTCCTGGTCCACGGTCAGCCCGGGCAGGGTGCCCGAGCCGTCAAGCAGCCCGGCGATCCGGTCCAGCTGCTGCCCGCTGCGCGCCAGGAGCGCGTACGACTTGATGAACTGCAGCTGCGCGTCGGACCCGCCCGGCACGTCCGTGGCGAGTTCCCAGAGCCGGTCGACGGCGGCAACGGTGAAGGCTTCGCGGTGCTCCTCGGCCACGTAGAACGTGAGCGTGGTGGCCAGCTGCCGCAGCTGCACCAGGATCACCGAGGAATCAGACTCGGAGGCGATGTTGGCCAGGATCAGGTCGACGTATCCGCGGGCGGGGCTTTCCCCGTCGCGTGCAGCGTCCCAGGCCGAGCCCCACACCAGCGTCCGCGGCAGGCTGTCGCGGAAATCCTTCAGGTGCGCCGTGGCGGTGGCGAGGGACTGTTCATCGAGCCGCACCTTGGCATACGCGAGGTCATCGTCATTGAGCAGGATGAGGTCCGGCCGCTTGAGTCCGGCAAGTTCGGGGACCTCGGTGCGCTCTCCGTCGACGTCGAGCTCTTCCCGGTGCACGCGCTCAAGCGTTCCCTCGCCGGTGAGGTCATAGAAGCCCACCGCCAGGCGGTGCGGGCGGATGGTGGGCTGCTCGTCAACCGCTGACTGCAGGATGGCGAACGAGGTGATGGTGCCGTCGTCGTCCACCGCCAGCTCCGGCTTGAGCGAGTTCACGCCGGCCGTTTCGAGCCACAGGCGGCCCCACTGGTCCAGGTCGCGTCCGCTGGCCTTCTCCAGCTCGACCATCAGGTCACCGAGCTCGGTGTTCCGCCAGGAATGCTTGGCAAAGTATTCACGCACGCCGGCCATGAAGTGGTCCGGGCCCACCCAGGCCACCAGCTGCCGCAGCACGGAGGCACCTTTGGCATAGGTGATGCCGTCGAAGTTCACCTCGACGTCCTGCAGGTCGTTGATCTCGGCGAAGATCGGGTGCGTCGTGGGGAGCTGGTCCTGGCGGTAGGCCCACGACTTCTCCACCGAGGCGAACGTGGTCCACGCGCTCTGGAACTTGGTGTTCTCCACCGCGGCCAGGTGCGACATGTATTCGGCGAAGGATTCGTTGAGCCAGAGGTCGTTCCACCAGCGCATGGTCACGAGGTCGCCGAACCACATGTGGGCCAGTTCGTGCAGCACGGTGATGGCACGGCGTTCCACCTGCGCCTCCGGGACCTTGCCGCGGAAAACGTAGCCTTCGAGGATGGTGACGGCTCCGGCGTTTTCCATGGCGCCGGCGTTGAACTCCGGGACAAACAGCTGGTCGTACTTCTCAAACGGGTAGGGGCAGCCGAACTGAGCCTCGAAGAACTCGAAGCCCTGGCGCGTGAGCTCAAAGATGTTGTCCGCGTCCAGGTACTGCATGAGGGACTTGCGGGCGAAGACGCCAAGCGGAACGACGCGGCCATCCGAACTGGTGACGTCGCTGCGCGCCGACTGGTACGGTCCGGCGATCAGCGCGGTGACGTAGGAGGACAGGCGTGGCGTGGGCGGAAAGTCCCAGACCGAGCGAGCGGCGCCGTCGTTCCCCGGTGCCGCCACCGGCTCCGGCGTCGGGGAATTGGAGATCACGTCCCAGTGCGAGGGTGCGGTGACGCGGAACCGGAAGGTGGCCTTGAGGTCGGGCTGTTCAAAGACCGCGAACATGCGGCGCGAGTCCGGCACCTCGAACTGCGTGTACAGGTACACCTCGCCGTCCACCGGGTCCACGAAGCGGTGCAGGCCTTCGCCCGTGTTCATGTAGGGAGCGTCCGCCACGACGGTCAGTTCGTTGTCCGCAGCAAGGTCCGGCAGCTGGATCCGGACGCCGTCGGACACCTCGGCCGGGTCCAGTTCGCGGCCGTTCAGGCTCACGCTGTGGACGGCGTCCGTCACGGCGTCGATGAACGTCGAGGATCCCGGCGCCGCCGTGAACCTGACAGTGGTGGTGGAACCGAAGACCGTCGCACCCTTGGTCAGGTCCAGGCTGACATCGTAGGAGTCGACGGCGATCAGGGCGGCGCGCTCGCGTGCTTCGGCGCGGGTCAGGTTCATGCCTGGCAAGGTTGTGCCTCCAGAGGTTGTGGTGGTGCGGGCAGGCCCGGCCCGCCGGCTGCCGCGCACGGTAGTCACGCGTGCGGTTGCATCACTGTGAAGCCATTGTTTCATTTCGGGGCCGCTTGGCAAGTTGCGCAGCTCACTTCCCTGGCCCAACTCCGGGCTCGTTCCCTGCGGCAGTCCTCTCCGGCCGGCCGGGGCAGGGGTAGCGTTAAGGCATGGGAAAGATCCTCGATGCTGTGGACACCAAAGCGCTGCGGTTCGCGATCGGCTTCCCAGTGTTGCTTGCCGCCGGGTTCGCGGTCTGTGCCGTGTTGTTGCGGCCGGATCTGCCGGAACCGCTGGCGGTCATGTGGAATAACGACGGCGGCACCGCCTTCGCTCCGTTCCCCGCCTTCGTGGGCGGCGGGGCAGCCCTGATCGTCATCACCGGCTGGCTGGTGCTGCTGCAGTCCGCGCCGGTGTCGCGGCCAACCGTGATGCGCCGGATCATGATGGGCGCGGGGCTGACGGTGAGCCTTTTCGTCACCACCGTGCTGGCGGCCGCCCTCGTAGGCCAGGCCGGTGTGGCTGACGCACGCCAGTCAAGCGTGGACATGATTGTCCTCGCCTCGGGCAGCGGCGCCGCCCTTGCCCTGGGGGTCATCATCGGGTTCGTGTTCAAGGCGGACCAGCAGTGGACACCGGAGGATGACCGTGCCCTGCAGCAGGCCCTGGAACTTGAGCTCGACCCTGAGCTCGTCCGCGATTCCGTCCGGTTCTGGGTGCATGCGCGCAGCTCGGTCTTCGTCATGATCGCTATAGCCAGCCTGTTTCCAGCTTCCCTGATCGCGATCGCCGTGCCGTGGCTCGGAGCGCTGCTCGTGGCGGCCGCGCTGGTGGGCGCCGCGTTCCTTTTCGCCCGGGTCACCGCGGACCGGAGCGGTCTGCGGGTCTTCCTTGCAGGCATCCTGCGTGTCATCGACGTCCCCGCCGCCGCCATCTCCGCAGCCCAACCAGCCGACGTCCGGGCCGCCGACTACGGCGGGTGGGGCTACCGCAACCACGACGGAACCGCAGCGGTCCTCGTCAGCAGCGGCCCCGCCGTCGTCGTCCGCAAGACCGACGGCCACAAGCTTGCCGTAAGCGGCGGCAACCCCGACTCGGCCGCCCGTCTGGCAGAGGTCCTGACCCGTGTTGCGGCAAGGGCCCGCCGCGACGCCCGCCCGCCGGACACCCACCCGTCAGCTTAGGACGGCAAGGACGCGTAACTGCCGCGTCACCGCCCGGGCGGACCCCGCCCGGGGGAAGCGCAGCGAGTACTCTTGGATCTGTTGATTTGACCTGTACCAGCCCGGCCGCGCCCCGGTGCTCATGACTGAACGGAAGCTACCGTGACAACAAACCCTGCATTTCCGCGGGTCCACATCGCCACCGACCACGCCGGCATGGAGCTGAGCGCCCATCTGGTCAAGCACCTGACCTCGAACGGCTACGACGTGGTGGATCACGGGCCCAAGGAATACGACGCCCTGGACGACTACCCGTCGTTCTGCATCAACGCGGCGCTCGCAGTGGTGGCGGACCAGGAAGCAGGAATCCACGCGCTGGGCATCGTGCTGGGCGGATCCGGCAACGGCGAGCAGATCGCGGCCAACAAGGTCAAGGGCGTCCGCGCCGCCCTGGCCTGGAACCACTCCACCGCCACGCTGGCCCGCGAGCACAACGATGCCAATGTCGTGGCCGTCGGCGGGCGCCAGCACAGTGTCGAGGAGGCCACGTCCCTGATCGAGGCCTTCCTGCAGGAGCCCTTTAGCAACGACGAGCGGCACGTCCGCCGCATCGGCAAGATCGCCACCTACGAAACCACCGGCGAGATCGTCGAATAGTGCCGGAAGGCCACTCCATACACCGGCTGGCCCGCCAGTTCGGTGACGTGTTCGCCGGCGAGCCGCTGGCTGTCAGCAGCCCCCAGGGCCGCTTCGCCGCCGGCGCCGCACTGCTGGACGGACACACCATGGTGCACGCGTCCGCCCATGGAAAGCACCTGTTCCTGCACTTCGAGCACGCACTGGTGCTGCACGTCCACCTCGGCCTCTACGGGGCCTGGGATTTCGGCGGGGACAGCCAGTTCCGCGGGGCCTCCAGCATCGGCGCGCCCCGCCGGGTGGGGGAACGGGAAGTGGCCGATGGCACTGGGTCATCAACCGACGGGCCCGGTAACGATGCTGCGCCCGTCGAGTACGCCGGGCCGCCGGCGCCGGTGGGAGCGGTGCGGGTCCGGCTGGTGAGTGACCACGGCTGGGCCGACCTGCGCGGTGCCACCACGTGCGCGGCCATCACCGACGCCGAGGCGGCAGCCGTGCTGGACAGGCTGGGTCCCGATCCGCTCCACAACACTGGCGGCAGCAGGGACGACTTCATCCGGCGCGTCCTGGCAAAGCGGACGCCGCTCGCCACGCTGCTGATGGACCAGAAGGTGATTGCCGGCGTCGGGAATGTCTACCGGGCCGAAGTGCTGTTCCGCGGCAGGATCGACCCCCTGCTTCCCGGCCGTGCGCTCACCGCGGACGCCGCCGGCCTCCTCTGGGATGACACCGCCGCGGTGATGGCCGACGGCGTCCGCGACGGTCGGATCATCACCACCACCGCCGGATTCTGGACCCGGAGCGGCCAGCTTCCGCCGGGGGAGGAGGCGCACTTCGTCTACCGCCGCCACGGCCAGCCCTGCCGGGTCTGCGGCACTCCGGTTGCCCTGGCCGAACACGCCGCCCGCAAACTGTACTGGTGCCCCTCCTGCCAGCAGCCCGTATGAGCTGATCGGCCCGGGCCTGAGTCGCTGCCCAGGGTCGCTGGGATGCCAGTGGGCTTAACGCAAGAGAGGCCCCTCAACGAGGGGCCTCTCTTGATGTGGAGGGGACGACGGGAATCGAACCCGCGTAATCAGTTTGGAAGACTGAGGCTTTACCATTAAGCTACGTCCCCGAGGAAAGCGTTGCGGCGCCGGCTTTTGGGGGCGCGGGCCTTGGGCTTTTCTTCGGCGGCTGTTCAAGCCGGATATAACTAAACCTAATTCATGTCCCAACTGTCAAATGTGCAATCACGGCGGGGATGAACGTAGACTGTCCTGTGCATTACGGGGTGTAGCTCAGCTTGGCTAGAGCACCTGCTTTGGGAGCAGGAAGTCGCAGGTTCAAATCCTGTCACCCCGACTCTGCGGCCCGGGCCCCAGGCCTGGTCACAACAACGCGTTTGCAGAACCCATCCAACAAAACCAGGAGTACTTAGACCGTGAAGAGCGCTGTCGAGAACCTCACCCCCACGCGGGTCAAGCTCAATGTTGAGGTCCCCTTTGAGGAATTGAAGCCCAGCATCGACGAGGCATACAAGACTGTTGCTTCGCAGATCCAGGTCCCTGGCTTCCGTAAGGGCAAGGTTCCCGCCAAGCTGATCGACCAGCGCGTCGGCCGCGGCTACGTCCTGGAGACCGCCATCAACGAAGGCCTCAACGGCTGGTACCAGGCTGCAGTCCAGGAGTCCGGCATCCACCCCCTGAGCCGTCCCGAGGTTGAGATCACCGAGGTTCCGGATCCTTCCGCCACCGATGGTGAGCTGAAGTTCCAGGCGGAGGTTGACGTCCGCCCCGAGATCGAACTGCCCGACTACGCCGGCATCAAGGTTGAGGTTGCCGCGGCAGAGTCCTCCGACGCAGACGTCGACAAGGCCCTGGACGAACTGCGCGGCCGCTTCGGCACGCTCAAGTCCGTGGACCGCCCGGCAGCTGACGGCGACTTCCTGAGCATCGACATCACGGCGAGCATCGACGGCGCCGAGGTGGACTCCGCTTCAGGGCTGTCCTACCAGGTTGGCGCCGGCACCATGCTCGAGGGCATGGACGAGGCCGTCACCGGCCTGAGCGCTGACGAGGACGCCATCTTCGACACCACCCTGGTGGGCGGCGACCACGCCGGCGAAGCCGCGCAGGTCAAGGTTGTCGTCAAGTCCGTCAAGGAGCGCGAACTGCCCGAGGCGAACGACGACTTCGCCCAACTGGCGTCCGAATTCGACACGCTGGCCGAACTGCGCGAGGACCTCGCCAAGCAGGCCGCCGACTCCAAGGTCGTCGAGCAGGGCGTCGAGGCACGCGACAAGGTCCTGGACAAGCTCGTTGAGCTGGTTGAGGTTCCCGTTCCGGAGTCCGTCGTCGAAGAGCAGCTCGAGCAGCACTTCAAGGCCGAGAACTCCCACGGTGAAGGCGAGCACGACACCGAAGAGCACCGCGCCGAGGTCAAGGCCAACACCGAGCGCGCCTTCCAGAACGAGATCATCCTCGACGCCATCGCCGAGAAGGAAGAAGTGGGCGTCAGCCAGAACGAGCTGATCGACTACATCGTCACCACCGCCAGCCAGTACGGCATGGACCCGAACCAGTTCGCCCAGATCATCGACCAGAGCGGCCAGGTTCCCATGATGGTCTCCGAGGTCCGCCGCCGCAAGGCACTGGCCGTCGTCCTGGGCCAGGCCGAGGTCACCGACTCCGAGGGCAACAAGGTTGACCTGAGCGACTTCGTCCGCCCCGGCGGCGAAGAGGCTCCGGCCGTCGAAGCCGAAGCAGAAACCGAAGCTGAAGAGGCAGCCGGCGAGACCGTCGCGAACGACGATCCCGCGGCCGTGAAGTTCTAGCAGCACCACGCATCAGCGGCGTCAGCCCCCGGGTCCTCGGATCCGGGGGCTGGCGCGTTAACGGCCGGTGTACAGCTCCCGCTGGCAATCGTGCGCCGTCAGCGAACAGCGCGATTCCGACGAACAAATCCGCTCCGAAAGCGGTTAGTGTCCAAGTAGTGAAGTTCAGTGATGTCGTTCAGTGATGTCACCGTCACCAGCGAGAGGTAAGTACAAATGTCACAGCAAGCAGCGGCCCCCCGCATGGCAACCGTCGATCCTGCAGCCCAGGACAACTACATCTACAACCGCCTGCTGAAAGAGCGCATCATCTGGCTTGGCTCCGAGGTCCGCGACGAGAACGCGAACGCCATCTGCTCACAGCTGCTGCTGCTTTCCGCCGAGGATCCCAACAAGGACATCTACCTCTACATCAACTCGCCCGGCGGCTCGGTGACCGCCGGCATGGCCATCTACGACACCATGCAGTTCATCCCCAACGATGTCGTTACCGTCGCCACCGGCCTGGCGGCCTCCATGGGACAGTTCCTGCTGTCCTCCGGCACCAAGGGCAAGCGCTACGCCACCCCGAACGCCCGCATCCTGATGCACCAGCCCTCCGGCGGCATCGGCGGCACGGCTTCGGACATCAAGATCCAGGCCGAGCTGATCCTCCACATGAAGAAGGTCATGGCTGAGCTCACGGCGGACCAGACCGGACAGACCGTGGAAACCATCCTCAAGGACAACGACCGCGACAAGTGGTTCACGGCCACCGAGGCGCTGGAATACGGCTTCTTCGACAAGATCTCGGCACACGCAGGATCGGTCGCGGGCGGCGGCGGAACCCAGAACGCGTCATCCAACGGCCAGAGCTAAACCGGCACCAAGACAGAACTGAATCCAGGAGCAATGAACATGAACTACAATTTCGGATCGTCTGCCGGTAACCTGCCGACAAGCCGCTACGTCCTGCCGCAGTTCGAGGAGCGCACGCCGTATGGCTTCAAGCGCCAGGATCCCTACACCAAGCTCTTCGAGGACCGGATCATCTTCCTTGGAGTGCAGGTGGATGACGCCTCTGCCGATGACATCATGGCGCAGCTGCTGGTGCTCGAGTCCACGGACCCGGACCGCGACATTACCCTGTACATCAACTCGCCGGGCGGCTCCTTCACGGCCATGACCGCGATCTACGACACCATGCAGTACATCCGCCCTGAGATCCAGACCGTGTGCCTGGGCCAGGCCGCAAGTGCAGCGGCCGTGCTGCTGGCAGCGGGAACGCCGGGCAAGCGCCTGGCACTGCCCAACGCCCGCGTCCTGATCCACCAGCCGGCGCTGTCCGGCGGCCAGGGCGGACAGGCATCCGACCTGGAGATCCAGGCGGCCGAAGTCATGCGCATGCGGACCTGGCTGGAGGAGACCCTGGCCAAGCACTCCGGCCGGACGCCGGAACAGGTCAACAATGACATCGAGCGCGACAAGATCCTCACCGCGGCCGAGGCTCAGGATTACGGACTGATCGACCAGGTCCTTGATTCCCGCAAGATCAAGCCGCAGGCACTCGCCCGGTAAAACAGGCGCTTGCCCGCTAAATGCGGACACACGCGTAAACAGCAGTAACGGACGCCGGTGCGGTTTAGATTTTTGAACCGCACCGGCGCCCGGTTTCCACCCCTCGGGCCGAATGTGACCTAGAGTGGATGTAAATCATTGCCGGATCCCGGCCATGGTTAGATTCAACCGGTGCAAAGCTGCCCTTGCGGCAAGATACTAAGGGGTTCACATATGGCTCGGATTGGCGAGAGCGCGGATCTGCTCAAGTGCTCTTTCTGCGGCAAGAGCCAGAAGCAGGTGCGCAAGCTCATTGCCGGGCCTGGCGTCTACATCTGCGACGAGTGCATCGAGCTCTGTAACGAGATCATCGAGGAAGAACTCGCAGAGGTCGCCGATCTGGGCAGTTTCGAACTGCCCAAGCCCCGCGAAATCTTCGACTTCCTGCAGGAATACGTCATTGGCCAGGAACCGGCCAAGCGTTCCCTCGCCGTCGCGGTCTACAACCACTACAAGCGGATCCAGGCCGGCCACGCTCCCAAGAGTGGCACGCTGGCCGACGGCGTCCACCACGATGACGTTGAAATCGCGAAGTCCAACATTCTCCTCATTGGCCCCACCGGCTGCGGCAAAACCTACCTGGCGCAGACCCTGGCGCGCCGGCTGAACGTCCCCTTCGCCGTCGCCGACGCCACGGCCCTGACCGAAGCCGGGTACGTGGGCGAAGACGTGGAGAACATCCTCCTCAAGCTCATCCAGGCCGCCGACTATGACGTCAAGAAGGCCGAACAGGGCATCATCTACATCGACGAGATCGACAAAATCTCGCGCAAGAGCGAAAACCCCTCGATCACCCGCGATGTCTCGGGCGAGGGCGTGCAGCAGGCCCTGCTGAAGATCCTCGAAGGAACGGTTGCCTCCGTTCCGCCGCAGGGCGGCCGCAAGCACCCGCACCAGGAATTCATCCAGATCGACACCACGAACGTCCTCTTCATCGTTGCCGGCGCCTTCGCCGGCTTGGAGGACATCATCGGTTCCCGTTCCGGCCGCAAGGGCATCGGCTTCGGAGCCCCGCTGAACGAGGTCAAGAACACCGACTCCTATGGCGAAGTGATGCCGGAAGACCTGCTGAAGTTCGGGCTTATTCCGGAGTTCATCGGCCGCCTGCCGGTCATCACCACTGTCTCCAACCTTGACCGCCCCGCCCTGATCCAGATCCTGTCCACGCCCAAGAACGCCCTGGTCAAGCAGTACCAGAAGATGTTCCAGCTGGACGGCGTGGAGCTGGTGTTCGACGACGATGCCCTGGACCTGATCGCCGACCAGGCCCTGGAACGGGGAACCGGAGCCCGCGGGCTGCGCGCCATCATGGAGGAAGTCCTTCTCCCGGTCATGTTCGATCTGCCCAGCAGGGACGACATCGCCAGCGTGGTCATCACCGCTGACGTGGTGGGCAAGAAGGCCCAGCCCACCATGATCACGCACGACGTCGTGGCCAAGCGGCGGAACAAGTCCGCCTAGCCGGCTTCCATCCGCCGGGCCGGAATAAAACGGCCCGATCCATCGCTGTCCCTTAAGCGCGCCCTGCGAGTATGGCTCTGCGGCGCGCCACACGCCACACCCCGAAGACTTCCCTGAGGAGATTTGCTGTGTCTGAAACCGCCCCCAATAAGGCTGACTTCTGGTTCGACCCCCTCTGCCCGTTCGCCTGGATCACGTCCCGCTGGATCGGCGAGGTGGAAGGCGTCCGCGACATCCAGACGGAGTGGCACGTCATGAGCCTGTCCGTGCTGAACGAAGGCCGCGACCTCGATCCCAAGTACCGCGAGGCCATGGACAAGGCCTGGGGGCCGGTCAGGGTCATCATCGCCGCACAGGAACAGCACGGCGACCACGTGGTCAAGCCGCTGTACGACGCCATGGGTTCACAGATCCACGACGGCGGGCAGAAGGACTTCTCGATCGTCATCAGCAAGGCACTGGCCGACTGCGGCCTCCCCGCCGGGCTGGCAGCAGCCGCCGGCTCGGACGAGTACAATCCGCAGCTGCGCGAGAGCCATGAAAAGGGCATCTCCCTGGTGGGCCAGGACGTCGGAACCCCCGTGGTCGCCTTTAACGGCACCGCGTTCTTCGGGCCCGTCCTCACCCGCATTCCGCGCGGGGAGGAAGCCGGGAAGATCTGGGATGCGTCGGTCACGCTGGCGTCGTACCCGCACTTCTTTGAGATCAAGCGCAGCCGGACTGAAAGCCCTGCCTTCGACTGACCGTTTGAGCCCCGGCTGAACTACATGAGAGTAGTTCCGCCGGGGCTCTTGCGCATCCGCAAGAGGAGGACAAAGATGGTTCTTACCCACTTCGAAAGAAGTGAGACGCAGGAACCAAAGATTCAGTGACATGCTTCCAACGCAGCCTTCGGCAAAGTTAGAAGCAGGCTACCGGTGACAAGGTAGGAAGACCTGAAATTCTAAGGATCTTGCCAGACTGTCAAAGATGTCACCAGACAGCCGAAAAGTCGAAGCCCCACCAACGGCAAAACGCTGATGGGGCTTCCCCTTTGCCCGAAATAGGGCGGTGCCCAAAAATAGGCCGGTGAGCCCGGAACGTTCCGGGCTCACGTAGTATCAGGCCTGCGCCGGCTCCTCGGCCGGGGCCAGTTCAACATCGCTCACGGTAAGCTCGCCCTCGCCGGTGTTGAGGGTGATCTCCTGCGCGTTGGCCGCTGCCTTGAGGTCCCCGAGGCCTGCCTGAAGCTGGGCCACGAGGGACTCCGTCGCCGTGATCGTCGCCGACAGGACCTCGGTGCGCTGCTTGACCTTGGCCTCGGACTTGGCCTTCCGGATGCCGCTGAGCGCAATGCCCACGGTGCCGAGCATGCCGGTGTCGCCGTCGGTGATCTCCAGCGGCGCCGGCCACGCGGCGCGGTGCACGGACCCGGCCCGCCACCAACCCCAGACCTCTTCGGTGGCGAAGGGCAGGAACGGTGCGAACAGCCGCAGCAGCGAATCCAGCGTGGTGGCCAGGGCAGCGAGTACCGAAGCCTGCTCGGTCTCGCCCGCGGCCCCGTAGGCACGGTCCTTGATCAGCTCGACGTAGTCGTCAGTGAACTGCCAGAAGAACGATTCGCTGATCTGCAGCGCCCGGGCGTAGTCGTAGTTGTCGAACGCCTTCGTGGCCTGGGCCACGACGTCGGAGAGCTGGGCCAGCAGGGCACGGTCCAGGGGATTCGTCAGGACAGACAGATCGGTGGATACCACCGAATTCTCCGTGGCACCCAGGTTCAGGACGAACTTCGAGGCGTTCAGCAGCTTGATGGCCAGGCGCCGGCCGATCTTCATCTGCGCGATCTCGTAGGCGGTGTCCGCGCCCAGGCGTGCGGAGGCAGCCCAGTAGCGGACAGCGTCCGAGCCGTACTCGTTCAGGACGTCCGTCGGCACCACCACGTTGCCCTTGGACTTGGACATCTTCTTGCGGTCCGGATCCAGGATCCAGCCGGAGATGGCCGCGTGCTTCCAGGGCGCGACGTCCTGCAGGGCGTCCGCACGGACGACGGAGGAGAACAGCCAGGTGCGGATGATGTCGTGTCCCTGGGGGCGCAGATCGAACGGGAACACCTTCGCGAACAGGTCCTCGTCCCGGCTCCAGCCGCCCACGATCTGCGGGGTCAGGGACGAGGTGGCCCAGGTGTCCAGCACGTCAGCGTCACCGGTGAAGCCGTTGGGCTGGTCGCGCTGCGATTCGTCGTAGCCGGGCGCGGCGTCAGCCGCAGGGTCCACCGGCAGTGACTCGTCCGAGGGGATGACAGGGCTGTCGTAGTCAGGGTTGCCCTGGGCGTCCAGCGGGTACCAGACCGGGATCGGCACGCCGAAGAAGCGCTGGCGGGAGACCAGCCAGTCCCCGTTGAGGCCGGCAATCCAGTTCTCGTAGCGGGAGCGCATGAAGGACGGGTGGAAGTCGATGTCCTTGCCGCGGCCGATCAGGCGTTCACGGCGGTCCTCGTCGCGGCCGCCGTTGCGGATGTACCACTGCCGGGACGTAACCACCTCGAGGGGCTTGTCACCCTTTTCGAAGAAGTTCACCGGATGGGTGATCTTCTTGGGTTCGCCGTCGAGCAGGTCCGCGGCGGTGAGCAGCTCCACTACGGCCTCCTTGGCCGAGAAGACCGTCTTGCCGGCGATCGCTGCGTAGGCCTCGCGGCCGGCATCCGTGGTGATCCACTCCGGGGTCTCGGCGAGGATGCGGCCGTCGCGGCCCACGATCGCACGGGTGGGAAGCTGGAGTTCGCGCCACCAGGTCACGTCGGTCAGGTCGCCGAAGGTGCAGACCATCGCGATGCCCGAGCCCTTGTCCGCCTTGGCCAGCGGGTGGGCCTTCACCTCCAATTCGACGTCGAACAGCGGGGACTTCACGGTCTTGCCGAACAGCGGCTGGTACCGCTCGTCGTCGGGGTTTGCCACCAGGGCGGCGCAGGCCGCGAGCAGTTCGGGGCGGGTGGTCTCGATGAAGATCTTCTCGCCGTCGGCGGTGAAGAACGGGTATCGGTAGTACGCGCCCGGCACCTCGCGGTCCTCGAGTTCGGCCTGGGCCACGGCGGTACGGAAGGTGACGTCCCAGAGCGTGGGGGCCTCGGCCATGTAGGCGTCGCCGGCAGACAGGTTCGCGAGGAAGGCTCGCTGGGATACAGCGCGGGACGTGTCGTCGATGGTGCGGTAGGTGAGGTTCCAGTCGACGGACAGGCCAAGGGTCTGGAACAGGTTTTCGAAGACCTTCTCGTCCTCGACCGCGAGTTCCTCGCAGAGTTCGATGAAGTTCTGGCGGGAGACGACGTCGAAGTCCCGCTGGTTCTTCGCCGGCTGTGCCGGCGGCTGGTAGTCCGGGTTGTACGGAATGGCGGGATCGCAGCGGACGCCGTAGTAGTTCTGGACGCGGCGCTCGGTGGGCAGGCCGTTGTCGTCCCACCCCATCGGGTAGAAGACGTTCTTGCCGGTCATGCGCATGTAGCGGGCCTGAACGTCGGTCTGCGTGAACGAGAACATGTGGCCCACGTGGAGGGAACCGGAAGCGGTGGGCGGGGGAGTGTCGATCGAGTAGACCTGCTCCCGGGTGGTGTCGGGGTCGAACCGGTAGGTTCCTTCCTCGAGCCAGCGCTGCGTAAGGGCAGCCTCCAGGCCCTCGAGGGCCGGCTTGTCGGGAACGTTGATGGGGGCGGTGGCGGGCGTGTCTGTACCCTGCGTTGATTCAGCCATGGGCCAATTGTTTCATGCCGGGCATTTGTTTCCTGCCGGGAGGTGCGTGCCTGCTGCCGGACGCCGGGAGTAGCATGCGGCCTATGGGCACAGCAGACGCTTCCTTTGCGATCAAACGCATCTATGAAGAACCCGCGGACGACGACGGCTGCCGGGTTCTGGTGGACAGGCTCTGGCCGCGCGGGGTCAGTAAGGAAAGGGCCCAGCTGGAGCTGTGGCTCAAGCAAGTGGCACCGTCGCCTCCGCTGCGGCAGGAATTCGCCCACATGCAGGAGCGGTTCGAGGACTTCCGTGCCCAGTATGAGGACGAGTTGGCGGGCAATCCCGCGGTGGACCAGCTCCGGGACCTGGCGGCCAAGCACCGGAAGGTGACGCTGCTGTACGCGGCCCGGGATCCGGAGGTGAACCATGCCAGGGTCCTGCTGGAGTTCCTGGCAGCCCGGGGGTCAGGAAAGTAGGCGGTTCGTGGAAGTAAACATTGGGCTGGCCCACCCTGTGGTTGGCGCTAGGGTGGTGCCATGACTGAGGTTTCCGCAAGCTCTGACGTGTCCACCAACAAGTCCCCCAGGAAGGCAGCCCTCGTTACCGGCGCCAGCTCCGGCATTGGCGAGGCCACCGTCCGCGCGCTCCGTGCAGACGGCTGGACCGTGTACGCCGTCGCCCGCCGCCAGGAACGGCTGGCCGCGCTGGAAGCCGAGACCGGCGCCGTCGCCCTCGCTGGCGACATTTCCGAGGACGGGGACGTGGCCCGCCTGCTGGCAGAGGTGACCTCCGCTGGCGGGATCGACACGCTGGTCAACATCGCCGGCGGCGCCCGCGGAGCGGACCGTGTAGGGCAGGCCGTGACCGAGGACTGGGAGTGGATGTACCGCGTGAACGTCCTCGGCACCATGAAGATCACCCGCGCTTTCCTGCCAATGCTGCGTGAGAACGGCGAGGGCACCGTCCTGAACCTGACATCCACGGCCGGGCTGGATGCCTACGAGGGCGGGGGCGGCTACAACGCCGCCAAATTTGCCCAGCATGGCCTGACCGGGGCGCTGCGGCTGGAAGAGGCCGATCACAACGTGCGTGTCATCGAGGTCGCCCCCGGCCTGGTCCAGACCGAGGAGTTTGCCCTCAACCGGCTTGGTGACGCACAGGCGGCCGGGAAGGTCTACCAGGGCGTGGAGAAGCCGCTGACCGCCGAGGACGTGGCCGACGTGGTGCGCTACGCCGTAAGCGCACCACACCACGTTAACCTTGACCAGATCGTCATCCGCCCGGTGGCGCAGGCTTCTACCTTCAAACTGATCCGCAAGCAGGCCTGAGCAGGCTGCGCTATCCGTTCACCGGGACGTACAGCGTGGCCAATACGGCTGCGTGGTCCGTCCCGGGGACGCGGCGCACGGCGTAGCCCGACGCCGGAATGCGCGGGCTGGTCACCAGGTGGTCGATGGTGATGCCGGGCAGCGGCTGGCCGTCCATCGGCCACGTGGGCATGAACCGCGCCCCCGACGCCATGCCGACGTCCACCAGCTTCCGGCCGCCCGGGCCGCCGTCGAGCAGCCTGCGGAACTCCGCGTGGTCGTAGGTGGCGTTGAAGTCGCCAAGCAGCAGCTGGTTGCCCGTCAGTTGGTTGCCCCGGCCCACGGCCCCGTTGCGTGCCACCAGCCGGCCCAGTGACTCCAGGTCGCTGCGCCACTGGCCCACACGGACATCCACAGGCGGGAGCGTGTGCACGTTCGTGACCTCAAGCGTGGCTGGCGCAGCATCCGTCTTGCCAGCACCCGCAACGGCACCGCCAGCAACGGGCACTGTCATCCGGAAAGTCGGCATCTGGAACGGGGTGTCAGGAATCAGCCCGGTGGCTCGGATGGCGTGCCGTGAGTACGTTGCGCTGCCCGAGCCGTTCTCGGTGGGACTGCTGATCCTGTTGGGCAGGAGGCTTCCCAGGCCTTCCGTCGCCAGCCGGTCCTCCAGCGCCTGGGTGTACTCCTGAATGGCGAGAAGTTCCACCCCGTTGTCCCGGACCAGCCGGACGATTTCGGCGGCGTTGGCCCTGCCGAAGCGGGAATTGATGCTCATCACCGTCAGCGGAACGGTGCTGCTGGTACCGGAGGCTCCGGAGTCTGCCCGGCCTGCACCCGCCTGTCCTGCGTCTGCTGCCCGTTCATCCGCGCGGCCCGCATCCGGCGCCCAGAGCCAGAAAAGCTGGGCTCCCAGGAGCAGCACGGCAGCGGCCGTGACCAGATGCCGCCGGCCCGGCAGCGCCAGGGCCAGCGCAAGGGCGGCAGGAATCACCAGCCACGGGGTGAAGGACAGCAGCTGGACCACCGGCGTGGGCCACTCGGCAGGGATGGCCCGGAACACCGAAAGCGAAGCGACCGGCAGGAGGACGCACAGTGCCAGCACCAGCCAGACGGTTTGCGCGCGGCGGGCCGAAGCAGTCATGGATCGAGTCTAGGCTCCGGCCGCCGGATGGTTGTGGCCGCCCCGGCCTCAGCAGTTAGACTGGAGCCAGCAGCTTTGACCCGGCCATCACCGGTGAGCTTCCGGAAGAACACCCGGCCCGCGGTGCGCACAACCGATCGCGGGGACCAGGCCAGTAGAACCGGACGGGTAAGCCCGTCACAGCAGCAATGAGCGGCCGTCGTCGAACTCCTTGGAGTTGGCAGCGGTAAGTGAGGTGGTACCGCGGTGCCGGTGCAGTCGCAGGACTGTGCGTGCGCCGTCCTCGCATCCTGAATTTGTTCACCAGCTCAACCCAGGATGTTCGAGATGACGTATTACCCCAAGGCCTCAGCAGCCCCGTCCGGTCCGGGCTCCTCTGCAGGAGTGTCCGCCTCCGTGAAGTTCCCGGAGATCGAGGAGCGGATCCTCAAGTACTGGGACGAGGACGGCACCTTCCAGGCCAGCATCGACCAGCGCAGCGCCGACCTTCCAGGCGGCACCCCCGGCAGCAATGAATTCGTCTTCTACGACGGCCCGCCCTTCGCCAACGGCCTGCCGCACTACGGCCACCTGCTGACCGGCTACGCCAAGGACCTGGTGGGCCGCTACCAGACCCAGCGCGGCAAGCGCGTGGAGCGCCGCTTCGGCTGGGACACCCACGGCCTGCCCGCCGAGCTGGAAGCCATGAAGCAGCTGGGCATGACGGACAAGACCCAGATCGAGGCCATGGGCATCGACAAGTTCAACGACGCCTGCCGCGCCTCCGTGATGAAGTACGCCAACGAGTGGCAGGCATACGTCACCCGCCAGGCCCGCTGGGTGGACTTCGACAACGACTACAAGACGCTCAATGTCGAGTACATGGAGTCCGTGCTCTGGGCGTTCAAGCAGCTGCACGAGAAGGGGCTGACCTACAACGGCTACCGCGTGCTGCCGTACTGCTGGAAGGACGAGACGCCGCTGTCCAACCATGAGCTGCGCATGGATGACGACGTCTACAAGAACCGCCAGGACCAGACCGTCACGGTGACCTTCCCCGTCAAGGCGGGGGAGTCGGAACTGTCCAAGCAGCTGGCCGGTGTGCAGGCGCTCGCCTGGACCACCACGCCCTGGACGCTGCCCACCAACCTGGCGCTCGCCGTCGGACCCTCCATCAGCTACGCAGTGCTGCCCGCCGGGCCGAACGGCATCAAGGCCGCCGCGGCCGAGGCGCCGGTCACCGGAAGCTTCCTGCTCGCTGAAGACCTGCTGGGGACCTACGCCAAGGACCTGGGGTACGACGACGCCGCTGCCGCGGCCGCCGCCGTCACGTCCACCCACACCGGCGCCGAGCTGGAAGGGCTCAGCTACGAGCCTCTCTGGCATGACTTCGCCGACACGGAAAAGTACGGCACCCAGAACGCCTGGGTGTTCCTCGTGGCCGACTACGTCACCACCACCGACGGCACCGGCATCGTCCACCAGGCCCCGGCCTACGGTGAGGACGACCAGAAAGTCTGCGAGGAAGCCGGTATCCCCGTAGTCCTCTCCGTGGACGAGGGCGCCAAGTTCCTGCACCTGTTCGCCCACGGCGACCTGCACGACATCGTCGGCCTGCAGGTCTTCGACGCCAACAAACCCATCACCCAGGTGCTCCGCGCCCAGGGCCGCCTGGTCCGCCAGGCCAGCTACGAGCACAGCTACCCGCACTGCTGGCGCTGCCGCAACCCCCTGATCTACCGCGCCGTCTCCTCCTGGTACGTGGAGGTCACCAAGTTCCGCGACCGGATGTCCGAGCTGAACCAGGAAATCAACTGGATCCCCGGCAACGTCAAGGACGGCCAGTTCGGCAAGTGGCTCGCCAACGCCCGCGACTGGTCCATCAGCCGCAACCGCTACTGGGGCAGCCCCATTCCGGTGTGGCAGTCCAGCGACCCGGAATACCCGCGCACCGACGTGTATGGGTCGCTCGCGGACATCGAGGCCGACTTCGGCCGGCTGCCGCTGAACAAGGACGGCGAGGTGGACCTGCACCGGCCGTTCATCGACGAACTGACCCGGCCCAACCCGGACGATCCCCGCACCCCTGAAGAGGGCCAGTCGGTCATGCGCCGCGTGGAGGACGTGCTGGACGTCTGGTTCGACTCCGGCTCCATGCCCTACGGCCAGGTGCACTACCCGTTCCAAAACGAGGCCTGGTTCGACACCCACAACCCGGCCGACTTCATCGTGGAATACATCGGACAGACCCGCGGCTGGTTCTACATGCTGCACATCCTGTCCACCGCGCTGTTTGACCGCCCGGCCTTCCGGAACGTCATCAGCCACGGCATCGTGTTGGGTTCCGACGGGCAGAAGATGTCCAAGAGCCTGCGCAACTACCCGGACGTCTCCGAGGTGTTGGACCGCGACGGCTCCGACGCCATGCGCTGGTTCCTCATGTCCAGTCCCATCCTGCGCGGCGGCAACCTCGTGGTCACCGAACAGGGCATCCGCGACGGCGTCCGCCAGGTCATCCTGCCGCTGTGGAACGTGTACAGCTTCTTCACGCTGTACACGAACGCCGCTGCTGGTGGTTCTGGCTATGACGCGCAACTGCGGTACGACGGCTACACCGACACGCTGGACCAGTACCTGCTGGCCAACACCGGTGACCTCGTCCGGAACATGACTGCCCAGCTGGACACGTACGACATCTCCGGCGCCTGCGACGAACTCCGCAGCTACCTGGACATGCTCACCAACTGGTACGTCCGCCGCAGCCGCCAGCGCTTCTTCGACGAGAACGCCGACGCGTTCGACGCCCTGTACACCGCCCTGGAAGCTGTGTGCCGCGTGGCCGCCCCGCTGCTGCCGCTGGTCTCCGAGGAGATCTGGCGCGGCCTCACCGGCGGCCGCTCCGTGCACCTCGCCGACTGGCCGGACCCGGAGCTGTTCCCGTCCAACGCCGCGCTGGTGGAGGCGATGGACCGCGTGCAGCAGATCTGCTCCACCGGCTCCTCCCTCCGGAAAGCCGCCAACCTGCGCGTGCGCCTGCCGCTGCAGGAACTCACAGTCGTGGCACCCGGTGCAGATGCGCTGGAAGGCTTTGCCGCCGTCGTCGCCGACGAACTGAACCTGCGCTCGGTCCGCCTGCTGGACGCCGCCAGCGCCTCCCCGGAGGAGTTCGGCATCGAGCAGAAGCTCGTGGTCAACGCCCGTGCCGCCGGTCCGCGCCTCGGCAAGAACGTGCAGCTGGCCATCAAGGGTTCCAAGTCCGGCGACTGGTCGGTCTCCGACGCCGGTGTGGTCACCGCCGGCGGCCTTGAGCTGGAACCGCAGGAATACACGCTGGAGACGGTGGTGGCAGAGGCCGACGGCGGTTCGGCCTCCGTCGCGGTGCTCCCCGGCGGCGGCTTCGTCGTGCTGAACACCGAGGTCACCCCCGAGCTGGAGGCCGAAGGCCTGGCCCGTGACATGGTCCGTGCCATCCAGCAGGCCCGCAAGGACGCCGCGCTGAACGTGAGCGACCGGATCCGGACCACGGTCAGTGCCGCGCAGAACGTCATCGACGCGCTGCTGGCGAACGCCGAGCTGGTGAAGACCGAAACGCTGACGCTGGAGCTGGATGCCGTGCCTGCCGACTCTGCCGAACCGCGCATCACTGTCGAAAAAGTGGGGGCCTGAGCATGACTTCTGAACCGACCGACGAATTCTCCGTGGAGAGCGTCTACGCCGAGCTGCTGGGCCGTGCACCGGAAAACAAGATGGAGCCCCGGCTGGCCCCGCTGTTCCGCGCCATGGATGTGCTGGGGGAGCCGAACAAGGCCTACCCGATCATCCACATCACCGGGACCAACGGAAAAACGTCCACGGCCCGGATGATCGAGGCCGGCCTGCGCGCCCACGGCCTCAGCACCGGGCGCTACACCAGCCCGCACCTGTCCAAGGTCACGGAGCGGATCAGCCTGGACGGTGAGCCCGTCTCCGACGAGACGTTCGTGCGCATCTGGGACGAGATCCGGCCGTACCTGCAGATCGTCGACGACGAACTCACCGCCGAGGGCCAGCCCCGGCTGACGTACTTCGAATGCCTCACCATCCTCGCCTTCGCCGTGTTCGCCGACCAGCCGGTCAACGTGGCCATCATGGAGGTGGGCCTCGGCGGCATCACCGACGCCACCAACGTGGGCGACGGCCAGGTGTCCGTGGTGACACCTATCTCCCTCGACCACACAGACCTGCTGGGTGACACCACCGAGGACATCGCCTACGAGAAAGCCGGCATCATCAAGCGCGGCGGCTTCCTTATCAGCGCGGCCCAGCCGCTGGATGCCGCACAGGTCCTGCTGGAGAAGGCCAAGGAGGTGCAGGTGCCGTTCCGCTTCGAAGGAGTGGAATTCGGCGTCGAATCCCGGCAGGTCGCCGTCGGCGGACAGGTGGTGACCGTCCAGGGCCTCGCCGGCCGCTATCCGGACCTCATGGTCCCGCTGCACGGCGCCCACCAGGCCGAGAACGCCGCCGTGGCAGTGGCAGCGCTGGAGGCGTTCCTTGGCGGCGGCGAGAAGGAGCTGTCCCTGGAGGTCCTGCAGGAAGCCTTCGGCACCGTGTCGTCCCCGGGCCGGCTGGAAGTCGTGCGGACAGCCCCCACCATCATCGTGGACGCTGCCCACAACCCGGATGGCATCCGGGCGTCCGCCGAGGCGATCCAGGAGGCCTTCAGCTTCAGCAAGCTGGTGGTCGTGGTGGGCGTGCTCAAGGAAAAGGACGCCGAGGAGATCCTGCGCCAGCTCAAGGAATCCCTGGGTGACCTCGCGGAGGAATTCTGCTTCACCCAGTCCAACTCCCCGCGGGCAGTGCCTGCAGCGGAACTGGCGGAGCTCGCCGTCGACCTCGGCTTTGGCGAGGAAAACGTGCACATCGCCGAAAAGCTGGACGACGCACTGGAGTGGGCCGTTGAACGCGCCGAAGCCAACGACGACCTCGCCGGCGGCGTGTTGGTGACCGGCTCCATCACGCTGGTGGCGGACGCCCGCATCCTGCTTGGAAAGGCGGCCGGCTGATGGCCCGGCTGACAAAGGCCCAGCGTGAATGGCGCCCGGGCATGCCCAAGAAGCGGCGGTCCACCAAGGTCATGTTCGCCTCGACGGTGCTGCTGCTGGAGGCCTTCGTGGTCTTCTTCGCAACGCTGGCGGTGTTCGGCCTGCGCCGCGCCGAGATCTCCCCGGCGCTGATCCTCTCGGTGGGCATCGGACTGAGCGTGGTGCTGATCCTGGCCTGCGCGGTGCTGTCCAAACCGTGGGGCGTGGCGCTGGGCTGGATCCTGCAGCTGGTGCTCATCCTGAGCGGTTTCGCGGAACCCCTGATGTTCCTCGTCGGCGCGCTGTTCGCCCTCGCCTGGTGGTACGGCATCCGGGCGGGCATCCGAATCGACCGCGAGTCCGCCCAGCGGGACCAGGCGCAGGCTGAGTGGGATGCCGCGCACCCTGAGGCCGCCGGCACTGAAGGCGCTGGCACCTAAAGGATCCGGCACCTAAAGGATCCGGCCGGACCCCGTAGACTTACCGTCGAAACCCACAACCAACCCCATTGGAGCAACTGTGAGCATTGAGCGCACCCTTGTCCTGATCAAGCCGGACGGCGTCACCCGCAACCTGACCGGTGAAATCCTCAAAAGGATCGAAGCCAAGGGCTACACCCTGGCCGAACTCAAGAAGACCAACGCCAGCCGCGAACTGCTCGAGCAGCACTACGAGGAGCACGTGGGCAAGCCGTTCTACGAGCCGCTCGTGGAGTTCATGCTCAGCGGCCCCGTGGTTGCAGCGATCTTTGAAGGCCACCGCGTGATCGAGGGCTTCCGGTCTCTGGCCGGCACCACGGACCCGACGACGGCGGCCCCCGGCACCATCCGCGGCGACTTCGGCCGCGACTGGGGCCTGAAGGTCCAGCAGAACCTGGTCCACGGTTCCGACTCGGTGGACTCGGCCGAGCGCGAAATCAAGATCTGGTTCCAGGCCTAAGCTTCACCGCAGGTTAAGCGCGAACTGGCAGCTAATGCCCCGAAAAGCTGGTTTTGAGGGCGTTAGCTGCCAGTTCGCGCTTTTTCGTTCGGAAGACTGTGCTGCTAGAAGCCCGACGTGCCGGCGAACACCTGGATGAACGCAAAGAAGATGGTCGCAATCACGGCTACGTAGAGCAGCGCCGTGATGATCCAGCCGGAGTCGCCCAGGATGCGGGCCAGGCCTGCCGGCGCCGGAATCACGCCGTGGACCACGTTCCGCACGGTCACCCAGACGAAGAGCGGGATCATCGCCGCCCAGACCACCATGCAGAACGGGCACAGGATGTGGATGGAGTACAGCGCCTGCGACCACAGCCACACCACGAAGATGAAGCCGAGGGTGATGCCGGCCTGCAGCCCGAGCCAGTACCAGCGGGCAAACCGGGCGCCGGCAAGCAGTGCCATTCCGACTGTGGTTGTGATGGCGAAGGCGACTATCCCGATGAACATGTTCGGGAAACCGAAGACCGAGCTCTGCCACGTCTGCATGACCTGCCCGCAGGAAATCCAGGGGTTCACGTCGCACACGGTGGCATGGTTGGGATCCTTGAGGACCTCAAGCTTTTCCAGCACCAGAATGCCGGATGCCAGCCAGCCCACAACGCCGGTGATGACCAGCAGCCAGCCGAAGGGGCGGTCGCGCGTCATGGCCGGCACGGCGGCACCGGCCGAAGCCGCAGCAGCCCGGGCACCGTCCCGCTGGTCCTGTTCGTAGTCCGTGCCTGTGGAAGGCGAAGTGCGTGGCATGGGATTGCGTCCTTTTGTCTCGGGTGCTCCTGCCCAGATTCTATCGCCGCCACCTTGACGCGGGCTGTGCTCGTAGCCAATCTCGCCCTTGACCGGCTTTGTCACACAATTACGGCGTATTTGAACGGCAATATGAGAGAATAAACGTGGCTGGAGCGCGAACCACATTCGAACTCCAGTCCGGTGGCTTGTTCCCAAGACCGCCAATGAGCAGTGGTGCAGGCTTTGGAAAGAAGATCCAGCCTCCCACCTTCCATTGGACGGCACCTGGTTGTGGTTGTCAGAAACAACGGGTTCCAGTAACAATCCCGCCGGCCTGTCAGGCCTGCCGCACCCCACTGCCGGTGCGAGCCTGCTGGTATCCAATTGACTTCTGTCAATGCCTGCGGGTTTTGACAATATGTGCCCCAATGGGTGCCGAATGTGGCGGCAGGTCAGGGGCAGGAGTGTTGCCACATATGGATAATGACCAGGTTATAGCCGTCAACGAAGAACCGGCTGCCACCGGCGAAGCCGCCGCTGAGGCCCCCAAGAAAGCCACCCGGACCCGCCGCAAGGCTACGCCCAAGGCCGCAGCAGCGGACACGGAGACTGCGGCGTCGGAGCTGCCCGCTCCGGAAACCCTGACGTCTGAAGGCGCAGCATCAGAAACTGCAGCACCAGAAACGGCAGCACCAGAAGCCGCAGTGCTGGAGTCGGCTGTCGGAGATGCCGCAGCAGCCCCTGCCAAAACCCCGGTCCGCCGGACCCGCGCCCGGAAGAAGGTCGCCGAAGAACCGCTGCCCGCGTTTGCGGAAGCTGCCGGGGCCGAAGTTGATGTGCACGAAGGTGGCGCGCAGGTAGCCGCCACGGAGCCGGCCGTCGAGGCTGCGGCCCTTCCGGCCGCCACTGAGCAGGTCGCCACTGAGCAGGCGGTTGCAGAGCCGGCCGCCGAGTCCAAGCCTGTACGCCGCCGGCGGGCAACAAAGCCCAAGGCCGCGGAGCTGGCCGAAAGCCCCGCGGAGTCAGCCGAATCTGCCGAGTCGCCCGCTCCGGCCGCTCCGGGAACAGCCACTGAGGCGCCTTCAGCCGGACAGGCTGATGAGCCCGCCCCGGCCGCCGGCGCCCCTGATACCCAGGCAGCGCCGGCCACTGCAGCCCCTGCTGCACCCGTGGCTGCACAGGAGTCCGCTGTCGAGGAAGAGGCCGAAGACGAGGCCGCAGGGCAGTCGCCCCTGGGCTCGCTTTTCCTGGAACCGTCGTCAGTGACGTCGATTATCTTCCAGGCCCCTGACCTGAACACGGTGGTCCGCCCTGCCGCTTCCGCCGCGAAAGAGGAAGCCGCAGCCGAGGACGGCGACGACGAGTTGGAGGACGACGGCGGGCGGCGCCGGCGGCGCAGCCGCGGCCGCCGAGGCCGCAGCCGGACCGACCGTGAGATCACCGACGGCGATGAAGGCACCGAAGTTTCTGACGAGGCCGGCGAAGACGAAGGCGAGCCACTCGAAGATGGCGTGACGTCCCGCCGTCGCCGTCGCCGCCGCCGCGGCGACCAGGACCTGGAACTGACCGGCGGCGGAGAAGACGATCCCCCCAACACGGTCACCCGCGTCCGCGCCCCGCGGACCATCAGCGAGGCACCGGCGAGCAACCGGGTCACCAGCGTCAAGGGCTCCACCCGCCTGGAAGCCAAGAAGCAGCGCCGCCGCGAATCGCGGGACACCGGCCGCCGCCGCACGGTGATCACCGAGGCTGAGTTCCTCGCCCGCCGCGAATCCGTGGACCGCCAGATGATCGTGCGCCAGCGCGACGACAGAATTCAGATCGGTGTCCTGGAAGACGGCGTCCTGGCCGAACATTTCGTCTCCAAGACGCAGCAGGACTCCCTGATCGGCAACGTCTACCTGGGCAAGGTCCAGAACGTCCTGCCGTCCATGGAAGCTGCCTTCGTGGACATCGGGCGCGGCCGCAACGCCGTGCTGTACGCCGGTGAGGTGAACTGGGAAGCCGTCAACCTCGAAGGCAAACAGCGCCGCATCGAGAACGCGCTCAAGTCCGGCGATTCCGTCCTGGTCCAGGTCACCAAGGATCCGGTGGGCCACAAGGGTGCGCGGCTGACCAGCCAGATCTCCCTGCCCGGCCGTTACCTCGTGTACGTTCCCGGCGGGTCCATGACCGGCATTTCCCGCAAGCTGCCCGACGTCGAACGCAACCGGCTGAAGCGAATCCTCAAGGACCGCCTCCCCGAGGACGCCGGCGTCATTGTGCGCACGGCCGCTGAGGGGGCCTCCGAGGAGGAACTGACCCACGACATCAACCGCCTCCGTGCCCAGTGGGAGGGCATCGAGAGCCAGGCGAAGTCCACCAAGGTCCTCGCCCCCGAACTCCTCTACGGCGAACCGGACCTGACCATCAAGGTTGTGCGCGACGTGTTCAACGAGGACTTCTCCAAGCTGATCGTCTCCGGCGACGAAGCGTGGGACACCATCGAGGCCTACGTCACCTACGTTGCCCCGGACCTGGTGGGCCGGCTCGAAAAATGGACCAAGGACGAGGACATTTTCTCCGCCTGGCGCATCGACGAGCAGATCCACAAGGCTCTTGACCGCAAGGTTTTCCTGCCGTCCGGCGGCTCACTGGTCATTGACCGGACAGAGGCCATGACGGTGGTTGACGTCAACACCGGGAAGTTCACCGGCAGCGGCGGCAACCTTGAAGAGACCGTCACCAAGAACAACCTTGAGGCTGCCGAGGAAGTTGTCCGCCAGCTGCGGCTCCGCGACATCGGCGGCATCATCGTCATCGACTTCATCGACATGGTGCTCGAGTCCAACCGCGACCTGGTCCTGCGCCGTCTGGTGGAATGCCTGGGCCGTGACCGGACCAAGCACCAGGTGGCCGAAGTGACCTCCCTGGGACTCGTGCAGATGACGCGCAAGCGCATGGGCACCGGCCTCCTGGAAGTCTTCGGCGAGCAGTGCGAGGCATGTGCCGGCCGGGGAGTCGTCACCCATGACGAGCCGGTGGAGCACCGCCGCGCCAACACCGTGGCCGCGGAGCACCACGTGCACCGTGCCGAGGTCCAGCCCCCTGCCCGGACAGAGCGGAAGCGCCGCCGCGGCAAGGGCGGACAGCCGTCCTCCGAGGCAGCTCCGGCCGCCCCCGCCGTGCCGCACCACCCCGAACCGTCAGACGCGGAGCGCCACGCCAAGGCTGAAGCGACCCGCGCTGCCCTCGCCAACATCGCCGCCGCGGCCCACGCCGCACACCTGCATGAGGAAGAAGCTGCGCACGGTGCCGCAGCGTCCGGTGAGGCCCCCCGCCCCGCCGCCGCCGCACCGGAAAGCCCCGTGGTGCACCGCGCTCCGGAAACGGAAAGCGTCTCCGGACGGCCCGGCGCAGTGCTCACCTTTGGCGGCGAGAAAGTGGTGCTTCCGTTTGTCGATCACAGCGATGAACCGGTGAAGGAACCGCCGGCCCTGACGCTGGACCGCCTGGAGGAAGCCTTCGCGCACCTCGGCGCTCCGATTGCCCCCGCCGAAGAGGAGGAGGCCAAGGACGAGGCTCCCGCGCCGGCGCGCCCGGAAAGCCAGCGCCCGGAAAGCCAGCAGCCGGAGGGCCAGCAGGCCGCAAGCCAGCCCGCGGCTCAGCCTGCTGCACGGCAGCCGGTGGAAAGCCCCGCGGCACCGTCCCGCAGCCGCCGTCCGCGCCGCAACCGCAGTGCCAGCCGCCCCCAGGGTGCAGCCAACGAGACATCCGTGGAACACCACGAGGTTGCTCCGGCTGCAGCCGCCGGGCACTCGCACGAGGCCAAGGCGCCTGAGGCAGGCAATGCGCAGACGGCCAAGGCGGCTCCGCGGCCGGCCAGCGAACCGATCATTCTGGGGGTCGGCGTACCCGCCTCAGAACTGTAGGAACAAGCGCCACTGAAAGGTCCGGCACCGCGGTTGCGGTGCCGGACCTTTCTGGTTCCGGACATTCGTCCGCCGGCAAAGGGCAGTAGCCGAATGGCAGCAGGCAAGGGGAGGGGACAACAGCGCACGCCGAAGCCTGTCGCAATCGTCAAACTTGGCGCCGCGCACTAAACCAACCGCTAGGCTGGAGGACTGACACGGGGTGCCGCGCAAGGGCCGGCTGAGATCCAAACCCGTTGAACCTGTCCGGTTAGCACCGGCGAAGGGATGTCTTCTTTGTCATCAACACTGTCATCCGCGTCACTCCTGCCGGCACCCGCGGCCGCCGACAAGTCACTCCTGGAAACCGATGAGCCGGGCATTCAGAGGGCCCGCGACGTTCCCCGCGTCCTGGCCATCGCAGGCTCGGACCCTTCTGGCGGTGCAGGCATCCAGGCCGATCTGAAAAGCATTGCGGCCCACGGCGGCTACGGGATGGCCGCAATAACAGCCCTCACTGCGCAGAACACCACCGGCGTGCTCGGCGTGCACGTTCCGCCAGCCTCCTTCCTGTCAGCGCAACTGGACGCTGTCAGCGACGACATCCACGTGGACGCCGTGAAGATCGGCATGCTTGGCGATGAACGTGTCATCGCTGCCGTCCGCGGCTGGCTCGAAAAGGTAAGGCCCGGCGTCGTGGTCCTCGATCCGGTGATGGTGGCTACCAGCGGTGACCGCCTCCTCCAGGAATCTGCAGAGGCGGCACTCCGGAAACTGCTGCCTCTGGCGCACCTGATTACACCGAACCTTCCCGAACTGGCCATGCTCCTGGGGGAACCGGAGGCCGGGGACTGGGCCGCCGCGCTCGACCAGGGCAGGCGGCTGGCGGACCAGACCGGTGCCACGGTCCTCGTCAAAGGTGGGCACCTGAACGGCTCAACCTGCCCGGACGCCCTCGTGAACACTGCCGGGCTGCTCTCGGCGGAGGTGGTGGAGGTTGCGGGCGAACGGATCAGCACGCGGAACAGCCACGGCACCGGATGCTCGCTCTCCTCGGCCATGGCCACGGCCCAGGCGCGGCTGGATGACTGGGAAGCGTCACTGCGGGCGGTCAAACCGTGGCTGGCCGGGGCCCTGCGGACCTCCGGATTGCTGGAAGTCGGCGCCGGCAACGGACCGGTCAACCATTTCCACCACCTCCGCCAGACTGAAACGACAGCCCAGCCCGAGCCCAAGGGCGCCTTCGCCGAACTGCTGCGCGCCGAGACCGCTGCCGACCTCGAAGACATTTATGGCCTGGGCTTCATCCGTGGGCTTGCCGACGGCACCCTGGCGGAGAAGGAATTCGCGTACTACCTGGCACAGGATGCCATCTACCTCAACGGCTACTCCCGGGTCCTGGCCAGGGCCAGCGCGCTGGCGCCAACCGAGTCCGAGCAGCTGTTCTGGGCGCGCTCCGCCCAGCAGTGCCTGGAAGTTGAATCGGAACTGCACCGCAACTGGCTCAGCACGCGAACCGTGCAGCCGGAGCTGGGCCCGGTCACGAAAGCTTACGTCGATCATCTGCTCGCGGCTTCGGCAGGCGGCAGCTACGCAGTGATGGTTGCCGCTGTGCTGCCGTGCTTCTGGCTGTACGCCGAGGTGGGGGAGAGTCTGCACGCCGAATATGTGGCCGCCGGAGCGCAGGCCGGGCACCCGTACGCGGAGTGGCTGCGGACGTACGCCGACGAGGACTTCGCCGCCGCCACCCTGCGGGCCATCGAAATCGCCGACGACGCCGGCCGGGCCGCGTCAGCGGGGGAGCGCGCGGCGATGATCACTGCTTTCCGGCAGTCCTGCCGGTACGAGGTGGAATTTTTCGACGCGCCGAGCCGCCACAGCTGAGCGGAAGCCGGCCCGCTACCCGGTAAGATAATCGCGCACGGCATCGGATGTGCGGGAAAGCGGCACCTGTGGCGCTTATCACGGACAACCCGCCGCTGCCAGCCTCATTTGCGGCCGACGACGGAATTAGCGTATTCTAGATCTTCGGTGCTTACGCCAACACTTGGGTTATGACCCGGGATCGTCCACTCGGACAGGTTCCTGGGATAGCTCACGGGTTCCCCCGGGGAATCCACGGCGTTGAGGCACAGCGAGAACCAGGCCAATTTCCGGACCCGGCTTCCGCACGCAAATTTAGTAATAGACGTCGAGAGAAGTGAGTTCCCAAGTGGTGTACGCGATTGTCCGCGCAGGCGGCCGCCAAGAGAAGGTTTCCGTTGGAGACTTCGTTACCCTGAACCGCGTCGCCGGTGGAGCTGGCAGCACCATTGAGCTGCCCGCGCTGCTTCTGGTGGACGGTGACAAGGTCACCTCCGCAGCTGCGGACCTGGCCAAGGTAACTGTCACGGCTGAGATCCTCCAGGACCTCCGTGGTCCGAAGATCGTCATCCAGAAGTTCAAGAACAAGACCGGTTACAAGAAGCGCCAGGGTCACCGCCAGGAACTGACCAAGGTCAAGATCACCGGTATCCAGTAACCACCGGTTACTGAACAGGTTTCCCGCAGTCTCAAGAATTAAAGGCAGGCATTCCAAATGGCACACAAAAAAGGCGCGAGCTCCACTCGCAACGGTCGTGACTCCAACGCCCAGTACCTCGGCGTCAAGCGCTTCGGCGGCCAGGTAGTTTCCGCTGGCGAGATCATCGTCCGCCAGCGCGGCACCCACTTCCACCCCGGTGCGGGCGTTGGCCGTGGCGGCGACGACACCCTCTTCGCCCTGCAGGCAGGTGCCGTTGAATTCGGCACGCGCCGCGGCCGTCGGGTCGTCAACATCGTTGCTGCTGCAGCTGCAGAGTAACAACAAGTTCTGAACCGGTGGAGCGGGCCATGATGGCTCGCTCCACTGTTCTTTTAACCGCATTACAATCGATTTGGACGTCCAGGACGGCCTGATCAGCAACAGAGGAGATTCAACGTGGCGAGCTTTGTAGACCGGGTAGTACTGCACGTATCCGGCGGTACCGGCGGCCACGGCTGTGTCTCCGTTCACCGTGAGAAGTTCAAGCCGCTGGGCGGACCCGACGGCGGCAACGGCGGCAACGGCGGCGACGTCATCCTGCGCGTCGACTCGCAGACCACCACGCTGCTGGACTACCACCACGCACCCCACCGGCATGCCACCAACGGCGGCCCCGGCATGGGTGACTGGCGCGGCGGCAAGAACGGTGAAACCCTGATCCTGCCCGTCCCCGAGGGGACCGTCGTCAAGACCAAGGACGGCAAGGTGCTTGCTGACCTCGTGGGGGAGGGCACCGAATTTGTCGCAGCGTCCGGCGGGATCGGCGGTCTGGGTAACGCCGCGCTGTCCTCGCAGAAGCGGCGGGCGCCCGGGTTCGCCCTGCTCGGCATCGAGGGTGACGCTGCCGACATCGTCCTGGAGCTGAAGTCGATCGCCGACATCGCCCTGGTCGGGTTCCCCTCCGCCGGCAAGTCCAGCCTGATCGCGGCCATGTCGGCGGCCCGCCCGAAGATCGCCGACTACCCCTTCACCACCCTCATCCCCAACCTAGGCGTGGTCCAGGCCGGCGACGTCCGCTTCACCATCGCCGACGTGCCGGGCCTCATTGAGGGTGCCAGCGAAGGCAAGGGCCTGGGCCACAACTTCCTCCGCCACGTCGAACGCTGTGCCGCCTTGGTGCACGTTTTGGACTGCGGTACGCTGGAATCTGACCGAGATCCACTCTCCGACCTCGCAATTATCGAAACCGAGCTCGAAAAGTACGCGGTGGACATGAGCTACGCCGGCTCGAACGGCGAAGTTGTCCCGCTCAACCACCGCCCCCGGCTGGTGGCACTGAACAAGGTGGATCTGCCGGACGGCAAGGACATGGCCGAGTTTGTCCGGCCCGAGCTTGAATCCCGCGGCTACCGTGTGTTCGAGGTTTCGGCCACGAGCCATGAGGGCCTGCGCCAGCTTGGCTTCGCCATGGCAGAGATCGTCCAGGCCGCCCGCGACAGCGTGGCAGCCACGCCGCCGAAGGTGCACGCACCGGTACTGCGGCCCCGCGCCGTCAACGAGACCGGTTTCCGGATCCGCCGCGAGGAGAAAAACCTGGAGCCGCTGTTCCGCGTGCTGGGTGAAAAGCCCGTGCGCTGGGTCAAGCAGACGGACTTCACCAACGAGGAAGCCATTGGCTACCTTGCCGACCGCCTGGCCAAGCTCGGCGTCGAAACCGAGCTGTTCAAGCAGGGCGCCAAGCCCGGCGACACCGTAGTGATCGGTGAGGACGACGGCGTGGTGTTCGACTGGGAGCCGACCATGATGGCGGGCGCCGAGCTGCTGGCTTCGCCGCGCGGCACGGACGTCCGCTTCGCAGACATCGGCGACCGTCCCACCCGCAGCCAGAAGCGCGAGGAACAGATCGAGCGCCGCGACGCGAAGGCAGCGGCACGGGCCGAGCTGGAAGCCGAGCGCAAGGCCGGCATCTGGACCGAGTCCGTCAGCGCGCGCCGGGCGGCCCGGCCCCTCAAGGAGAGTGGACTGAACACCGAACATGAGGAGTGAACCCGCACACGTGACTGATACTTCCGCAATTGTCATCGAGGAACCCAAGACCGACGACCGCAGCATGCTCGCCAGGGCGCGCCGCATTGTGGTCAAAGTAGGATCGTCGTCCCTTACCAGCATCAAGGGCGGAATATCGGAGGAGGCGCTGACCGAGCTTTCGGACGCGCTGGCCGCCAAGTGCAATGCGGGCACCGAGATCATCCTCGTGTCTTCAGGCGCCATCTCGGCCGGCCTTGCGCCGCTCGGCCTGGCGAAGCGTCCGCGCGACCTCGCCACCCAGCAGGCGGCGGCCAGCGTGGGCCAGGGACTGCTCATGGCCCGGTATACCCACGCGTTCGCCGCCCACGGCGTCACCGTGAGCCAGGTGCTCCTCACTGCCGATGACCTCATGCGGCGCAGCCACCACCAGAATGCCTTCCGTGCCCTCAACCGGCTCCTGAACCTCGGCGTCGTGCCCGTCGTCAACGAGAACGACACCGTGGCCACCCACAAGATCCGCTTCGGCGACAACGACCGGCTGTCAGCCCTGGTTGCGCACCTGGTGCGCGCCGATGCACTGGTGCTGCTGTCCGACGTCGACTCCCTGTATGATGGCCCGCCCGCCCAGGGCGCAAAACGGATTCCCCAGGTGGACGGTCCTGAGGACCTCGACGGCGTCTCCATCGGCAAGACCGGCAAGGCCGGCGTGGGAACCGGCGGCATGCAGACCAAGGTGGAGGCCGCCCTGATGGCGGCCGATTCGGGCATCCCTGCCCTCGTCACGTCCACCGCCAACGCCGCGTCCGCGCTGGCCGGAGAGGACGTCGGAACCTGGTTTACCGTCAATGGCGGACGCAAGTCCGTCCGGATGATGTGGCTCGCGCACCTCGCCCATGTGCAGGGACGGCTGATCATTGACGACGGCGCCGTCCGGGCCGTGCGGGACAACCGCACCTCGCTGCTGCCCGCCGGCATCAAGGCTGTTGAGGGCAATTTTGAAAGCGGAGACGCCGTCGAAATGGTTTCGCTCGACGGCACGGTGATCGCCCGCGGCCTGGTGAACTACTCCGCGGCGGAACTGCCGCAGATGCTCGGACGGTCCACTGTGGAGCTGGGCGAGGCTTTGGGCCGCGGTTTCGACCGTGAAGTTGTTCACGTTGACGACCTGGTTCTGGTCTAGGCGCCGGACTCGCCTAGACTTGAATGATGACTGAGGCACTGATGAACCAAGCAGCCGAGACATCCAACGACGCCACGACGGTCCCCAGCCTGCCGGAAGACAGGCAGCCCACACCCGCTGAGACCGAGTCCGCCGTGTACGCGATCGCCGACCGGTCCCGCCAGGCCGCCCGCAGCATGGGCCGCGCCAACCGGGCTTGGAAAGACAAGGCCCTGCGCGCCATCGGCGGCGCCCTGGTCGCGAACAAGCAGCAGATCCTGGCCGCGAACGCCAAGGACGTGGAAGCAGGCCGCGCCAACGGCACGTCCGCCGCCCTCCTGGACCGGCTGACCCTCAACGAAACCCGCATTGCCGCCCTCGCGGCCGCCCTGGAAAACCTGGCCGGCCTGCCCGATCCCGTGGGCAATGTGGTGCGGGGCCAGACCCTGCCCAATGGCCTGCGCCTGCGCCAGGTCAACGTCCCCATGGGCGTGGTTGCCGCGATTTACGAGGCTCGGCCGAACGTGACCGTTGACATCGCCGGCCTGGCCCTCAAGAGCGGCAACGCCGTGATCCTCCGCGGCGGTTCGGCAGCAGGCTTCACCAACGAAGCCCTCATCCGCGTGCTGCGCGACGCCCTGGAGTCCGTTGGCCTGCCGGCGGATGCCGTTCAGACCGTGGACCAGTTCGGCCGTGAGGGCGCCAACGTGCTCATGCGTGCCCGCGGGCGCGTCGACGTGCTGATTCCGCGCGGCGGCCGTGAGCTGATCCAGACCGTCGTCAACAACTCCTCCGTGCCGGTCATTGAGACCGGCGAGGGGAACGTCCACATCTTCATCGACGAGTCGGCCAGTGAAGACATGGCGGTGGAGATCCTCCTCAACGCCAAGACGCAGCGCCCCAGCGTCTGCAACACAGTGGAGACACTCCTTGTGCACTCCGGCTCCACGGTCCTGCCCGCGGTCGCCGCAGCCCTGAGCAAGGCGGGTGTCCGGTTGCACGCCGATGACCGCGTCCGGGCTGCCCTTCCCGCGTCGGTGGAGTCCCTCCCGGCTACGGACGACGACTGGGCCACCGAGTACATGGACCTGGACTTGGCCGTGGCCATGGTGGACAGCCTGGATGACGCCGTGAAGCACATCCGCACGTGGTCCACTGGACACACGGAAGCCATCCTGACGAATGACCTGCGAAACGCGGAGCGCTTCATCGCGGAAATCGATTCCGCTGCGGTCATAGTGAACGCGTCCACGCGGTTTACCGACGGCGGCGAGCTGGGCCTGGGTGCCGAGGTCGGCATTTCCACCCAAAAGCTTCACGCCCGCGGCCCGATGGGCCTGACCGAGCTGACAACCACCAAGTGGATTGTCCAGGGCGAGGGCCAGGTCCGCGCTTAACGTCGCGGAAACCGCTCCTGACATAGCGGTAACATAGTAAAGAAGTCCGGACCGGCGGGAATCTCCGCCGTTGTCATCCTTAACATTCCTAGGGGAGAAAATGCTGCTCCAGCAGATTGCCGCGTCAGTTGCCGAACACGAGGAGAGAGCGCCCCTGTGGGCCGAGCCATGGGTCTTCGGCATCTCGATGTTTGCCATCCTGGTGGTGCTGATGCTCGTTACCCTCTCCTACGTCAACCTGGGCAACCGTCACTCTCCGGTTGACGAGCACGCGGACCCGCACCGCCAGCACCCCAACAAGCACGACCACGGCCAGGGCCACTAACATTTCCGCCGCACTGCACCACAAGGATACGCAGCGCCGGCTGCGGCTGGGCGTGATGGGTGGGACTTTCGATCCCATCCATCACGGCCACCTTGTGGCCGCCAGCGAGGTGGCCGACAAATTCGGCCTCGATGAAGTCGTGTTCGTCCCCACCGGCCAACCGTGGCAGAAGTCCAGCAAGAAGGTCAGCGAACCCGAACACCGTTATCTGATGACGGTGATCGCGACGGCGTCGAACCCGCGTTTCACTGTAAGCCGGGTCGACGTTGACCGGCCCGGTCCCACGTACACCATCGACACCCTCCGCGATCTGCGTACGCAGCGGCCCGACGCCGACCTGTTCTTCATCACCGGCGCCGACGCCCTGGCGCAAATCCTGTCGTGGAAGGACATCGACGAGCTCTGGTCGCTGGCCCACTTCGTGGGAGTAACCCGGCCAGGCCATGAGCTCGACGGCATGGGCCGGAAGGACGTCAGCCTGCTCGAGGTCCCCGCCATGGCGATCTCGTCAACAGACTGCCGCGCCCGCGTTGCTGCCCATAACCCCGTCTGGTACCTGGTGCCGGACGGAGTGGTGCAGTACATCGCGAAATACGGACTCTATGCCGCACCGGCCGGGAACAGCAGCTCCGAAACTACCGAGACAAACGATCCAGCCAGCACTGAATGAGTTTGAGATGAGTCAGGAACAGCAACCGATCCGCAGTCGCCGAGAACTGCGCAAGGCCCGGGACGAAGCCCTGGCCCAGAACCGGAACGCCGCGCCCCCGGGTGCCGGTGAGTCAGTCCCTGCCTCCAAACCGCCCGCTTCAAAGGCTCCCGCCCCGAACCCGGCTGCCTCGAAGCGCCCGGCGCCGGCAGGCACGGGCACGCCAGCTCCCGCCGGCCCGGAAAAGCCTGGCTCTTCACGTGCCGCCGGAGATGCCAGGCAGGAAAATGCCGCTGAACGCGTACGCCGGGTGGCACCGGGCCCCGCGGATTCCGCGCCAGCCGGCTCAGCCGCCGAACGCTCGTCCCAGATCCGTGCCCGCGACAGGGCCGCCCTGCGGACCATCAAGGAGCTGTCCGAAAAGGAAGAGCAGCTTTCCGGCGGCGGCCCGCCGACGCGCCGCCAGCTGCGGCTGATGCAGCTCAAGGAGCAGGCGGTTACTTCGGCGATGCCCGTGGTGCCCCCGGCCGACGGCGGCGCCTCCACCGGGAAAGCGCCCGCTTCCTCGCCAGACCCTTCCTCCGGTACGGCCGGCAAACCCGCTCCTGCCACCGGGTCGAAGCCTGCAGGCCAGCCCTCCGGCGGTCCGGGCCCGCGGCCCGCGACGTCGGCGGGGAACGAATTGCCCGAGGGCATGACCGTTGAGCAGGCCCTTGAAGCGCGTACCCTCCTCGCCGAACAGGCCAAGAACCAGATCGCCAAGATGGAACACATCGCGGCGACAGACCCTGAAGCCGTGGATCCGGACATCCTGGCCCAGCAGATTGCCCTGGCCGAACGGGCCGCTGTGCTCAACAAGCGGGCCATGGCCAAGCAGAAGCTTGCCGAACAGAACACGCCCCAGCAGAGCGGACAAAACGGTCCGTCCACCGCCAGCAACCTCGCTATGGTGACACCGCTGGAATTCGAACAGGTGCCCGGTGTGGACCGTCCCGTCATGAAGCGGCCGGCCACCTCTCATGTTCCCGTGGTGACCAACCCTGGTCCGCGGGTTCCGGCGCGTGGCAACCGGACAGCCAAGGCGTCCCGCCCCAGCGCGCCGTCCACCGGACGGTCGCGGGTCATTGCCCGGGCGGAAGCGGCGGCGCGGTCGGCAGCAGCGCCTCCGGCCGTGGCCCACCAGAATGAGGCCTGGACCGACGAGTCCGGCGAAGACGTGGCGGGGCTGCCGCCCGTGTCCGCGAAATCCGCCTACGGGCTGGAGCCCCTGGACGCAGCCACCGCCGGGCTGGCCCGGGCCAACCGGTTGAGGATGATCCAGCTTGGCGTCCTGGCGCTCGGCGCAATCGCCCTCGTTGCCGGCATCATCATGATCATCAGCGGCCTTTCACGCTGACTTCAGCCAGTACCACCACCTACGCTTTTCATCACCACAAGGAGTCCCGTGACCGCATCCGAATCATCCGTCACCATAGCCCGGCACGCAGCCAGGGCCGCGGCGGACAAGATCGCCCAAAACATCGTCGCCCTCGACGTCAGCGAACGCCTGGCTTTGGCGGACGTGTTCCTGATCGCTTCAGCACCCAGCGAACGCCAGGTCAACGCCATAGTCGACGGCATTGAAGAGGAACTCATCAAGCAGGATCTCCGCCCGGTCCGCCGCGAAGGCCGTTCGGCCGGCCGGTGGGTCCTGCTGGATTACGCAGATGTCGTCATCCACGTTCAGCACGAGGAAGACCGTGTCTTCTACGCCCTGGAGCGTCTGTGGAAGGACTGCCCGGTGGTGGACCTGCAGCTGGGAGACGACGCGTCGGCCAAGGCCGCTGCTGCCGCCGAGCAGGAGTAGCCCGCGCGCGACTGAATATGCCCGATTTGGAATTTTCAGAAACGCTGGTCTAAGATATTTGAGTTGCTTCGGAGAGATCGGAAACTGAAGCAGCAAGAATATGGGGCTGTGGCGCAGCTGGTAGCGCACCTGCATGGCATGCAGGGGGTCAGGGGTTCGAGTCCCCTCAGCTCCACCGGACGATCCGCCGGAATCGAAAGATTCCGGCGGATTTTTTCTTTGCCGGAAAGTAGTGCTGATCCCGCTTGCGGGTGCTGTGGAGAACGTGACGGAAGCCACATGGCACCAATTCGCATCCTGGCGATTTCTGGACTACGCTGGTCGGGTTGCTTCGGGAAAACGCAAAGATCCCGGAGGGAACGGCTTGGGGCTGTGGCGCAGCTGGTAGCGCACCTGCATGGCATGCAGGGGGTCAGGGGTTCGAGTCCCCTCAGCTCCACCAAGTAGCCGCCTGATCACGGAACTGACCGTGATCGGGCGGCTTTTTCGTTAATCCCGCTGCCGAGACCGCGATCTTTGACGAATCTTGGATATTCCTTGGGACTGTCTTACCCGCTTTGCCCCTAAAGTGGAGCCATGAAGACGGGAGCGGCCCTGGTGCTGTCCGTTGCAGGTATCCTCGCAGCGGGCTCGGCGGCACTTGCCGTCAACACGCAGGTCCTGAACGTCTCGCCCCCCGGCACCGGAAATGCCAACGTTGTCCTCCTTCCGAATGCCGCAGTGCCTCCCGTTCCTGGCACCAGCGCCGGACCAAAGGCCACCCCGCAGACAACAGCGACGCCGGCGGGCGCACAGAAGGATGCCACCCCGGCAAAATCCAGCCCCGCGAAGCCAGGCCCCGCGAAGTCCGGTGCAGCGGCATCAAACACAGCGAAAGCCAATCCGGCAAAATCTGTCCCGGCCGCGCCCGGTAATGCCGGCGGTTCCGCGGCGGTACCGTCGACGTCCGGCCCCGGTGGCGGGCCGGCCGGTGGAGCGGTGACAGTTCAGCCCGTACCTGTGCCGGGCGGCGTGGCCTCCGTTGAGCCGGGGGATGACAAGGGCGGCCTGCGGAAGGCGCCGGAGCCCGGCGACGACAGCGGCGGCCACGGCGCCGACGACTGACCCGCAGGGCACAGCTGGCCCACGGGGCGCAGCTGACCCTGCCGCCTGCGTTCCTGCCGGCGCACCGTTTCCTGACCGCTGTCTTGCCTTGCGCTCTCCCTGTCTGACCCGTCGCACCTGACCGCGGAACTCCGTCCTGCCCCGGCGGTCGGCCGCCGCAAGGCCCCGGGGGGCGGTGCAACTTGGGGAGGGTCGTAGGCAATCTTGGACAACTCTTGGATTTTCTTTGCACCTATCCTCGACAGCGAGTTCCTAGTGTGGAGCCATGAAAACAAGAGCAGCCCTCGCATTATCCGTCGCCGGCGTTCTCCTCACCGGAGGTGCCGCCTTCGCCACCACCCAGTCGCTGAGCAACACCGGCACGGGTACCAGTGACGACACCAGGAACGTCCTTGTCACGGACGACTCTGCCACCAGAACCCCCGCCGTCAGCTCCGCCAAGGCAACCCCCAAGTCGGCCGTGAAGTCCAGTGATGACAAGCAAGCCCACGACAAGAAGGCATCAGCCGCCAAGAAGGCATCAGTCGCCAAGAAGGCGTCGAAGCCGGCCGAGCCGGGTGACGACAAGGGAGGGCTCCGGACCACCCCTGAGCCCGGCGACGACAAGGGCGGAACCGTGGCAGCGCCTGCAGAAAACTTCGTTGGCAGCGGCTCCCTCTCGGTTGAACCCGGTGATGACAAGGGAGGCCTCCGGACCACCCCGGAGCCCGGCGACGACAACGGCGGTCTCCGCTCAGACCAGGCGCCGCGCGTTGCCGAACCCGGCGATGACCACGGTGGACTTCGGACGTCTGCCGAGCCCGGCGACGACAAGGGCGGTGACCGCAAGGCCGTTGAGCCGGGCGATGACAGCGGAGGCAGCGGCGGCCACGGCAGCGACGACTAAACAAGCAAAGCAACCGACTAATAGCCCAAAGGCCCTCCTGCACCTCATGTCCAGGAGGGCCTGCCGTGTGCCAAGGACGCGCGGCAGCAGGGCCGGGACGCGCCTAGGATGAAGAAATGAAGCGGATCAGCGAGCCTGGGGAGCGGCACTATTGAGCGATGGTATCCAGAACGGCGGCACCCAGAGCGGCACCCGGAAAGGAGCCATCCAGAACGGCGGCACCGTAATCGGTGGATCTAACCGCAATGCCGACGTCGTGGTGATCGGAGCCGGGCAGGCCGGCCTCTCCGCGGCCTTCCACCTGGCCCGCCGCGGCTTCACGCCAGCCCAGGCCGGAGAGCAGCCAAGTGGTGCAGCCACGGCGGACGGTCCAGGGCGGTCGTACGCGGTGCTGGACGCCGAGGCCGGGCCGGGCGGAGCCTGGCGGCACCGCTGGAAAACCCTGCTCATGGCCACCGTAAACGGCATCAGTGACCTTCCCGGAATACCGCAGCCGGATGTCGACCCGGCGGAACCAAGCTCGGCATTCCTCAGCCGCTACTTCGCCGCCTACGAGCGGCAGGTCGGGCTGGCCGTCGAGCGGCCCGTCAAGGTACTCGCCGTCGAACGTGCGGACGCTGACCCGGCGGGGCGGTTAAGGATCACCACGTCCGACGGCGGCTGGACGGCCCGGGCAGTCATCAACGCCACCGGAACCTGGACCAGGCCCTTTTGGCCGATCTATCCGGGCCAGTTCACGTTCGGGGGCCGCCAGCTGCATGTGGCCGACTACGTGTCCGCCGAGGAGTTCCGCGGGCTGCACGTCATCGTGGTGGGCGGCGGAATCTCCGCCGTCGGGCTGCTGGACGAAATCTCCAGCGTCACGACGACAAGCTGGTTCACCCGCCGCGAGCCCGTATGGCGGGACGCGTTCGACCGGCAGTCCGGCCACGACGCCGTCGCCCTGGTGGAAGAACGGGTGCGGCAGGGGCTGCCGCCGCAAAGCGTCGTCGCCGCCACAGGTCTCATCTGGACTCCGGCTCTCCGGGCGGCTGCCGCGCGCGGCGTACTGTACCGCCGGCCGATGTTCACGGCGATAGAACCCGGCGGCGTCCGGCTCGCGGACGGCGGGTTCCTCGCGGCGGATGTGATCCTGTGGGCCACCGGGTTCCGCGCCGAGCTGGAGCACCTTGCGCCGCTGCACCTGCGGGGACCAGGGGGCGGGATTGCCATGGAGGGAACGCAGGTGGCGGCGGAACCCCGTGTGCACCTGGTGGGCTACGGCCCGTCGTCGTCCACCATCGGCGCCAACCGCGCCGGCCGGGCCGCGGTGACCGCTATCCTCAAACTCCTGGCCCCCACCGCAGCCGTGACGGATCCGCGGTAGATTTGCACCGGCGGAATTCCGCCGGGTCATCAGCAAGGAAGAGGCGGCGGCACCACGTGACAGAAAATGGTCTTGGGCAGGTCCTTGGCTTGCTCCGAAGGCACCCCGATGTCGAGGCCGCCAACCTCCAGGCGTGGGACGCCACGGACTCCCTCCTGCTGGACGCCGCCGGGGATCTGCTCACCCCGGACAGCACGGTAGCCGTCATCGGGGACAACTACGGGGCGCTCACGCTCGGGCTGCTGGCCGGCGGTGCCGGCCCGGTGCCGGCCGAGGTGAAGGTGCACCAGGACCTGGTCACTGGGGAGCGGGCGCTCCGCAACAATGCTGAGGCCCTGGGAGTTTCCGGGGGCTTTGCGCAGCTGCCGCTCGGCGCTGAACTGCTGGCCGGCGCGGACCTGGTGCTGTTGCAGCTTCCCCGGACCCTCGCCGAACTCGAGGAAATTTCCGACGCCGTTGCCCGGCACGCGCCCGCCGGCGCTGTCTTGCTTGCCGGCGGCCGGGTCAAGCACATGTCCCTGGGCATGAACGCCGTGCTGGGCAAATACTTCGGAACGGTCCAGCCGCAGCTGGCCCGGCAAAAATCACGGCTGCTCCTGGCCACCGACCCGAAGCGTGCGGAGTGCGAACCGCCCTACCCCGTGACGGAACACAACGCCGAACTCGGCTTGGACATCTGCGCGCACGGCGCCGTCTTCGCCGGCACACGTTTGGACATTGGAACCCGCTTCCTGCTGTCATTCCTGCCGGAGATCCCGGCCGCCGCCAAGGCCGTGGACCTGGGCTGCGGCACCGGGATCCTGGCCGCAATGTATGCCCGCCGGCACCCCGAAGCCGAGGTCATCGCCACGGACCGGTCCGCGGCCGCAGTGGCGTCGGCAGTGGCAACTGCCCGGGCCAACGGCCTCGCGGCCAGCATCGCGGCTGTCCAGGATGACGCAATGAGCACCCTTCCGGCCGGGAGCGCGGACCTCATCCTGCTGAATCCCCCGTTCCACCTCGGTTCCAGCGTCCACGCCGGGGCGGGGCTGAAGCTCTTCGAAGCAGCTGGCCGGGTACTGGCACCCGGCGGCGAGCTCTGGACGGTATTCAACAGTCACCTGCGCTATGTGACGGCCTTGGACCGACTGGTTGGTCCCACCACGGTGCGGGGCCGGAATCCCAAATTCACGGTGGCCGTCAGCGTCAGGCGGGCGGTCGACTGAGCCCCGCCAGCCGTCGTCGAACGCGACTGCACCGCGCTGAGCGTGGGGCGTACCCGTTCCCCGGGGCGTAACGTACGATTCAGACATTGGTAGTGGCCAACAAAAGATGTTAAGGGGAATTCTTGACCGAGATCCGCCAGCCCTCGCCGAGGCGCGGAACCAATCTGCCGCGGATGGGCGACTTCAACCTGACTGTCATTCTCGATGCCATCCGCCGTGCCGCCGGAGGGCTCAGCCGCGTTGAGCTTGCCCAGATCGTCGGTCTGTCCCCGCAAACCATTTCGAACATTTCCCGCCGACTGCTGGACCAGAACCTTATTGTCGAGGCGGGCAAAGAGGGCAGCGGACCCGGCAAGCCGCGAACCATCCTTCGCCTGAATCCCGCCGGCATGTATGCCGTCGGGGTGCATCTGGACCCCGCCGTGGCAACGTTCGTCGTCCTTGATCTGTTGGGTGCAGTGGTCCTGCATTCGAGCGTGAAAACGCCGGACAGCTCCCGGCCCGAGGCGGTCATTACGGCCATTGCCGCCGAAATCGACAAGCTGATCGAGGCCTCCGGGGTGGATCGTGCCAAGATTGCCGGCCTGGGCGTCGCCGCACCAGGCCCCATCGACCACGACAACGGCACGGTGGTGGAGCCGCCGCTCATGGACGGCTGGGACAGTGTTCCGCTCCGGGATGCGCTGGCTGAGGCGACAGGACTGTCTGTGCTGATGGACAAGGACGTCACCAGCGCGGCGGTCGCGGAAACCTGGGCGGGCGGAGCCAGCGGCGCCGGCAGCTTTGTCTTCATGTACATGGGCACCGGTATCGGCTGCGGCATTGTCCTCAATGACGAGGTGGTCCGCGGCACGTCAGGCAACGCCGGCGAAATCGGCCACATCATCGTCGACCCTGACGGAGCCCCCTGCGACTGCGGGCTGCGCGGCTGCGTCAAGTCCACCTGCATACCCCAGGTCCTCGTCGCGCAGGCCCAGGCTGCAGGCATTCTGGATGGGCCCGGAACTGCCACCAGCAACTCTGCCGTCCAGGAAAGGTTCGCCATGCTCTGCGCAGCAGCCGACGCCGGCAACAGCGAAGCGGCGGCCATCATCGACAAATCAGCAGAACTCGTGGCCAGGGCTGCGTCAGCGGTGGCCAACACGCTGGACGTGGACCGGGTGGTGTTTGGCGGCCCCTTCTGGCCGCTGCTGTCCGCGCGCTACCTGGCGAAGGTCCCCGGCCTGATCCAGCAGAACAGCGACGCCGGCAACATCCACGCCGTCGAAGTCGTGGGCACGGGCGTGGGGGAGGACGTGGGAGCGGTGGGCGCTGCATGCCTGGTCCTTGAGCACACCCTTGCGCCCCGGGCCCAGCGGCTGCTGCTGGAGGGCTGAGCGCTAGTCGATGTCCTCGACGATTGTCCCGTAGGGAATCGTATCGTCGAGGTGTGCCTGGTGCCCGCGGGGGATATAGAGCACCCGGACGCCGTGCAACTGGTCCGCTGCCGACTGGAGGAGGATCGGACGGACCATGTCGACGAAGCTTGGGTCCTTGCCAACGAGATATTCCTCGTAGCTGGCTGGTAGCTGGATCATGGCATCAGAATAGACCTGATCGTGGGCTAAGGGGAGGGTACCCGGTGACCTCCCGCCGGGTACCCTTTCCTGTGTTGGACACTAGTTCCGACTAGTAGCCGGGCTGAACCGTCGGGCTGTCGCTCGTAGCCGGGCTGCTGGCAGGGGCAGACGTTTCAGTGGCAACCTCAGCCTTGTCCGTCTTGGCATAGACGTTCTTGCTGACCTGGTAGGCATGCTGGTCGAGCTTGAGCGCCTCCTGGTTGATTTCCTTCAGCTTGGCGTCGGTGAGCTGTTCGATCTTGGCGAGCTCCAGCGTCTCCTGGTTAGTTCCGCCCACAGCTGTCACCTTCACCAAGCCCGTTCCGGCCGAGTAGAACTTCCGCTGGTGGCCTGCCGCAGGCTCCAGCGGGTTGCGTTCGTCAATCACCAGCACATCGTCATAGCAACCCGTGGCGACGCACACATGCTCGTTCTGTTTGAAGACCTGCCCGCAGTCCAGGAAGTCGACGCTCGCCGCGTGGGCCTGGACATAACTGGGCGTGTTGGTCCGGGGGTCCGTCTGCATGGCGATTCCGGCCTGGGCCCCGTCCAGGCTATGGATGAAGGTGGCAGGCGCACCGGCGAACTTCCCGCCTTCATATTCCTCCGGGTATTCACCGAACAGCCAGACGTCGCCGCTGTTGGTCTGGGCGAAGAACGCCAGTTCGGATTCCACGAGCTCACCGTCGGCGTAGTCGCGGTCCCACATGACCTGGGTCTTCACGCCGTCGATGACCTTGGTCAGTCCCGTTATTGAGTGCACCACCGTCCGTTTGATGTCTCCCTCGGCACTCTTGACGTCGCCCGTGGTGGTGTACTGCATGCCCGGCTTGAGCGGGAACCATTTGTTGTCAACGTTGGGCGATGACTGGAATTGTGAGATGTCAAAGTTGATCGCGGAGCCGGGACCGCAAAGCTCGTCCGCACCGGCTGTCCCGCTTGAGCCGGGGGTGGCGGATCCCGAAGCGGCAGATCCGGTTGGGGAGGCTGCGGCCGACGTCTCTGTCGGTGCGGCGGAACCGGAGGTGGCCTGCGGGGCGGCATTTTGCTGAGGGGAGCAGGACGTAACTGTGGCCAGCGCGACGAGGAGCACAAGGGAGAAGCCCGGGGCGGACCGTGCTTTGTAAAGCGGTGGTTTCTTGAGCTGGAACATCTCGGGGGCCTTTCGCCGTGGGGATTCTGGTTTCCAGCACCTCCACCGCGGCGTCAGAGCCGTGCCCGGCCGCAGCAGAACGCTGGCTAACCGCGCCCTGCCGGCAGGCGAATCATGGGACGGTGCGGGCTCTCGTGGGCGCGGATAATGTTCTCTCGGGACGATTCACCGAGGAAGAACCAGAAGAAGCATCCAGCCTCCTCAACCTGAGACCTTGCTGAATCCGATACGACGTGACAAAAGAATGGACTAATTTCCCCGGTTTGAACAGGGCGCGCGCGGGCTGGCTTCTCGCGCGGCTCCCGGGGTCCAAGAAACGCAAGAGTCCATTTGGGCGAAGATAATTTTGGACGGGCATCCAATCCGGCGTAAAGCAGCGTCTTAATTCGGCGTCAACTTGAAGGCGTCCCCGGAGGGCTTCTAGAGTTCTATACAAGTTACCCAGGTAACGTGTCAGCGATCCTCCGCTGCGGATGTGCCGCCCGCCGGCCGCCAAGGAGGGTGTGGGTGCCCCCATGTGGGCCTGACATTTGCTCACGGTGGACTTCTTTACAGGCGTAACAGTCGCGGCTGCGCCCTGCCGAAGTTCGTCCCGTGTTCCCCAAACTCAATTCATTGACCGCTTGCTGCCCCGGCTGACCGCCACGGCAGCGCAGCCTTCAATGGCCCAAAGCCAAGGACGCAAATGTCACCACCAAGCCTTATTGAAACACATCCAAATCTCTCCGACACCGCGCCGGTGGCCCTCTCCTATGAGCTGTTTCCGCCCCGTTCGCCGGCTGCCGCCGAGACCCTGTGGAACACCATCCGGGAACTGGAGGCCACCGATCCCGACTACGTATCGGTCACCTACGGTGCCAGCGGCTCCAACCGGGACACCGCCGTCGAACTCATTAACCGCCTGGTGCTGGAGACCACACTCCGGCCGCTTGCCCACCTGACCTGTGTGGGCAACACGCCAGCTGAGCTCGCCGAAATCATCGGTGAACTGCTCGACGCCGGCGTCCGCGGAATCCTTGCCCTTCGCGGCGACCTGCCCAAGGACAGCGGCGAACCGGTCAGCGGCTCGCTGCGCTACGCCCAGGACCTGATTGAGCTCATCCGCCGGGTGGAGCAGCGGCGCTCGGCACTGCTGTGCGCCGGAAAGGTCGCCGTCGGTGTGGCAGCCTACCCCACGCGGCATCCTGAATCGCCGAGCGAGGCCCACGACGTGGAGGTGCTGCTGGCCAAGCAGCGGTCAGGTGCCGACTTCGCGATCACCCAGGTGTTCTTCCGCACGGAGCAATATGCGGACCTCGTGACCAGGGCGCGCAGGGCCGGCGTCACCATCCCCATCATTCCCGGCGTCATGCCGCTCACGAGCCTGCGGAGGCTCAAGCGCCTCGGCGAGCTGACCGGCGTCGAACCCGCCCCGGAGCTCATCGAGCGGATGGCTGCCGCGGATACCGACGCCGAGCGGCTCCGCATCGGAGTCAGCGCGACGGTGGACCTGGCCAACGCGGCCCTGGACGCCGGCGCACCCGGACTCCACATCTACACGTTCAATGAGCACCAGAGCGCGCTGGAAGTGCTGGACAAGCTGTCGCTTGCCCGGCCGGCACGCCCGTCGAGCCGCCTGAACGCACTCGCCCGCCGCCAGCTCGCCAGCTGAGCGGCATCGCCTGCCGTCGGCTCGCGAGCCGACTCGATTCGCCTGCCGTCAGCCTGCCAGCTGACCGCTTCCTCCCCCCGACATTGCCAGCTTTTCGCAACCATTCAAGGAACTGACATGACTGAACAGAACACCGCGTTCCCGTCCGCCTCCATCCTCGGCTACCCCCGCATCGGCCGCCGCCGCGAGCTGAAGAAGGCCGTTGAAGCCTACTGGGCAGGCAAGATCGACGCCGCTGCCCTGGACGCCGCCGCCAAGGAGATCCAGCTGGGCACCGCCAAGCGCCTCCAGGGCCTCGGGCTTACCGAAGCCGCAGCAGTTCCGGGCACGTTCTCCTTCTACGACCAGGTGCTCGACGCCGCTGCCCACGTCGGCGCCGTTCCCGCCCGTTTCGGCAACCTCCTCAACGCCGAGGGACAGCTGGACATCGACGGTTACTTCACCCTGGCCCGCGGCAACAAGGAACAGCAGCCGCTGGAAATGACCAAGTGGTTCGACACCAACTACCACTACCTCGTGCCCGAAATCGGCCCGGAGACCAACTTCTCCCTGACCTCCAACCGGATCGTTGAAGAATTCGAATACGCCCTCGCCAACGGCGTGGAGACCCGCCCTTACATCGTCGGCCCCGTCACCTTCCTGCTGCTGAGCAAGGCTTCCGACGACGCCCGCGCCGGCTTCAGCCCGCTGTCCCGCCTCGAGGACGTCCTGCCGGTCTACACCGCGCTGCTCGGGAAGCTGGCAGCTGCCGGCGCCAGCTGGGTGCAGCTGGACGAGCCCGCCCTGGTTGTGGACCAGGACACCCCTGAGCAGGAGATCCAGGCCGCCGTAGCCCGTGCCTACGAGGTCCTCGCCGCTGCCGCCAGCCGGCCGCAGCTGTTCGTCTCCACTCCGTACGGCGCACTGAACGGCCAGCTGGGCACCCTTGCCGCCACCAACATTGACGCCCTGCACATCGATGTCTTCAAGGGCGAGGTTCCCTCCGCCGCAGCCCTGGCAGCGCTGGGCACCAAGACCCTGGTTGCCGGCGTCGTGGACGGCCACAACATCTGGCGCAACGATCTTGCCGCCTCGGCCAACAAGATCGCCGAGCTGCAGAAGAGCGTCGCCAAGCTGGCCATCAGCACCTCCACTTCCACCCAGCATGTCCCGCACGACGTCGCAGAAGAGACCCAGCTGTCGGAGCAGCTGCGCAGCTGGCTGGCTTTCGCCGACCAGAAGGCCGTTGAGGTTGTGACCCTCGCCGGCCTGCTGACCGACGCTGCGGCAGTCCAGCCGGCTATCGACGAGGCCACCCGCGTCATCGCCTCCCGCGCCGAAGCCGAGGGCGTACGCCGCGCCGACGTCCGTGCCCGCACGGAGGCCCTGACCCCGGCCGACTTCAACCGCTCCGAGTACGCGGTCCGTGAAGCCGCCCAGGAAGCAGCCCTGCACCTGCCGCCGCTGCCCACCACCACCATCGGCTCCTTCCCGCAGACCTCGGAAATCCGTTCGGCCCGTGCCCGTAACAACAAGGGTGACCTGACCAACGAGCAGTACGAACAGCTCATGAAGGACGAGATCAAGCGCGTTGTGGAGCTGCAGGAAGAGCTCGGCTACGACGTTCTGGTGCACGGCGAGCCCGAGCGCAACGACATGGTCCAGTACTTCGCCGAAAACCTTGAAGGCTTCGACGTCACGGTCCACGGCTGGGTCCAGTCCTACGGCTCCCGCTGCACCCGCCCGTCCATCCTCTGGGGCGACGTCACCCGCAGCGCCCCCATCACCGTGGCCTGGGCGGAATACGCCCAGTCCCTGACCAACAAGCCGATGAAGGGCATGCTCACCGGTCCCGTCACCATCCTGGCCTGGTCCTTCGTCCGCGACGACCAGCCGCTGGGCGAGACCGCCAACCAGGTGGGCCTGGCCCTGCGCGACGAGATCGCCGACCTCGAAGCTGCCGGCATCAAGATCATCCAGGTCGACGAGCCAGCCCTGCGTGAGCTGCTCCCGCTGCGCAAGGCCGACCAGCCCGCCTACCTGGACTGGTCCGTCAACTCCTTCCGCCTGGCCACTGCCGGCGCTGCAGACGCCACGCAGATCCACACCCACCTGTGCTACTCCGAGTTCGGCGTGATCATCGACGCCATCGACGGCCTGGACGCCGACGTGACCTCGATCGAAGCCGCCCGCTCCCGCATGGAGGTCGTCCACGACCTCGAGTCCCACGGCTTCGGCCGCGGCGTGGGACCCGGCGTTTACGACATCCACTCGCCGCGCGTCCCGGGCGAGCAGGAAGTCACCGAACTGCTGAGCACCGCCGTGAAGCACGTCCCGTCCCGCCAGCTCTGGGTCAACCCGGACTGCGGCCTGAAGACCCGCGGTTACGCCGAGACCGAAGCGTCCCTGCGCAACCTGGTCGCGGCCACCAAGACGGTCCGCGCCGGGCTGCTCGAAGGCGCCAAGTAGTAAAAAGCAGAAGAACGACGCCGGCTGGTCACCTCAGGTGACCAGCCGGCGTCGGGCGTTTAAGTACTTACCTCAGGACTCCCAGACGATTTCGTCGTCCACGACGCCGTCCTCGTCCGCGGACGCCACCAGGACCTCGTCGGTGAAGTGCTCGCCCAAGGTGAAGTCAAGGACGAAGTAGCGCTCGGGCTGGCCGGGGTAGATTCCCACGTGGCCGAGTTTCAGGGCCTTGAGGAACACCGCATGGGTGAGCTGGCTCTTCTCCTTCACGCCGAAGACCTTCTGCAGGTGCTCGTCCTTGATGGCGTTGCAGTGGAAGCGGAGGTATTCCTGCGGGCTGGTGCCCTCCTGCTCGAGCTCCTCGGCGATCATCTCCCTGACCTCGTCCACGAGTTCGGGGAGGTACCGCAGCCGGTAGTCCACCTTGTGCATGGCCGCTTCGTCGAAGTGGTCATGGGCGTTGATGTTCAGGTCCAGCTCAAGGCGTTGTCCGGCCAGCTCGTGCTCCGCGGCAACGTTATGGTCCCTGCCGTGGTTCAGCTCGATTACTCCGAAGTGCTGGCTCGCTACCTTGGTGGTCATATCTTCAACATAGACCCGAAAAGCAGAGCATTCCAGCATCGGGGATCATTTAACTGACTGCCCCAGGCCGCCCATCGTTTCCGCCAGCAGGTCAACGAACAGCTGTACCCGGGCCGTCTTCTTGTCGTTGATGAGCAGCGCGAAGACGTTGCGGGCCAGCCGGATTTCCGGGACGTCCAGCACCACGACGCCGGCCGGCCGGTGCAGCAGCGCAAGTTCCGGCACCAGTGCTGCCCCCAGCCCGGCGGCCGCCATTTCAAGGCTGGCATGGAAGTCGTCGCTGTAGGCCACCACGCGCGGGTGGAGGTTGCAGCCGGCGAAGAGGCGCTCAATGACGGTGGCATCGCTTGTGCCCGGGTGGTGCATGATCCACGGCATGTCCGACAGATGGTCCGCGGCCACCCTCGCCTCGGTGCGGAATCCCCAGCCGGCGGGGAGGACCACGCGGAAGTTGTCGTCACCGATCCACTGCCGGTTGATGGTGTGGGGCCAGGCCAGCCCGGACTGTCCCACCTGGTACACCAGCGCCACATCCGTGTCACCGCCGGTGCGCAGCCCCTGGATGGTTTGGGCGGGTTCGGCGACGGACACCCGCAGGTCGATGCCCAGGTCCTTCCATGCGGCACTGCGCAGGATCCGCGGCAGCACGTAGGTGGCGAGGCTCGGGAAGGTGCCCAGCCGGAGCTCCTGGCTCGTGGCGTCCTGCGTTTTGGACGCTGCAGCCATCAGCGCCTCGATGTCCGTCAGGACCTTGGCTGCGTGCCGCGCCATCACCATCGCGGCGTCCGTAGGAACCACGCTCCGGGCGGAACGCTGGAACAGGCGAACGCCCGTGTCACGCTCCAGGGCAGACATCTGCTGGGACACGGCTGAGGCGGTGTAGCCAAGCCTGCTCGCGGCGGCCGCGAAGGAGCCCAGCCGCGTCACCTCAAGGAGCGTCCTCAAATGCACGGGGTTGACCACCAGCCAACCTTACCGGGTGCTCAGTGGCAGAAAAAGCGCTGGAAAAAGGCCACCCATCCGGCGCGCAGTACGGCTCCGAATTGCCCGTAACTACCAATTCCCCGGCAACTGTTCAGCAGAGGAGCAAAGATTGTCACCGAGCCCAGCATGGAGTGCAGACGAGAGGCGGCGGGTCGCCGTCGTCGGAAGCGGAGTGGCGGGCCTGACGGCCGCGCATATCCTCAGCCGCCGGGACCACGTGACCCTGTTTGAGTCGGATTCCCGGGCGGGCGGGCATGCCCACACGCACGACGTCCGGCAGGACTCGGGGAGCCTGTCCGTGGACACCGGCTTCATTGTGCACAACAACCGCACCTACCCGAACCTCATCCGGCTGTTCGCGGAGCTCGGCGTCGAGACGCAGGATTCGGACATGACCATGAGCATCCGCTGCGACGGCTGCGGTTTGGAGTACGCCGGGGCCAAGGGCGCTTCCGGTGTCTTTGCCAGGCCTGCCAACCTCGCACGGCCCCGGTTCCTGCTGATGCTTGCCGAGATCCTGCGGTTCTGGCGGAAGGCGCGGGCGCTGCTGGCCGCCGGCGCGGACGGTGAGGGACAGGAGGAAACGCTGGGCGAGTTCCTTGCCCGCGAACGCTTCAGCGACTACTTCACCTCGCACTTCATGGCGCCCGTGGTCAGCGCGGTCTGGTCCTGCGATCCCACCACGGCGCTGGCCTATCCCGCACGGTATCTCTTTACCTTCCTCGAACACCACGGCATGCTCGGCGTCAAAGGATCACCGCAGTGGAAGACGGTGAAGGGAGGATCCCGGCGCTATGTTGACCGTGTGGTCGACGGTCTCCAGGATGTCCGCCTCTCCACTCCGGTCCTTGCCGTGCGCCGGATCCCAACGGGAGTGGAGATTACGACGGCGGCCGGAACCGAGCACTTCGATGCCGCGGTGATCGCCGCCCACCCCCGCGAAGCACTTGCCTTGATGGCGGAACCGACGCCGGCGGAGGTCCAGATTCTGGGGCACATCCCGTATTCCGTGAACCGCATCAAGTTCCACCGCGATCCGGCGGTCCTGCCGCGCAGCGGCGCTGCCCGCGCGTCGTGGAACTACCGGCTGCCGTCCTGCGCTGCCCGTCCCGGACACGTGCTGGTCAGCTACGACCTCACCCGGCTGCAGCGTCTTACCCCCGGCGACGGCGGCAGTTACATCGTGAGCCTCGGCGAATCGGAACTGATCGAGCCGGAGTCCGTGCTGCAGGACCTTGTGTACGAGCACCCCCAGTACACGCCCGAATCCATGGCGGCCCAGGAGCGCCTCGGGGAGCTCGGCGACCACCGGCTTGCTTTCGCGGGGGCCTATCACGGCTGGGGATTCCACGAGGACGGCGCCGCCTCCGGGGTGCGCGCGGCGGCCCAGCTTGGCCGCGCCTGGGAGGACCCATTCGCTCCTGATTCGAAGCCAGCGGCTACGGACGCCGGGCAGGACTCGGAGCTGGTCCAATGAGCGCGGCCATCTACCGGACCAGGATCCGCCATGTGCGGCGGGATCCATTGAAGAACGCCTTTACCTACCGCAGCTACAGCTGGTACGTCGACGTCGATGACCTGCCAGAACTGCCCTGGTGGTTGCGGCCGCTTGCAGGATTCCATGCGAGGGATCATCTGGGGGATCCCGCGGCGAGCATCCGCGAGAACGTGGACCACTTCCTCGCCGTGAACGGTGAAGAGCCCGACGGCGGCGCGGTCACCATGCTGGCCAACGCCAGGGTGCTGGGACACGTCTTCAACCCGATCACCATCTTCTGGTGCCACCGTGCCGACGGTGCGCTCCGTGCTGTCATCGCCGAGGTCCACAACACCTACGGCGAACGGCACTGCTACCTTCTGCACCCGGACGGCGCCGGCCGTGCGCGCACCGACAAGGAATTCTTTGTGTCCCCGTTCAATGAGGTGGACGGCAGCTACCGGATGAGCCTGCCCGAACCGGCGGGAGAGCTCTCGGTGGCAGTGGTGCTGGAGCGCGCCGGGCGCAAGCCTTTCACTGCCACCATGACCGGGGTCCGGCGGCCCGCCACAGCCGGCAGCATCCTGGCGGCGGCGGCCGCGGTTCCGCTTGCGCCGCTCCGCCTGGCTCTGCAGATCCGCTGGCAAGGAATCAAACTCTGGGCCCGCGGGTTGCCCATCACCAACCGTCCCGACCATCGAGCACAGGAGGCCGTCTCGTGACTCTCACAGATCCGTCATACACAGATCCGTCATACACAGATCCGTCATACTCTGACCCCTCTTACAGGGACCATTCACAGAACGCACCAGGCGAGGCCTTCCGGGTGCCGCCGGCGCCGGAGACCGTCGACGCGGCGGTGTGGCCCGGCGTCGCCCGTCCGCCCGCGGGGCTGAAGGCGCAGGTGGCCGGCAAGGCTGCGGATTCGCTGTTCCGCGCGGCGGTCCGCCGCCTGCCGCTGCGGGTGGAATACCCCGACGGCACGGTCCTGGGCGCCGGCGGTGCAGGCGCGCCGGTGATGACCGTGGTGCGTCCGGTGGACTTCGCGGTCCGGATCGGCGACAACGGGCTGATCGGGCTGGGGGAGTCCTTCATGGCGGGGGACTGGGAGGCTTCCGACCTCGCCGCCGTCCTTGAGGTCTTTGCCTCCCGTGTGGACACGCTCATCCCCGCGCCGCTGCAGAGACTCCGGAGCCTGTACCTGCCGCGGGCGCCCCGGCAGGAACGCAACACCGAGCAGAATACCCGCGGCAACATCTCCCGGCACTACGACCTCTCCAACGAGCTGTTCGGCAGCTTCCTGGACCGGACCATGAGCTACTCGTCGGCCCTGTTTCCGGCCTCGGCGGGCCAGCTGGCTGAGGTGGGCTGGGACGCCCTCGCGGCAGCGCAGCACGCCAAGATCGACAGGCTGCTGGACAAGGCGGGGGTGGGGCAGGGCACCCGGCTGCTGGAGATCGGAACCGGCTGGGGCGAGCTGGCCCTGCGGGCCGCAGCCCGGGGGGCCACCGTGTACACGGTGACGCTCTCCAGTGAGCAGCAGGCGCTCGCGCAGCAGCGGATTGAGGAAGCCGGCTTCTCCGGTCAGGTCACTGTGGGCCTGCAGGACTACCGCGCCGTGGAAGGCGAGTACGACGCCGTCGTCTCCGTGGAGATGATCGAAGCGGTGGGCTACGAATACTGGCCCGTTTACTTCCAGACCATCGACAGGGTACTGGCGCCCGGCGGCAAGGTGGCCATCCAGGCGATCACCATGCCGCACGGCCGGATGCTCGCCACCCGCAACGCCTACACCTGGGTGCACAAGTACATCTTCCCCGGCGGGTTCCTGCCCTCCGTGCGGGCGATCGAGAGCGTCACGGAGCAGCACACCACACTCCGCGTGCGTGAGCGCCGGGGGATGGGCGACCACTACGCCGCCACGCTGAGGCTGTGGGAGGAGCGGTTCCTGCAGCGTGCGCAGGAGGTGCGCGCGCTCGGATTCGACGAGGTCTTCCAGCGGATGTGGCTGTTCTACCTTTGCTACTCCCGGGCCGGCTTCCAGTCCGGATATTTGGATGTGCAGCAGATCGTCCTGGACCGCCGGGAGGCTCAGCTCTAGCCGCCGGGAGGCTCAGCCCCAGTCAGCCGTCTGCTTAATCACAGTGGGGGTTCCGAGGCTTGCTTCGGGACCCCACTGCTGTGTTCCGGCCCACCCAAAAGGTGCCCCCGGAGGTGCCGCGACACGCCGTCTTCGGGCCGACACGCTGTGGTTTAAATGTGGGGAACTACTCCACAGGGTGTGGATTCCGTCCATCAAAAACCCGGAAATCCGGACATTTTGAGGGCACCGGCCTGTGGATTAAAAGTGCATTAAATGACATACTTGTAATACATCATCTTGGGGTCCCATCCGGGGCCGCGCACTACATGTAGTATCGACATACAGATTGAGCGGGAGACCGGCGCAGCCAGTACTGGACAGTAAGGTCCGGGCAGAGTCCACCGCTACGATGCCAGAGATTTTAATACCGAGACACCAGCAAGGTCTCAGAAGAGTGCAGCAGCAGTGACTTCAACAAAGGGGACAGGAACCATGACCGTTACGGTTTACACCAAGCCGGCCTGCGTACAGTGCAACGCCACCTACCGTGCACTGGACAAGAAGGGTATCGCCTACCAGAGCGTGGACATCTCCCAGGACGCGGACGCCCTTGAGCGCCTGAAGTCGCTCGGCTACATGCAGGCTCCGGTCGTCGTTACGGACCAGGACCACTGGTCCGGTTTCCGCCCGGACAAGATCGAAGAGCTGGCGCTGAGCGCCTCCGCTTCTGTGGCCTGAGGCTACGCCCACGCCGTTTCCGGCAGAGAATTCGCACGTAGATGAGGTGACTCCCATGGCTGCGCCGGCACTTACCGATGCGCCGGCCGCAGCCCGTGCTGCGGACACGACGTCCGTCAACCAGACACCGCCCGTGAACCATACTCACAGCCGCCTCATCTACTTTTCCTCGGCCTCCGAGAACACCAGCCGCTTCATCGCGAAGCTTGGTGCGGACGCGGCCAGGATCCCCCTGCACCCCAAGGATGAACCCCTTGTTGCCTGTGAACCGTTCGTGCTCGTGGTCCCCACCTATGGCGGGACGGGCGGCGAGGGTTCAGTGCCCAAGCAGGTCATCAGGTTCCTGAACAACCCGGACAACCGGCGCCTGCTCCGCGGCGTCATCGGGGCCGGAAACACGAATTTCGGGGACAACTACTGCATGGCGGGCGACATCATCGCCGCCAAATGCAAGGTCCCCCACCTATACAGGTTTGAACTCATGGGTACGCCGGAAGACGTCGCCCGTGTACAAGAAGGATTGGAAGAGTTTTGGACACGACTGTCGCAGACACAGAAGTAACCAGGCCCGAAGGAAAGGACGCCTCTATGGACACGGCTGTCGAAAAGCAGGAGAAGCCGGCGCTCCCCGCTGCCTACAAGGGCCTGGGCTACCACGAGCTGAACGCGATGCTGAACCTGTACGGTCCGAACGGCGAGATCCAGTTCGAGGCTGACCGCGAGGCGGCCCACCAGTACTTCCTGCAGCACGTGAACAACAACACGGTCTTCTTCCATGACCTGGAGGAGAAGCTCGAATACCTGGTCAAGAACGACTACTACGAGCGCGAAACCCTCGACCAGTACACGATGAACTTCATCCGTGACCTGTTCAACCGCGCCTACAAGAAGAAGTTCCGGTTCGAGACCTTCCTGGGCGCCTTCAAGTTCTACACGTCCTACACGCTGAAGACGTTCGACGGCAAGCGTTTCCTGGAGCGCTACGAGGACCGCGTGTGCATGGTTGCCCTGCACCTGGCCCGCGGCAACGAGCAGCTGGCCACCCAGATGGTGGACGAGATCATCGAGGGCCGCTTCCAGCCTGCCACCCCGACGTTCCTGAACGCCGGCAAGAAGCAGCGCGGCGAGCTGGTCTCCTGCTTCCTGCTCCGCATCGAGGACAACATGGAGTCGATCGGCCGCTCCATCAACTCCGCGCTGCAGCTGTCCAAGCGCGGCGGCGGCGTGGCGTTCGCGCTGACCAACATCCGCGAGGTCGGTGCGCCGATCAAGCAGATCGAGAACCAGTCCTCAGGCGTCATCCCCGTGATGAAGCTCCTCGAAGACAGCTTCTCCTACGCCAACCAGCTCGGTGCCCGCCAGGGCGCCGGTGCCGTGTACCTGCACGCCCACCACCCGGACATCTACCGGTTCCTGGACACCAAGCGGGAGAACGCGGACGAGAAGATCCGCATCAAGACCCTTTCACTCGGCGTCGTGATCCCGGACATCACCTTCGAGCTGGCCAAGAAGGACGAGGACATGTACCTGTTCTCGCCGTACGACGTCGAACGCGTCTACGGGATGCCGTTCTCCGACGTCTCGGTCACCGAGAAGTACTACGAGATGGTGGACGATTCCCGGATCAAGAAGACCAAGATCAAGGCGCGCGAGTTCTTCCAGACCCTTGCCGAGATCCAGTTCGAGTCCGGCTACCCGTACATCATGTTCGAGGACACCGTTAACCGGGAGAACCCGATCGACGGCAAGATCATCATGTCCAACCTGTGCTCGGAGATCCTCCAGGTCTCGCAGCCCACGACGTACCACGATGACCTGTCCTACGACGAGACCGGCAAGGACATCTCCTGCAACCTGGGCTCGCTGAACATCGCGAAGACCATGGACTCGCCGGACTTCGGCCTCACCATCGAGACGGCCATCCGTTCGCTCTCGGCTGTCTCGGACATGTCCAACATCACCTCGGTGCCGTCCATCGCCCGCGGCAACGACCAGAGCCACGCGATCGGCCTGGGCCAGATGAACCTGCACGGCTACCTGGCGCGTGAGCGGGTCCACTACGGCTCCGAAGAGGGCCTGGACTTCACCAACATCTACTTCTACTCCGTGGTGTACCACGCGGTGCGGGCCTCCAACCTGCTCTCCATCGAGACCGGCCAGACGTTCGGCGGCTTCGAGAAGTCCAAGTACGCCTCCGGTGAGTTCTTCGACAAGTACACCGAGCAGGAGTGGGTGCCGCAGACCGAGAAGGTCAGGGAGCTCTTCAAGGACGTGCACATCCCTACGCAGGAGGACTGGCGCGCGCTTAAGGCTTCCGTCATGGAGCACGGCATCTACAACCAGAACCTGCAGGCCGTCCCGCCCACCGGCTCCATCTCCTACATCAACAACTCCACCTCCTCGATCCACCCGGTGGCGTCCAAGATTGAGATCCGCAAGGAGGGCAAGCTGGGCCGCGTGTACTACCCGGCGCCATACCTGACGAACGACAACCTGGAGTACTACCAGGACGCGTACGAGATCGGCTACGAGAAGGTCATCGACACGTACGCCGCCGCCACTCAGCACGTGGACCAGGGCCTGTCGCTGACCCTGTTCTTCAAGGACACCGCCACCACCCGCGACATCAACAAGGCCCAGATCTATGCCTGGAAGAAGGGCATCAAGACCATCTACTACATCCGTCTCCGCCAGCTCGCGCTGGAAGGGACGGAGGTTGAGGGCTGCGTTTCATGCATGCTTTAATCTTCAACTAAATCGTAACCGGTACGACGGCGGGTGCCCGCCCGCCGTCGTACGCTTTAAGTAAGAACCAACCCAACTTTTTAGGGGATGACATGACCGAGAAGGTCAAGCTGCTGAGCCACGTCGAGGCGATCAACTGGAACCGGATCCAGGACGATAAGGACGTTGACGTCTGGAACCGCCTGGTCAACAACTTCTGGCTGCCGGAGAAGGTGCCGCTGTCCAACGACGTTCAGTCCTGGAACACGCTGACGCCGGCCGAGCAGCAGCTCACCATGCGTGTTTTCACCGGCCTGACCCTGCTGGACACCATTCAGGGCACCGTTGGCGCTGTCTCCCTGATTCCGGATGCACTGACCCCGCACGAGGAAGCTGTCTACACGAACATCGCGTTTATGGAGTCCGTGCACGCCAAGAGCTACTCCTCCATCTTCTCCACGCTGGCCTCCACCAAGGAGATCGACGAGGCCTTCCGCTGGTCCACTGAGAACGAGAACCTTCAGAAGAAGGCCCAGATCGTCATGGACTACTACCAGGGCGATGATCCGCTGAAGCGCAAGGTCGCCTCCACGCTGCTGGAAAGCTTCCTGTTCTACTCCGGCTTCTACCTGCCGATGTACTGGTCCTCGCGCGCCAAGCTGACGAACACCGCAGACCTGATCCGCCTGATCATCCGCGACGAGGCAGTGCACGGCTACTACATCGGCTACAAGTTCCAGAAGGGACTCGAGAAGGTCTCCGAGGCCCGCCGGCAGGAAATCAAGGACTACACCTTCGAGCTGCTCTTCGAGCTGTACGAGAACGAGGTCCAGTACACGCACGACCTCTACGACGGGGTGGGCCTGGCCGAGGACGTCAAGAAGTTCCTGCACTACAACGCCAATAAGGCGCTGATGAACCTGGGCTACGAGGCCATGTTCCCGGCCTCCGTCACAGACGTGAACCCGGCGATCCTCTCGGCGCTGTCGCCGAACGCCGACGAGAACCACGACTTCTTCTCGGGTTCGGGCTCGTCCTACGTCATTGGTAAGGCAGTCAACACCGAGGATGAGGACTGGGACTTCTAGTTCAGCAGCCTGCGTATTTGAGTACGGTGTGAGGTTCCACGGGACATGGCCATTTCCCAATTTAGATGGCTATGTTTCGTGGAGCATGGCCGAATCACAGTTACAGATGGGCATGTTCCTTGGTGGTAGTTGGACACCAACTACTACCTGGCGGGATGCTGGTCTAGGTCCGCTACACATCACCCACGCCGTGTCGTAGTCAACTGGACTGGCCGAGGCTGACGACAAGATTGATCGCCACGGCGACCACGAAGGTGGCGAAGAAGTAGGAGAGCAAAGCGTGCCCCAGGGCGATCCTGCGGGAGGGAGTGGATGACTCGTTCACATTGCTCGCGTTGTATGCCATGCCGATAGAGAATGCTGCGTAGGCGAAGTCGCTGTACGACGGGTCCTCGTCCTGGTTGAAGCGGAAGCGATGGCGGTCGTCGTGGTAGTACATCCGAGCGTACTTGAACGCGTAGACAGTGTTGACGAGAGCCCACGCGAGCACCACGCCGAGAGCCGCCAGGATCGCCGCGGCCACACCGATGGGGTCCTTCTGCTGGCTGCGGATCAATGCAAAGACGACCGCCACGAGACTGACGAACGTCGCGCCTGTGATGAGGGAGTCAACGAGCCGTCGAGACCGACCTTCCTGGCGGGCTAGTTCACCTGTGGCCTCCGGACCAGCGGGCCACGCCTTAGCCCACGCCCAGATCAGGAAGACGCAGCCGGCGACAGACCATCCGATCAAGGGCGCGAGTTCGGGAGCACCGAGCAACGCCGGAACGAGTGCGATAACGAGACCGATGACGGCCGAGACCAGAGCCTTGCGATCAATGTGCGACATTGAAGAAGTTGCCTTCCAGCCTCGATTGACCGTGAAGGGGTCCGATGGCCCGCCGCCTTGGTCAGAGCGCATCTCAACATCACGGAATATCACAGGACCTACGGATTCCTTTGTGTTCACAAGGAACCGGGGGTTCAGAGCCCCAATTGTACGCGGTCGCCCCCACCGCCGGGCTTCGTTGCGGCCGGCGTTACCGTCCGCCTGGAGAGGTGTACTTGGTGGCACATCGTTCAACCCCGTGTCCGGGCTACTCACGCAACACTCGGGAAGCCGGAAGCGGACGTCCCGGTCGTGTCACGATCTCTGTAGCCTGCACATGGCGCACCTATGCGCTGTTGAAGAGTTCGTCCGTCCCCCGATTCGTGGTCGAGAATCCAGGAGGGCAGTGGGGGTGACTATGCGGCATGTACCTCCTAGCGCGGAATCTCACATACGGCCCCGCGCCCATTCGGATGCGGGGCCGTTCTTGATTTGCGCTTCGACAGTCCCGCGGTGGTGTCAACTCGGAGAGAAGCGTGCGTTGTTGTCAGGTCGATAATAAGGGTGCTACTGTACTTGTTATCAGGTTGATAACAACGAATGGAGTCCCGATGAACGCCTTGCTCGACTGGATGAACTCCGCAGCAATCCCTAACCTTCTCGGCAATCCGGTGAGCTGGATCGAGATGATTGGCTTCGTCACCGGCGCTGCCTGCGTGTACGGAGTCGCCCGCCAAAAGCTTTGGAACTGGCCGGTCGGGATTTTGAACAACCTGGCGTTTATCATTCTGTTCCTGGGGGCCGGTCTCTACGGTGAAACCGTGCTGCAGGTCATCTTCGCCGCCCTTGCTGTCTACGGCTGGTACAACTGGATGCGCGGCAGCGTCGCCACCGAGGGCAGGAACGACCTTCTCATCCGCGACGCCTCCCGCAAGGAAATTCTCCTCGGCCTCGGCGCCACCGCCGTGGGGACCGCCGCCGTCGCCATGATCCTCACGCACGGAACTGACTCCCAGGTCCCGTGGCCCGACGCCTTCGTCTTGACTGCCTCCCTCGTCGCCACCTACGCGCAGGCCAAGAAGATCTTCCAGCACTGGCACGTCTGGATCCTCATCGATGTCGTGTCCATCCCGCTGTACTTCAGCCGGGGACTGACACTCACCGCCGTCCTCTACGTCGGATTCCTCGTCCTGTGTGTCTACGGACTTATTGGCTGGAAGCGCACCCGCGGCTTCCAAGCGCCGGCCAGCACTCCCGAAACCGTCACCGCAGGAGCCTGAGATGTACAAGAACTCCATGGTCATCGGCAAGTTCTACCCGCCCCACACCGGCCACGCCCACCTCATCGCCACGGCAGCCGCACGGTCCGAGAACGTCTCCGTCCTCGTCCAGGGCAACCGCTTCGAATCCGTCACTGTTGCCGAACGGACCAGCTGGCTGTCAGAAGAGTTTGCAGACACTGCCGGAGTGCAGATCATCGGAATGCGCAACGACTGTCCCGAGGACTACCAGTCGGACGAGATCTGGAAGGCGCAGAACGAACTGATGCGCCTGGCACTGAAGTCCAACGGGGTCACGGCCGTCGATGCGGTCTTCAGCTCCGAGGAGTATGGCGTCCGGCTGGCGGAGGCCTTCGGTGCGGAGCACGTTCTTGTGGACCTGTCGCGCTCCACCTACCCCATCAGCGGGACTTTGTGCCGGGAAGACCTCGGCGCCGCATGGCCCTACATCATTGCCCCGGCCCGGCAGGAACTGGCCACACGCATCATCATCGTCGGCGCTGAATCCACCGGCACCACCACCTTGGCCCGGGCGCTCAGCGAGCACTACCGGCCCCGCTTCCCCCGGCTCGCGGATGTGCCTGAATACGGCCGCGAGTACACGTACGAGAAGTTCGACGCCCTGCGCACCCAGAAACCGGACGCTGTACTGGAGGAGATGGTCTGGACCGAACAGGACTTCGGCCGCATCGGTGCACGGCAGAACGAGATGGAAAACGCCGCCGCCGACCTCTGCCCGCTGGTCATCGCCGACACCGACTCCCTGGCCACCACCCTCTGGGAGAGGTTCTACATCGGCGAACACAGCTACGGCTCCTACCATGCCGCCGAACAGCTGCCCCACCGGGACCTGTACCTGATCACCGATCATGAAGGAGTGGACTTCGAAGACGACGGCTGGCGTGAAGGGGAACACCGCCGGGCCGAAATGACCGAATGGTTCAAAGAGACCCTGACCGAGGAACGGCACTCCTGGATCTTGCTCAACGGCGACCACTCCCGGCGCATGCAGACCGCGACCGAGATCATCGACCTGATCCTGGCCCAGCGGAGCGGCTTCGCCTCCCCGCCCTGGGCCACGCGCACCGTCCTGGACGGAGCCCAGGCTTGAACCGCGAATCGGGAGACGAGCGGGAATTCCTCGAAGCCCATAAACCGAAGGATTACCCCTCGATCGCGCTGACCGCGGACCTGGTGGTCTTCGCCGTGGCCGGGGGAGTGCTGCACGCCGCCATGGTCCGTCGCGGCGGCCACCCCTTCAAGGATGCGCTTGCCCTGCCCGGCGGCTTCGTCGGCCCTCACGAGTCGGCGGAGCAGGCCGCCTACCGGGAGCTCGCCGAGGAAACAGGCCTGGACCTGGGGGGCTTGCCGGTTCACGTCGAACAGCTGGCCACGTACAGCGACCCGGGCCGGGATCCGCGGATGAGGGTGGTCTCTGTAGCCCACCTGAGCCTGCTCGCCACCGACGGCCAGTCCCTGCCGGATCTCTCGGCCGGCTCGGACGCCGCGGCCGCCGCCTGGCATCCTGTTCACGATGTTCTCCACGGCACGGACCTGGCCTTCGACCACACCACCATCCTGAGGAACGGCCTGGACCGGCTGGCCGGAAAAATAGAGTACACGACCGTCGCCGCCCGAATGCTGCCCGAAGAGTTCACCATGACGCAGCTTCGCACCGTGTACGAGGCCGTCTGGAACACCACACTCGCGGCCGGGAACTTCACCCGAAAGATGCTGCCCCAGCTCCAAGATACCGGCCGGAAATCCAAGGCTTCGATCGGGGCACCCGCGGCGCTGTTCACCGCCACCGACCGGTATATTCATCCGCCCTTGGCGAAGCCGGCCAGCAAGTAGGGGCAGCTGGCGCAGGTTTCTCGTATTTTAGGAGGGAGCAGCATGTGGGAGTCGGTGCCTGAGGGCCTACCGGCCCAGGGTTGGGGCGAGCTTGATGAGAACGGCTGGGGTGCCCTGATCGGCTGGGCTGCCGGTCCGGAGAACCTCCGCCGGGGACCCCGGCAGGACGACAGCGCCAGAACGGTGGCCGTGGCGAGGACTGGTACGGACGGAAGCGTTGTGGAGTCCGTCGAAGCCTTTACCGCTGAGGACCGACGAATCGTCGAGGAGGAAGCCAATGCGTATCTGACCGACGCCGGTGTGGAGCAGCGTCCTCCGGGTTTCCGCTGGTTCGTCAGGCTCCCCGCCCAGTTCTTCAGTTGGGATGAGTTCTCGGCGGCCGTCACCCGATCTGTCTACGCCCAGGAGCCCCAGCCGGTCCACCCGTCCGAGATCGCACCCGTGATGAAGCGGTCCATTCAGCGGCTGTACGCCGGCCAGCAGGACGGGGACTCCAGGCCGCGCTGAAATTGTCCGCCGGGTCCGGATGCAAGGGGGGGAATGCGTTCCGGACCCGGCGATCTGAAGCTCAGGTTCGCGGCTACCTGAGCTTCAGTGACAAGACCAGTGTGTACCCGGCACATTGTGAAATGCGTGGTCCACCTGAGAGCCGCCGCCCACTTTGACCCCCTGTTTGAGGGGGCTGGGGGAGGCCTCCAAGGTTTTCCCAAGCGCCTTTAGGGCCAGATACTGCCCCTGCCCTGACGTCGCCGCCCGGGCATCGATCCGCCTCCCAATCATCGATCCGCGTCCCAATCGACGAATAGCTTCGGGGACAGCGGGTTGAGTTGCCTTGGAAAGCGTTCTGTGCCTGCGCAAACGCGTAGCCGTATTGGACGAAAAACAGGTAACTGCCACTGCTGTTCTATTTTCTGACGGGGTGTTAACTATGAGGCGGGCGGATATCAGTGTTGAAGCCCTCCGGACGGTCTGCCGGCGTCCGTCCGGGTCAGGATAGCCGGGCTTGGCGCACTCCCCAGCAGGTGCCCGGCCCGGCTACCCGTCGGGGCTCCGGCGGTGTCACCTGCCCAGGGCCGAAGCCTCCTCGCGATAAGACCTTCGCCTATCTTGCCTGAAACTTTCGCCGATCTTGCCCTAGCGGAGTGAGCATTATCTCGAGCCTAAGGGGGTGAACATCATGGCTGACGACAAAGAGCTGCTGGACTGGCTGTCTCCCCGCAAGCAGCGGGAAATCGACAACCAGGCCGCGTTCCTGCGCTACCTGCTCGAGCGTGAAGACGCCGCCGCTGCAGGGGGCGACAAGTCCTAGGCATTCGCGGGACGGCGAGAGGACCGCGGATGGTTGTGGCCCCCACCGCGAAGGCGGGCAGGCCCAGCAAGTTCCTGGCAGACGCGGGGACAACGCCTTTGCGCTAGCTGACGAGCCAGCGCATTGCCGAGGCCTGCCGCCTGCTCGAAACAACCGGCCACCGCAGCTGACGCGGGAGGCGTAGTGGCCAGGAGCACGCCCCTGAGTGCAGCGCGCCGGGTGGCACAGTGCGCGGATGGTAAGTACCGTCGTCGTAAGAACCAACGCGCAATCAGTCAGGGGCAGCATGAGCAAGAGCAGCAGGAACCGGAATAAGCGCAAGGGTCCCGCTGGCACCGGAGGTTCCCCCGCACGCGGCTCTTCGCCCGCTTCCCTGAGCTCGTTCCGGGCCGGGCGGGCCGTGGACTCGCTCGCGCCGGCGTTTGTCCGGTGGTTCGACGACGGTGCTCCGGGCGCTGCTGCCACCGCCCTGGATTGCTTGGCAGCCATAGAAAGCGTCATGGGCCGGTACATGGACCGGGTGGCCGCTGCTGACCTGACACGCCTTGATCCTGCAATCCTGGCCGACGCTCTCGCTGCCGATCTCGCCGTCACAGAGGCAGACGACGACGACCGAGGTGAGTTTGTCATCGCCGCTGTGCACGGGTTCGTTGACTTTCTCGCGGACACCGACCGGTGGTCAGGGCCAGTGGAACAGCTCGCCGACGTCGTTGAGCTGCTCAACGCCCTTCTGGGGGAGACGGACGATTGGCGCCTCGTCGACGTGCCCGTTATTTCCGACGACGACGCGCTGAAGGTCTTCTCGGAGCTCCCCTTGATCCAGCGGACCACGGCACTGCTTCAGTGGATAGGCGATGCGAAGCCGGTGACCGGAACCGGTGCACTCCGGACGAAGGACATCGAAGCAGCGGCTGCGTGCGTCGGACTGAAAGCCAGGGGCGGCCCCAAACAGGCTGGGGTCCCGCAGGCCGGGAATGGCGGTTCGGAGAGGCCCGTGCCGACAGTCCGCAGCATGTACGAGGTGCCGCTGCTGGCGCAGGTGTGGGAGGCGCTGGCCCGCACTGAGCTGATCAAGGTCGGCTCAACGAAGGCGGCGCCGTCACCGGCCACCGCCGTCTTCCTGGCCGGCGACACCCCGGACCGGCTGGAGGAGCTGGTGTTCTTCGTTGACCAGTTCCTCTCGGCCTCCGTACTCGGCTACGACCCTGAACAGCCGTGGGAAGTCCTCGTTGCCGCGACGGTGGCATCGATCCTGCTGGCGGCGGCCTCGGCGGATCCCCCGCGAAGGGACACTGTGCTGGACCCCAGGACCGGTGCGTCACCAGAGGAAAGGGCGACGGTCGAGGCGCTGAAGGCCGCGGCCATGGGCCAACTGGAAGCACTCGCCGAGCAGGGCATCCTGACGATCGACACGCATTTCCGGGTACCGCCTGCCCTGGTCCGGTGCATAGCGAGCACCTATGAGGACGCAGCGGTCCTGGAGGACCTGGGCCTGCTGGACATCCCGGACCTCGATCTGGATTCCGAGGATGCCTAGGAAGACCCAAGCTTTTTGAGGCGGAAGCGGAGCTTTGATGCGCGAGCGGGGTCATCGCCGAGGGCTTTCGTTTCCTCTATGTACTGGTGCCCAAATTCCTTGAGAAGAAAATCATCGACAATCCGCACGTGTCCGGCAGGAAACTTGTAGTCCATTCTTTCGCGGACAAAATTCCAGTCCGCGCTGCCGATCAGGTCCACGGCTTCCTCCACGGTTGTGATATTCACCGCATTGAGCAAATTCACCAGCCAGTCATATTGTTCTTTTTTACTGCGCGGATGGTCCGGGAGTTCGGCCACTAGAACCTCTGCCAGCGCGTCCGAGGTTATGGGCTCGGCGCGGCTGCGTGCGTCGCCAGGAATGCTCGCGTCTTCCCGGGCAACAGCCTGATGGATTTTCACGAATTCGTTGTCTGCCAATTCAAGGAGGCCAGAAGCCAGCGTAAACGCGCGGTCGATTGCGGGCGGTATGGCACCAACAGCCTTGTAGCGGATATCGTGCTCGAATTCTGCCCAAGCGTGCTGCAGAACAGTCTTCACCTGGACCTCGAAGCGCTGGCCTATGCAGCCGGCACATCCAGTGGGCGTGCTGTCCGCCCCTACTTCAAGAACCAGATGGTGGGCCGCGTACCCAAGAACGCCCTTGTTGACCTGCTGTGCCTTTTTGTCTGTATTCTCCAAGACCCGGAACTGGCCTGTCAGGGCGGAAACAACATTGGCTACGTCGGGCTCAATGTAAGTGATCACGCGAACGGCCAAAATATCGTCCAGGTCGTCCAACCCGTTGGGGTATTTCAGTGTGCCTTCGGACCCGATCTTACTGAGCTTTCCTTTGACCGATTCGGAGCTCTTCACACGACCTTTAACGAGGTGATAGTTGAGGCCGTCGTCCCGTAAGCGGGCTTCGATAGCCGCTTGAATTGCCGTGAGCGAAGCGGATAAGTGAGCATGCTGTTCCGTCAGCCTCGCAACTTGGGCGTCGATGGCGACACCAATTCGGGAAATACGTTCCTCGTCACTCATGCCCGCCCCCATGTTCCCCCAAACCCGTTAGGCGACAGCCTATCCAACGGGCTTCGCGCGCACTATCGGGTATACGGAAAAATTCCCGAATAGGCCTTTCGTTGCCACTGGCCCATGCAAAAGCTCAGCATCGGTGCCAAGCTGGTTGCATCCGCCTGAATCGGCAGTTGATAAGGAGCGCTGGTGTCATGCCCAAGACCGGCAAAAACGATCACGCGCGCAAGGACGAGCTTCCGTCGACCCTGCAGCGGTCTGAGCAGAAAGCCCAGGACACCTTCGCCAAGACCTACGTTTCAGCCCTTGAGTCCTACGACAACGACGAGAGCCGGGCCGCCCGGACAGCCTTCGCATCCCTCAAGCACAGCTATGAGAAGGTAGGCGACCACTGGGAACCCAAGGAGAAGCGCGGCCCGTCTGACCAGCACGCGGAGGAGGGACTGGATTCAGCGGTCCCCACCGCCGGAGGCGTGGACGCAAACGCTTCCAAGAATCACCTTTACAAGCGAGCCCGGGAGCTGAACATCGGGGGACGTTCGAAGATGGGCAAGGACGAACTTGTCGAGGCGATCCAGAAAGCCAACGATGCCGCCACCCGGAAGGCCCGCGGGGACTGAACCTACCCTTCCCTGGGGCGGCAGTAGGAGGATCCCGACGGCGTGCGCTCCAGCACGCCGTAATCGATCATGTAGCGGCGCAGCAGCACCACATCGTCGGTGTAGCCCAGGAGCCGTTCATTGACTTTTCGTTCGGAGAGTTCCTCGCCCGGTTCGAAGGTCTCGCCGGCGATCCAGGCCAGGAGCTCCCGCCGTTCCTCCTGATTGGCCGGATACCTGTCGATGCGGCCAAGACGCATGAAGCGCGCCACTCCCGTCTGCGCCTGGCGTTTAGGCTGCTGTGTGAGGAGGGCGTGAAAGATGGACTCGGAGGCCTCCAGCTCATCGCCGGCGCTCCGTTCGACCAGTCCAGCGTCGAGCAAGGCGGCGATGGCCCGGTCCCGCCGTTGTCCAGCAGGGCCGGAAGACACATCATTGCGAGTGGCCCCAAGGACAATTTGGGCGTAAACGGTCCGCGCGTCGCGGTTGCCGAGGGCTGCCATGACCCGCCGCCAGTGTGGCCCGCTCTGCCTGGTCTCTCTGTTCACGGAACTTCCCCCCTTTGCTCTGGTGCTTGCAGATTTTGCTGTGGCGCTGCCGGAACGGCGCCCGTCAGCGCTGGCGGTTTAACAGCAAAAATCGTAGTCCCGGGCCGGGCAGGCCGAAAGGGCCACACCTGGTCATGCTGGCTGCTCTGGCGCCGGGCCGTCGTCGTGATGTGAAATGGTGCTGGGAGAGCACCGTGAGGATAAATCTCTGTGAGCGGGCCTGAAACGGCAGAGAACAACCTGGGCTATTGCGCTGGCCGTGTTGGGCGCATGGCTTTATTGAAAGTCATACCAATGGTCCAGGTGGCCCACTCACCCTGAGGGGGTGCTCCGCCGCCCGGTGCGAGGCATACTTGGGAGGGCCTGCCACGCCAACGGAAGATTCTGATGACGACACACTTAGCCATACCGAACGTCACCCTGAAGAACGGGGTCCAGGTCCCGCAGCTCGGCTTCGGCGTCTTCCAGGTTCCGCCTGAACAGACCCAGCGCATTGTCGAGGACGCACTCGAAGCCGGCTACCGCCACATCGACACGGCCGCGGCGTACCGGAACGAGGCCGCCGTCGGCGCCGCCATCGCTGCCTCGGGGATTCCGCGTGCGGACATTTTCCTCACCACCAAGCTGCGCAACGGCGAGCAGGGCGTGGCCCAGGAAGCCTTCCAGAACAGCCGCCAGGCCTTGGGCGTCGACTACGTCGACCTGTACCTGATCCACTGGCCGGTGCCGTCCCGGAACCTCTTTAGCGAGGCATGGAAGGCGATGGAGAAGCTGCATGCCAGCGGCCAGATCCGCGCGATCGGCGTGTCCAACTTCCTGGCGGACCACCTGGAAGCACTCCTTCGAAGCGCGGACGTGATTCCGGCGGTCAACCAGATTGAGCTGCACCCGACGTTCCAGCAGTCCGAACTGGCCGCGAAGAGCCGCTCCCTGGGCATAGCCGTGGAGGCGTACAGCCCGCTGGGCCAGGGGGCTGATCTGGACGCGGGGGCTGTGACATCCGTTGCCGGCAAGTACGGCGTCACCCCCGCCCAGGTGGTGCTGGCGTGGCACCTCGCCCAGGGCACCATCGTCATTCCCAAGTCAGCCAACAGCGGCCGCATGCGGGACAACCTTGCCGCCGTCGGCGTGGCACTGACACCTGAAGAGATGGCCCACATCACCGCCCTCGAAGCCGGTGCACGCATCGGTTCTGATCCCGCCGTCGCCGCCCACAGCCAGATGTAAGGGGACACTATGAAATCCAATGAACTGCTGCTGGACGCCTTTGGCCGTGTTCGGGAAATCGTGGACGCCACACTCGACGGGCTCGACGACGAAACCCTGGCCCGCCGGCCCGCCGGCAACGGCAACTCCATCGCGTGGCTGATCTGGCACCTCAGCCGGGTAGAGGATACGCAGGTTGCTTCCGCGGCCCGTCTGCCGCAGGTTTGGACCTCGCAGGGCTTTGCCGGCCGTTTTGGCCTGCCGCTTCCTGAACATGACACCGGCTACGGCCATTCGTCAGACAACGTGGACGCCGTTCGGGCCCCGGCGGAGCTGCTCGCCGATTACTACGAGGCGGTCCACCGGCAGACCGTCGAGGTACTTAACAGCCTGGGCGACGACGACCTTGACCGGGTCGTCGACACCCGCTGGGACCCGCCGGTCACCTTCGGCGTCCGGCTGGTCAGCACCGTGGCCGACTGCCTGCAGCACGTGGGGCAGGCCGCGTACGCCAGGGGCCTCAAAGGCGACGCACGGGCCTAGCAGTCCGGGCGTCCACGCGGTCCCCTTGCCTGGCCATGGGGTATGGGGGAGGATAAGCGGCAAAAACTCCAGGAGGCCGTGATGACCCAGCTTGGCAAGTTTGAGAAGTACCTGATCGAGGAATTCTTCGACGACTACCGTGCCGGGGCCATGAGCCAGCACACCTTCACCCGCCGGGTGGCGTTCATCACCGGCAGCATGGCTGCCGCTTCCGCCGCGATGCTCCTGGTCGGCTGCACACCGCAGGAAGTTCCGCGCAGCACCGACCCCATGCCCACTCCCAACCCGTCCGGCTCCGCCACAGGCGCTGCCTCCGGAGGCGCCGTTCCCGGGGCGAAGAGCCCGCTGTCCGTTCCCGAGGGAACAGCCGGAATTACGACGTCGACAGTCAAGTTCCCGTCGGGCGGCACCGAGATCAGTGGTTACCTCGCCCGGCCCGAATCCGGAAAACCCGGCCCCGCCGTCCTGGTCTGCCACGAGAACCGCGGGCTGACCCCCCACATCCAGGACGTGGCCCGGCGCTTTGCCAAGGAGGGGTATGCGGCCCTGGCGATTGACCTGCTGAGCAGGGAAGGCGGCACGGTGAGCCTGGACCGGGATGCCGTCCCGGGAGCATTGACGCAGGCCGGCGCGCAGCGGCACGTGGCGGACTTTTCGGCGGGATTCGACTACCTGCAGAAGCAGCCCTTCGTGGAGCAGGGCCGGATCGCCATGACCGGCTACTGCTTCGGCGGGGGCATCACCTGGCAGTCCGCGGTCGAGATTACGGGACTCAAGGCGACGTCGGCCTTCTACGGTCCGGCGCCCGACCTGGACAAGGTGCCGTCCATCAAGCCCGCGGTGTTCGGCGTCTACGCTGAGCAGGACGACCGGATCACCGGACCCATGCCGCAACTTCGGGATGCCCTGGCGGCCACGACCGTGCGCAACCAGCTCAAGGTCTATCCCGGCGTCGACCACGCTTTCCACAACGACACAGGCGACCGCTACAACGAGCAGCAGGCGACGGCCGCCTGGAACGACACGCTGGCGTGGTTCAAGAAATACGTCTAACTGGTCATCAGCTGGTGGCGCCCGGGATCTCTGCGGCAATCTCTCCGGCATCGGGGCCGGACGCGTCGTGGGCCAGGGCCTTCTGGCGGCGGTAGACCTGGATCGCGATGGCCGTCGGAATGACGGCGAGGGCGACGGCCCGCATCCAGGGGCGGTCCAGGACGTGGCCGGTGACGGAGTCGAGGGAGATGCTGCCAGGCCCGCCAATCGTGAAGGATGCTGCCGCAAGTCCCAGGACCGCCGGGTATTCCAGGCCGCCCTCGGTGGCGAAGAAGCCGTTGGGGGCGTGCACGCTGGCGGCAACGCCCATGGTAGTGGCAGCAGCCGCCCCGGCGGCCGGAGTGCCGAAGCCCAGCGCGAGTGCCAGGCCGGCACCCGCTTCGCCGAGGCCTGCCAGCACCGCGCTTAGCTTCGCCGGCCGGAACCCCATGGCGTGCATCCCCTTGCTGGTGCCCTCGATCCCTCCGCCGCCGAACCAGCCGAAGAGCTTCTGGGTGCCGTGGGCAACAAGGACGCCGCCCAGGCCCACGCGGAAAATGGTCTGTGCGGCAGTGGCGGCGGCGGGGGCGACTGGACTGATGCTCGTGCGGCTCATGTGAATCCTCCTGTAAACGGTTCAGCCATTCGGCTGCTTTTCAGGCGATCTTGTCCGACGATTCTACGTCCGGGGAAGGTGCCCCTGGCGTGCGGCTTCACGCACCAGCAGCCGGATGTTTGCGTACAGCACTGCCCTCACCGCGTCGGGCTCCAGCCGCTGCCCGCGCCGGATGCGTGACTCGAGTTCCTTGCAGCAGCGTTCCAGCCGCAGGGCTCCCGCCATGGCGGACGTCGCCCTCAGGCTGACGACGGCGTCAGCCGCCAACCGCGCGTCGCCGCTGGCCAGGGCGCGGAGGATCTTCGAGGCCCGGTCCGGCAACATCTGCAGGTAGTCATCAATAAAGGCCTCGGCGAATGCCGGACCCACCTCGGCGGCAAGGACCTGCAGCGGACCGGCGTCCAGGACGGGGACGTCTTCTGTGCCGGTCACTTCGCACCGCCTGCTGTCCGTCGCATGTTGTGCCCATCGGTTCATGCCGCGACCTTGCTGCGCGGCTTACCGGATACTTTTCCGCGGTGACCTCAAGACAGGAGAAACTTTTGCCGATGTTCGGATCAAGAATATGGGCCGGTTAGGCACGCTCGAGCAGCACCATCACTTCGTAGTGCGTGGTTTGCGGAAACATGTCGAGCACCCTGGCCCGTCGTGCGGTGAACGAGGGGAGCGCCGCCAGGTCGCGGGCCAGTGACTGGGCATTGCAGCTGGAGTAGACCACGTGCTGCACGGAGGACGATTCCAGCCAGCCGCACAGTTCCTTGCCGATGCCGCGCCGTGGCGGATTGACAATAACCAGGTCGGGCGCCTGGGCAGCGGCGACGGCAAAGGCCGTGGCATCGCCCGCCTGGAAGTTCATGCGCTCCAGCCCTGCCTCGTCGCTGCTGAGATTGGCCGAAACTATGGCTTCGCGGCTGGTTTCAATGCCGGTCACCTCGCGGGAGGGATCAGCGCAGTGCAGGGCAAAGCCGCCCACGCCGCAGTACAGGTCCCAGACCGACGACGGTGCCAGTTCGTTGACCCATTCGCGGCCCTGCCGGTACAGGGCTGCCGCCATGTCGCTGTTTGTTTGAAAGAAGCTCTGCGGCCGGAGGTGGAGGTCGAGGTCATTGACGCGCATCCGCAGTGTGGACTGCTGGGTGAGCAGGATCTCGCGGTCGCCTTCCAGGACCGCCTTGTGCTCCGGGTGCAGGTTGACGGAGACAACCTTTACCTGCGGCAGGGAGGTCAGGAGGGTGGGGAGGTGCTCCCGGATGCGCGGCACCAGCTTTTCCGAACGCAGGACCAGGCGCAGCATGATCTCGCCGTCGGGGGACTCGGTGATGATCAGGTGCTTGAGCTCGCCGCTGCGCCGGGGGACATCGTAGGGCGTCAGGTGGGCCCGGCTGATAAAGGCCGCCAGGACCGGAAAGCAGGCCAGCAGTCCGGGCGAGCAGACGCCGCACTCGCGCAGGTCCACACCGCGGCCCTCGGCGTCAAGGATACCAATGGTGGGGTTCTTGGCCGTTCCGGCCACCACCATCTTGGCCTTGTTGCGGAAGCCGGACTCGCGGCTCCCGACAGGCGGCAACCACTCCACGGACGTGTGGTCGGAGAGAAGTGTCTGGCAGTGCAGCTGCTTGCCGGCCAGCTGCTCGTCATAGGGCCGGCCCATGTGGGTGCAGGAAAGGCATCGGGCGGCATCGAAGTAGGAACATTGCATGTCTCGTTAATTCTACTTTTTCTGCAGGCTACTTCTGGCCGCCAGTGAGGATGGCGGCCGCTGCCGCTTGGGAAGGCTGATCCGGTCCAGATCATTCGCAGGGACGACGGCGGTCCTCCCGGACCGTGCCCGGGCCTGCTCGGCCAGGACACCCACGTCGCCGTACCGGGAGGAAAAGTGCGTGAGAACGAGAGTTCCGGCGCCGCCGTTGGCGGCCAAATCCCCGGCCTGCCCGGCTGTAAGGTGCGCGTACTGCGCCGCCAACGCGGCGTCGTCGTCGCTGAACGTTGATTCCGCGACAAGGAGGTCGACGCCGTCGGCCAAGCCCTCGGCTCCCTCGCACGGGGCAGTGTCCATAATGAAGGCAAATCCCTGGCCGGCGCGCGGAATGCTGACATCCTCAAGGCGCACACCCCGGAGGACTCCTTCCCGCTGCAGACGGCCCGCGTCCGGGCCTGTAATGCCTGCCGCCGCCAGCCGCTCCGGCAGCAAGGTCCTGCCATCCGGCTCGGTCAGCCGGTAGCCATAGGTTTCAATGCGGTGACGCAAGGGCCGCACTTCGAGCCCGGGGGCGATTTCCCCGGCATCGGAGTGGGGTCGCAGGCGGAGGTCGATGCCGGGCGAGGCCACGGAGACGAGTGCCCGGACAACGTCTTCTCCGGAAGCGGGATAGTGCAGATGCACCGGGTGCTTCACGCCGTCCAGGGCCATACGGGACAGCACGCCGGGAAGCCCGTAGCAATGGTCACCATGCACATGGGTCAGGCAGATGCGGGTGATCTGGTTGGCAGAAACACCGGCATGAATCATCTGCCGCTGCGTGCCCTCGCCGGGATCGAAGAGGAGGCCCTCGCCGTCCCACCGCAGCAGGTACCCGTTGTGGTTGCGCGTCCGCGTCGGGACCTGCGATGCGGTGCCAAGGACGACGAGTTCGCGCATGTCACCGAGTGTCTCACAAGCACAGAGAATGACAGACGATCAGCCTGTGAAGCGGTAGCGCTCGCAGGCCGCCGTGCCCGCAGGAGTAAGCCCTTGCCGGCGGCCGCGCTCGCGGAATTATTCCGGTCCCAGCACCTCCCGGGTCCCCATGGAGGTGCCCGGTAATGGGGGTGCCATCGAACTGTATGTGTGGCCCGTGGGTGTTGTCAGTTCGACGGTGTGCCTAGGGCCCGGCCTGGGTTGGGCCTTCCAGCCGGGGAGCTCCTTGGTGTGGTTGCAGGCTTCGCACAGTCCCGCGCCGTTGGCAAGGAATGTTGGACCGTCGTTGTGCCAAGGGATGATGTGGTCGTGGTGGTGGATCGGGGCGTCGCAGTAGGGTGTGCGGCAGGTGTCGTCGCGGATTTGGATGAAGCGGCGCAGCGGTGCCGGAAATAGACGCCGCCGCGAGTCCATGGCGACGAGGTCGCCGGTTCCGGGGACGGTGTAGAGCCGCCGGACCCAGATCTTCAGCTCCTCAACTCCCTTGGCCTGTTGGGGGCTCACCAGGTTCCGGGCCCAGTCTCCGGGAACGATGCCGTAGCCGGGTATCCGGGCGGGTTCGCTGTCGCCTTGGAGGAGGGTTCGGTCGGTGATGACGAGGTTGAGCTCGATGCCGGTGATCCCCCCGGGAGCGCCGGTGGTCCATTCGACCAGGGTGTCGGCCTTGATCTGGTCGCGGGAGCGCGGGTCTCCGGCGGCGTGGAGGGAGTCGGCGTTCCGGGTCAATGCCGCGTACACGGCGACGCCCTGTTGAACGGGCAGCAATGCCGTGAAATACGTCATGCAGTCCGTTGCCGGGCGCAGGCTCACCCTTCGCTCCGAGGCGGCATGGCTTGCGCGCTGGGCCACGGAGCGGGGGTCCCGCCGGGTCGCGGCGGCGCGTACCGCGGCGATGACGGTCCTGGTCCCGGCGCCGTTGAAGGTTCCGGTGTCGGCGGCGAGTTCCTCGTCGACGGCAGTCCGGTCTTCGACACTCAAACATGCGGTTTCATTCGCGACGTGCATGACGCGCTCTTCGTTGAGCTGTCCGGTGTCCAGGGCTGCCAGGGTATGGGGCATCTGCACCAGCGCCTTGGCCATCGCGAGCAGCCGGTGCCCGCGGTGTGGGGACTCGCCCCGGGCCAGCGCGATCTGTTCGGCTGCGTCCAGGCCGTGTTCCTTGGTGCGGTCTTTGCCCAGGTCCTCGGCGGTCAGTGGCGCCGGGTCGGTGGATTCCTGGCGGAGCCGCGCCTCCAGGGTCACAGCAAGCCTCGCCTGTTGCCCGGCCAACATGCCCTTCGCGTCCTCGGAGGCGCGGAGCTGGTCGATCAGCCCGGCATTGTCGGCCGTAAGGTCAGCCCGCAACAGGACACTTGCCGCCGCGATCCTGTCCTCCCAACTGGGCCGCGGCGTCCCAGCGCCGGAGGCACCGGCCTCGGCGAAAAGTACGTCGGCAAAGAGGGCCTCGGGAAACGGGTCCTCCGGAAAGGAGCTGTCGGCGATAAAGCCCGCGGCGAAAGGGTCCTCCGGAGAGACATCGTCCGAGTCTACGAAGTTGCGGTCATCGTCATAGGGTGACCGGTGGTCCGCGACGGCATTGAAGGGGAATCCGGCATCGTATGGTTCGGCATCTTGGAACGCGGCAACGTGCAGGGCGTCGCCGTGCGGCGCCGCTGCCAGTGCTGAATTCCCGATGGCTTCCATGAACACAGTCTGCCAAGGGGGTCTGACAATTAAAGGCCGTTCCGGCACCCGAATGACGGAATGCAAAAGATTCTTTCGATCCACCGAGATCGGAAAGTAGGCAGCAGCACAGGGCTCGATTTTAGAAGTCGGCTGCACAGAACGTCAGAGCTGGTCCGCACAAATGACGACTGGCCCGAACGAAAGCCGTACGGTGCCCGTAGTCACCCTTGGGGGAGCTGCGGATTGAATGGCAGCATTCGTGTCTAAACTGCCGGAAGCAGACGTCGGGAATGACTGGGTCATGCCATGCGAACAGTCGTATGGTGGTCGCATGTCCGTCCTCATCGAAGTCATCGCGGCCGTAGTTCAGGGCGTTCTCGAAGCCGTAGGCGAGCTTCTCTTTCACCGAAACTCGGACCGTCCCCAGGACGAAGACTGATTTGAACCAGCCCTGCGGTCAGCCCGTGTAGGCCAATCGTGCCGCGCCTCTGCCCACGACGACGTGGAACTGCAAAAGATAGGATCTTCAGGTAGGTTCAGGTCACAACGTGCTAGACCTCGTTCTCTTGGCAGGCGGTCAATTTGGCAACAGGCACAGAGTCTTCCAAAAGCGGCCTCCTTGGATCAACATTCCGCATTTTTTGTGGCTGCTCAACTTTGGCGCTCAGCCTCATCTGCGTTGTTTCGAGCTTCAGGCACGCGAGCACAATGACCGGCCAGGACGCAGTGACAATATGGGGCTTTTTCCTGTGGGGCTTGGGGCTTGCATGGGGTGGCATCTGGCTAATCAGGGGACGCTCCAAAGGCAAGAGAATTGTCTTCGCCAGGGACTGGAAAAGACTTTTAGTCGCAGCTCTCCTCGCCCTGCTGGTCGTTGGAATGCTGCTCTTTCTCTTGAGCCTGCCGTCCGTCAAGGACGATGCAGTGTGGTGGCCCCTCATACTGCAGACGATGTTCGCGAACCTGTTCGGGTCACTGCCTCTCATGCTTTTTGATCGGGAGGACTACAAAGAGCAGGGTGAGCCAGACCGCTTGGATGCTCCGAGGAGGAGGAAGGTAAGACAACGGATTATCTTGGTGGCCGTAGTTGGCGGATTGATGTTGGCCGCAGGGCTTACCGTGGGTAAGCAGATAGATCAGTGGTGGCAAGACCTTCTCATCCGCTTGGGCGTGGGTTTGTTGGCAGGCGCAGCAGTGCTCGGGTACCGACTGGGGAAGGCCCCTCGGCCCGTTTCGGGGACCGACTCCGAGTGAAGCAGACACGCAGGAACATTCAGTTAGGTTCGTGGAGGAACTGGGCGATTATCAGAGGCGGTAAGGCTGGCACCGTAGGCGGCGCCGACCTTACCTTCGTCCCTCGGCAAAAAGGCATTCCCATGCGAGCTGGTTGGCGTGGATGTTCAGAACGATGAGGCCGGCGCCATTTGGCGTCGGCCTCATCTGGTTGTTCCTCAGCAATGGAACGTCTTCAGGCTACTCGGCCGGCACCAGTCGGTAGCACCGAATTACTAGTGCTCGACGGCTTCCGTTCGAGGCGCTAATGGCTTCGACGGGAGGCCCGCACTACGCAGCGATGTAGAACCTGGTTGTCAAACGTCGGGGACTCAGCGCCTGGTCTGGTACCTGGTGAGGACCACTCCGTCGGGAAACGTCTGGGTCTCCACCAGGCTCAGCTTCACCCAGTTGTCCAGGGCCGTGAAGAAGGGCGTGCCGCCGCCCACCAGCACCGGATGGGTGACAAGCGCGTACTCGTCGATCAGCCCGGCCCGCATGGCCGCCGCGGCGAGTGTGGCACCGCCGATGTCCATGGGGCCCCCGTCGTCGGCCTTGAGCCGGGTGATCTCGGCGACGGCGTCGCCGGTGACGAGGCGGGTGTTCCAGTCGACCGTGCTGGTCGTCGAGGAGAACACCACCTTCGGCATGTCCCGCCAACGGCGGGCGAACTCGACCTGCGCCGGGGTGACGCCAGGCTGCTGGTCGGCGGTCGGCCAGTGGGAGCTCATGGTCGCCCACAGTTTGCGCCCGTACAGCGCCAGCCCCGTCGCCCCTACCCGGTCGGACCACCATTGGAACAGCTCGTCGCTCGGCACGCTCCAGCCCAGGTCGTCGCCGGGCGCGGCAATGTAGCCGTCCAGGCTCACGTTCATGGCGAAGGCCAGTTTGCGCATGGCGTCAGTCTCCCGTGAGTCAGTATCCGTTGTACAGACCAGCACGGCGCGGAAATATCCCCTGAGTCGGATTAGGAGAATCCGCCGGCCCCGGCCGTGAGCGTCCGCGGGCACCACGTTATGCAGAGATCGATGACGGCCGGAGCAAAGGGGGGCGGAGTTGGACTGCCCGCCACCCGGCGGAAAGAATAAGCGGATGAGTGCTGCCGGCGAGTTCGTGGATGACACCCTGCAGCGCGAGGCTTCGTGGTACCGGGCCGAAGACATGCGCCACCGGTTCGGCGGCGGGATGCAGTACTACGGCGCGTCGGTGGGCGCGGTGCGCGGAACGGTCCGTGATGCCCTTCGCCGCTATGCAGGACTGACCCACGACGAGATCACCGCCCTCAGTTCAGAACTGTGGGCGGTTCCGGTTTACGAGCGGCGCCTGGCCGCCGTCGTGATCCTCCAGTCCAAGCTGGAGTTGCTGACCAACTCCGACCTGACGCGCATGGAGGGCTTTGTGCGGAACGCGCACATGCCAACGCTCGTGGACCCGCTCGCCGTCGACGTCGTTGGTCCGCTGGTGGAAAGGCTCGGGGGCCAGGCGCGTGTGCGTGCTGACGCGGTGCTGGACCGATGGGCGGGGGACCCGGATGTCTGGCTCCGCCGCGCGTCGCTGATGGCGCCCCTGCGGGCACTTCGCTCGGGTGGGGGCGACTGGGACGGATTCGTCCGTCGCGCCAGGATTGCCGCTGATGTACTACCGGGGCCGACGGCGGACAGCAGCACCGACCGGGAAGCCGTTGCCGCCGTGCTGGACGCGGTGGCGGAGCGAAGGCCGGAGCTCCGGCTCTCCTTCCGCCGCTAGGACAGCGGTCCTGCGACAGCCAAAGTAATAGCCGGACTACTACACGGAAGCCGCTGCGGGCTGCAGGTCCTCTGCCGGCTCCGAGGAGGAGGCGTCGTCCGCGGCCGGGATACCCGGCTTGCCTGCCGGGCGAACGGCCGGAGCCGCGGGGATGTGCTGGCGGAGCGGGTGGAACTGGCTGTGCCCCATGCTGCCGAACTCGTAGGCGCTCTCGGCATGCTCGGACCGGTCGACGCCGGCAACCTCGGCCTCATGGCTGACGCGGAAGCCGATGGTCTTGTGGATCGCGATACCGATGATCGCGGTCATCAGGCCGGAGAGCGCGAGCGTGATGAGTACGGCAACGGTCTGGGCGATGAGCTGCTGGACGCCGCCACCGTAGAAGAGCCCGCCGCCTTCGCCGTTGACGGGGAGGGCGATGAAACCGAGGGCGAGGGTGCCGACCAGGCCGGAGCCCAGGTGCACGCCGACGACGTCCAGCGAGTCGTCGAAGCCGTACTTGAACTTCAGTTCGACGAAGAGAGCGGACGCCACGCCCGACACGAGGCCCAGGCCGATGGCGGCCACTGGGCTGATGTTGGCGCACGACGGCGTGATGGCGACGAGGCCGGCGACGGCACCGGACGCTGCGCCCAGGGAGGTGGGGTGGCCGTGACGGACCTTCTCCGTGAGGAGCCAGCTCAGCATGGCGGCGCACGGTGCAACCAGGGTGTTGACCCAAATCAGTCCGGCCTGTTCTGCCGTGGTGGCGGCGCCGGCATTGAAGCCGAACCAGCCGAACCAGAGGAGCCCCGCGCCGAGCATGATGAACGGAACGTTGTGCGGGCGGTGCCCCGGGTCCTTTCCGAAACCGTGGCGCTTCCCGACGATCAGGGCCAGTACGAGGGCGGCCACGCCGGAACTGATCTCGACGACGGCGCCGCCGGCAAAGTCGATGACCTGGCCAAAGATGGCGGTCACTGCTCCGCCCTGGCTCATGAGGCCGCCACCCCAGATCATGAAGGCGAGCGGGCAGTAGACGGCCGTGATCCAGAGCGGCACGAAGAGGACCCAGGCGGTGAACTTGGCGCGGTCGGCAATCGCGCCACTGATAAGGGCCACGGTAAGGATCGCGAAGGTTCCTGCGAAGCCGGCCTTGATGAGGTCGGGAGTGCCCATGAGGCCGCTCAGGCCGAAGCTGGCGAACGGGTTGCCGAACAGGCCCAGGACGCCTTCGCCGGTGCTCATGGAGTAACCCCACAGCACCCAGACGACGCCCACGATGCCGGCGGACACAAAGCTCATCATGATCATGTTCAGGGAGGCCTTGGCGCGGGTCATGCCGCCATAGAAGAGGCCCAGTGCCGGGGTCATGAGCAGCACCAGTGCCGCCGCCACCATCATCCAAACGTTCGCCGCAGTGATCTCCACGCGTTTTCCCTTCCCAGGAAACTCATCCTTTCCGCGGACCGCTGATGCCGGCGCCACGCCCCTCATTGATATTCGTGGACTTATGTTTCGGGTCGGGGCGCGGGAAGTTACACGGGGGTTTCAAAAATCTCGTCTACGTAAAGCCCGCGTGACTGCCGTGTTTCGAATTTGTTAACGGCGCCTGATGGCCGGAGTGCTTTTTGCTGGCCCTGCGCCCGTTTGCCCGGAAACGCGGGGTGCTACCCTGTGCGCCGCGGTGAGGGTTGCCGCCGGAATGCCGCGTTACGAGCACATGAATGAAACATATCCACGGCCGGGCCCCTTGCAGGGCGCTGGATGGTTTCCCTGCCGGACCGGTTGACGCTGCCGGACCTGTTGACCGGGTCTGACCTGTTGACCCGGTCGGAGCGGTGCCGCCACCATGGGATATGACTGAATCTGCAGCTACCGGCGATAACTACTTCACTGAGAATCCGCACGCGGATGTTACGACGGAAGCGGGTGATGCCGCGGCAGGGGCGGACGGCTCCGCAACTGTCGAACACATCGCCGACGAGGTGCGGGACGAGATCCGGCTGGGCCATGTGGAGGACGAGGTGAGCCACGTGCTTGAGGAACGGCTGGACGAAGCCGGCATCAGCATGCGGCCCGAGGACGTGGACGACCTCGCCGAAGATATTGAGCGGGATGTTTCCAGCTAGGACCCCATGAACGACCCCCATAACCTGGAACGGTTTCTCGTAGCGCAGGATGACCGTGCCACCTACGCGCAGGCTTTGGAGGAGCTCCGCGCAGGCAGCAAACGCAGCCACTGGATGTGGTTCGTCTTTCCGCAGATAGCCGGTCTGGGGCAAAGCGCCACCTCCAGGCGGTACGCCATCGCATCCCTTGAGGAAGCCCGGGCCTACCTGCAGCATCCCGTGCTCGGACCGCGGCTGATCGAGTGCGCCACCGCCGTCGATAACGTGGGCAACCGGGGCGCGGCAGAGATTTTCGGCGGCATGGATGCCCGGAAGCTGCAGTCCTCCATGACGCTGTTCCTGCGTGCGGCACCGGACCAACGGGTGTTTCGGCGCGTTTTGGACCACTTCTTCGGCGGGGAAGCCGATGCCGCCACCGACAGGCTGCTGGCAACTCTGCCTATGTAAGTGGTAGCGGCCCTTCACCGGGCTAGTCAGCAGACCTAGACTGGGGGGACGAGCCAGCCTGCAGCCAGCGGGCTGGGCAGACGGAAGGACAGTGGCATGGGTCTGGACGACAAAATCGACAACGCAGCAGAGAAGCTGGGCGGTAAGGCCAAGGAAGGCGCGGGCAAGGCCAACGACGATCCGGGCCTGGAGGCTGAGGGTAAGACTGACCAGGCCAAGGCCGATCTGAAACAGGCCGGTGAAAAGGTCAAGGACGCCTTCAAGAAGGACTGACCAACAGGATCACTACGCCTGGCTCTCCGCCTCCAGCGGAGATTCGAAGGGAGTCCCGCGCGGGAAACCGCGGCAGGGCTCCCTTTCCTGTGCAGCCGGTCAGGGGTTGGTGCCCACCTCCACCAGCTGAACGTCACTCAAACTGCCGTTCACGACGACGGCGGTCATGTACGTGCACACCGGTTGCCGGCGGCGGTCCGTGGGGGAGCCGGGGTTGAGCAGGCGCAGGCCGCCGGGCGCCACCGTGTCCCAGGGAATGTGCGAGTGGCCGAAAACCAGCACGTCGGCATCCGGAAAGAGGGCCTCGCAGCGCTGCTCCCGGCCCTTCGCCTGACCGGTCTCATGGATCATGCTGAACCGGACGCCGTCGAGCGTCACACTAACCGTCTCAGGCAAACGCCGCCGAAGCCCGTCGCCGTCGTTGTTGCCGTAAACGCCGACCAGGCGCCTGCTGCGCTGTTCGAACTCATCGAGCATGCCCTCGCTGACCCAGTCGCCCGCGTGGAACACCACGTCAGCAGCCTCGACGGCGGCCCAGACCTGTTCAGGCAGTGCCCGGGCGCGCTTCGGGACGTGGGTGTCGGCAACAAGGACCAGGCGCAGGCTCATCGAAGCATCTTCCCATGGGGCAGACTGGGACGATGGAGAAAATCGTTCCGCCCTCACCCGGTGATCCCCGCCGTCCCCTTGGCCCCCGCGACCCGGGTGATGCCTGGGTGGAGGGCGACCGCGGACGGTTCTGGGGGCGCTTCGGATCGGCCGGCCTCCTGGTCCACGATGCGCAGAAGGGCGTCCTGCTGCAGCACCGTGCCACCTGGAGCGACCACGGCGGAACCTGGGGGCTCCCAGGAGGCGCGCTGCACCAGGGCGAGGACGCCGTGACCGGCGCACTGCGTGAGGCCCACGAGGAGGCGGCAGTACCCGAACAGAGCGTCAAAGTGCTCTTCACGTCCGTGTTCGACGTCGGCTACTGGTCCTACACCACCGTGGCAGTGCGGGTGCTGGAGCCCTTCGAGCCGGCCATCAACGACCCCGAAAGCATCGAACTGCTGTGGATTCCCGTTGAAGAGGTGGCCGGCATCAACCTGCATCCTGCCTTCGCCGCTTCATGGCCGGATTTGCGCGGCAGGCTGCTGGACGGCTCCAGTAATGGACACTGACAAGTTGGACACTGACAAGTTGGACACTGACAAGTTCCGGCGGCTGCTGGAAGAGGAACGCGCAAGGAAGCTCGCCCTCCTGCCGGCGCTCAGCGCAGACATCGCCTCCGCGAATGAAGCCCGGCAGAACTCCAATGTGGACGACGAGCATGACCCCGAAGGCGCAACCATCGCCTTCGAACTATCGCAGGCGTCGGCACTCCTGGACCAAAGCCGGTCCGGACTGGCGGAAGTGGATGCTGCCCTTGAGCGGATCGAAGCGGGCACTTACGGAATATGCACGGTGTGCGGAGGGCAGATCTCCGAAGGGCGGCTGGAGGCCCGCCCCTGGACGCCTTTCTGCATCCGCCACACGGGCGGCCGGGCCTGATCCCGGCCCGGCAAAGGAGGATGCCCGGGGGCTGTTCCACCGGAGGGAAGAGCATCGTACTCTAGGGCTGGGAGGTGATTGCCATGCAGGCAACCCAGGGAGACCGCATCATCATCCGGGGCAGGACAGTGGAGTCCTCGGACCGGCACGGTGAGATTCTGGAGGTCCGGGGCGCCAACGGAGCGCCGCCGTACCACGTCCGTTTTGACGATGGCCACGAAACCATCCTCTACCCCGGCGGCGACTTCACCGTCGAGCACCACACCACTTAGCTGCCCGGATGACCGTACCGCCACGGCCCGACCGGACCCTGATTACAGTTCTCGCCATCATTGCCGGTCTCGTCGCTGTGGCGCTCGCTGTCGTCCTTTTCCGCGGCCGGCCGGAGCCGCTGGCTGAGAATACCCCGGCGGGTGTGGTCCAGCGGTATGCGGCCGCCGTCCTCGACGGCGACGCGGCCAAAGCCGCACGCTACATGACTGATGGACGCTCCGGGTCCGGACAGCCGGAACGGCCGTGCGTGCCGGCGGACCGCCCTGTGGCGGGCACGCTCCGGATTACGCTGTCCTCCACGGTGGAGCATGCCGACACCGCGGACGTTCACGTCGTTCTGGCCACGTCCAACGGCAGCGGCCCGTTCGGGAACCCCGAATACGAGAGCGAGGCCGTGTTTGGCCTGGAACGGGTCAACGGCAACTGGCTGGTTGCCGCCGCCCCGTGGCAGCTCACCGTCTGTCCCGTTCCGGCGGCGAAGCCGTGAGTACCGTCCGGCCCGGCACACGCGAATCATCATCGCCGGCGGTGCCCACGGTGCGGCGGCTGGTGGTCTTTGTACTCCTCTTTGTCCTCGTCCTGATCGGCGCTTCCGGCCTGGGCGGCCTGTTTGAGCGGCTGCTCACCTCCGGCGCAGCGCTGGCCGGGCACGACGTCGGCAGCCTCGCACGGTCCCTTGCGTTCGGACTGGTCGGCGGTTCCATGGCCGCGGTCCTGTGGTGGCTTGTGTGGCGCAGGCAAGGGGAAGAAGCGGAGCGCTCCTCGGTTGCCTGGGGGCTGTACGTCTCCGGCGTATACATCGTTGCTCTTATCACCGCGGTCACGGCTGTGCTCGGCGCTGTATCGCAGTTGCTTGGGCTGCTGGCCCGTGCCGCATCCGGTGCAGCGGGCGCGGTGGGTGAGGGCGTGGAATGGCGTTCGTCCCTGGCCACGGGCGTGGTGTGGGCGGCCGTCTGGGCATGGCACCGGTGGATGTGGCAGCACCGTCGCAAGGGCCCGCGCCGGCTGCATACCGTCCCGGCGCTCGCGGGCTCGGTGTTCGGCCTGCTGCTAGGTGCCGGCGGGGCCGTGACTGCGCTGGGCAGCCTTCTCGATGCGGCGCTGCGCGGGCTGGCAGGTTCACATGACGTGGGAGCGCCCTGGTGGGTTTCGGTGCTGCAGCCACTCATCTGGGCCGGCGGCGGATTCCTGGTTTGGTGGTGGCATTGGATCCGCGGCGAAGCGCGGCACCTGTCCTCACCACTGGCCAACGTAGCCGCGGCGGTCTTCGCTGTGCTTGGCGGCTGCATGACGGCAATGGCTGGGGCCATCACTGCAGTGTTCGTCCTGCTGCGGCTGGTACTGGACCGCTCCGAGGACATGATCCGGCTCCTGGATCCACTTGGCCCCGCGCTCGCCGCGGCAGCTGTCGGGTGCCTCGTCTGGCGCTACCACTCGGTGCTGACTGCAGCGCGGTCGGAGAAGATGCGGGAGACGGGGCTGCTGCTGGCGTCCGGAGTGTCGGTGGTCGCCGCGGCCGCAGGCGTGGGAGTTGTTGTCAACGCGGCCTTGGGCTTTGCCGAGACGACGCTGGCGGGAACGGGCCCGCGCACTCTGCTGCTGGGCGGTATCAGTGCCCTGGTTGTGGGCGGTGCGGTCTGGTGGAGGGCGTGGCAACCGGCGGACCGCCGCGGTTCGGCGAGCGCCGGTAATGCAGACGGAACAGATGGTGCAGACGGAACTGATAGTGCAGACGGCCTGCGTTCCCGCACCGCGGCGGGGCGGCGCATCTACCTCGTGGCTATCTTCGCGATCAGCGCCGTCGTGGCACTGATCGCCCTGCTGGTGGTCGGCTACCAGGGCTTTGAGTATCTGCTGGACCCGGTGCACTCTGGGAACCTGGTGGGACGGATCCGGGCGCCGCTCGGACTGCTGACCGCCACAGCGCTCGCGGCCGCTTATCACTACAGCGTCTGGCGCAGGGAGCGTATGGTGCTGCCGGTGAACGCTGGCCGCACCATCGGGGAGGTCGTCCTGGTGACAGGCTCCGATCCCGTTCCGCTCCTACACGCCATCAGAACTGCGACCGGGGCCGACGTGACCGTATGGCTGCGCTCTGATCAGCCGGCGGGTTCCTTGCCGGTGTCTGACGGCGGCCTAGGGTCCGACGGCGGTGCTGTCGCCGCCTCCGGAGGCAGGCTGCCGTATACCGGACACCCGGATCCCGGCACGCTAATAGCCGCGCTGGAAGGTGTGAACGCTGAGCGGGTGCTGGTCGTCGTCGGACCCGGCGACCGGATCGATGTCATCCCGGTACGTCAACTGGGTAGCAGCTCAGGGCGTTCCCAGCCTTGAGAACGCCCTGAGGTGCTACCTAGTTGGGTTTAGGAAACGGGCTGCCCTTTGATCGGTGACCGGTCGGCGCCGTATTCGGCCGTCACCAGGATGGGCAGGTGGTCGGACTTCCCCCGGGGGAGGGTTTCCACGCTTTCGATGTCCAGGCCCAGCGAGGTGGCAAAGTCGAAGTGGCCCTTGAAGACCTTGTACCGGGTGTAGGTCCTGCGGTTGCTCAGGGACAGGGCGTAGCCGGAGTTCTTCATGTGCGTGTCAAGGCTCTTGGTGAAGAACGGGTAGTTGAAGTCGCCCACCATCAGCGTCATGAGGCCGGTGCCCATGCTCAGCAGCTCGGCGTGCGCGGCGTGGATCTGCTTGCGCCGCAGGGAGTTTGACGCGGTGAGCGGGGCGGCGTGGAACGAACCCACTACCAGCTCATGGTCGGTTTCACGGTCCACCATCCGGGTGCCGATCAGCCGCTCGTGGGCGGGTGCCATTACGCGGTCGTGCATCGACTTCTTCAGGGCGAAGGTCTGGGTATCCAGGGCAGTGAACCGGTCAGTCCGGTAGTAGATGGCCAGGCCCAGCCTGTTGCCCTTGGTGTAGTCGGCCAGATGGAGCGGGCCGAGCGTGTCCGGCAGATCGGATGAGTCACATTCCTGAAGGCAGAGGACGTCTATCCCAAAGTTGCGGGCCAGACTCATCAATTCACCGCTCGCCTTGTGCTTGCGGAGGTTGTAGCTAATAACTCGCATCGAACACCTCTTCTGAGGGCTGCTAGAAGGACCAGTCTCCGAGTCTACCCAGATCATCATATGGAGATCCGCACATTAAGCGCGCGTCCGGCGGGGCAAAATATGCCGCGCCGGACGCATGCCGCATCCCACCGGGTGCTGTGGCGTCTGGCCTGGATTACCTTCCGCCGGGGCCGTGTCCCTGCGTGTATTCCCCGGCCGTGACCGCGCCGAGCTCCGTCCCGCCGTCGAGGGAGCCCTCGCCCAGACCCGACTGCACCTTCGCCGCGCCCCCGGTGTACACCGTGTACTGCTTTCCTGCTTCGATGGCCGCCGAAGAAAAGACCAGCGAGCCGGTGGCTTTGGTGGGCACAAACGTGGCCACGAGCATGCCCTCGGTGTCGGCCAGCTGCACAGTGGTGCCCGCCGGCACGGTCGAGGCGAAAGTTACCTGCACACCTGACTGTGTGGAGGTTGTCCCCGGGGTGACCACCATGCCCGCGCTTCCCGCCGCGGCAACGGTTCCGCCGCTGACTGCCAGCTCGCCATTGACATCCAGCGCACCGTTGCCGTTGGTTTCGGGCCCGTTGACCACCACAGAGCCGCCGGAGACGGAGGCGTTGCCGTTGGAGTCCAGGCCGTCGCCCTCGGAATTGATGGTGAGGGAGCCGCCGGAGATGTCCACGCTGTAGTCGCCCACCGACTCCCCGCCGCCGGGGCCGCCACCCATGCCGCCACCCGACTGGGCCGCGGTTGAGGCCCCGCCCGAGGCGTTCACACCATCATCCGTGGCGGTCACCGAGACCGTCCCGCCGCTGACCGCGATGTCCTGGGCTTCGAGGCCTTCAGAGGAGTCCGTTACCGTCACCGTGCCGTTCGTGATGGCGAGCTGGTTCTGCGCCTTGACGCCGTCGTCCCCGGCGCTGACAGTGAGCTTGCCGCCGTTGACCAGGAGCCAGCCGCGGCCGTCGTCCGTGTCGTTGTCCGATTTGAAGCCGTCACCACCGGCCGTGATCTGGTAGGTGCCGTCCAGTAGCACTGCGTAGTCCTTGCCGCGGATGCCGTCGTCGGCGGCTTTCACAGTGACGTTGCCGCCGGCCAGGACCAGGCCGTCCTTGGACACGATGCCGTCGTTGGACTGGCCGGTGACCTCGAGTGAGCCTGTCCCGGCCAGGGTGAGGTCGGCCATGGAGTAGATCGCCGCGTTCGGGGCGTCGGTTCCCTGGTCAGCGTATGTTGCAGCGTCCTTGATGGAGTTGGTGGTGCCTTCGTCAAGGAACAGGATGGCCTCGTTGGCGCTTTGCACGACGAATGCCGAGCCTGTTGAGCTGGCGAGGGCCACGCCATCGAGGATCACGCGGACCACGTCCTCCTCGCCGGCAGCGACCACCACCTTGCCGTCACTGAGATCACCTGACAGCCGGTAGGTCCCGGCGGCTGTGATGGTGACGGTGTCGCCGTCGACCTTTACCCCGGCGGCGGAGCCCGCCGCAGCGGAGGAACCGTCCTTGAGCGTGACGGCCACCTCCTTGGCCGCATCCCAGGTGAGGTCGTCGGCGTCGTAATGGGTGTCCTCGGAGATCGAGGCTGCTGTCACCATCTGGGTGCTGGACGCTGTGGTGGTGCCGGACTGGCTGCCGCCGGCCGTTCCGTTGGAGGCGGTGCTTCCCGAGGCGGAGCAGCCGGCGAGGCTGAGGGCCAGGGCGAAGGCGGCCACGGAGAAGGTCTTGCTGAATTTACGCATGGTGGTTCCTTTGGAGGTCGGGGAGGTCTTGGGGGTCTCGGAGGGCGAAAGCAGGGGGCGGGTCAGGCTGCGGGGGCAAGCCGCAGGCTGTGCCGGAGCGTCCGGTTCCAGCGGTTGGCGGGCAGGTGCGGGTGCAGTGCGGCCATCCCGGTGGCGAACTTGGAGATCCTGGACGGCCGCACACCGTGCTGCCAGAGGTGCCTGTCCAGCGGTCCGGCGGCCGACCCTGATTTGGTCTCGAGCACTACGCTGCCCGCCAGTACCCACGGCTGGCCGTCCCCGGTCTGCCACGTGACGCCCGAATCGATCGTTGCGCGGCTGCCGGACTCCGGGAGGTAGAGGGTGGTCCGGCGGTAGCGGGTCTCCAGCACCGGACCCAGGGCGCCGTCCGGAACGTCGCCAACGGCCGTGGCCAGAGTTTCGTTGACGTACTCCAGGCCCTCTGCGGTGAGCCGGGAACGGTCCGCGATGTCATAGGGGATGCGTTCCTTGACGGTGGCCGCCCGTAACCCCTCGGTCTTGACTTCGAGGAAGCTGGTGCCGGTGTCGGCGTAGGTCCGGGTGCGGATCTTGTAGCGGCGGCGCCGGCCGCCCGCCGCCAGCATGTAGCTGTGCAGTTGCGGGGTGTCGAAGTAGACGGAGTCGTAGGCGAAGGACCGGAGCCCGTCCATTTCGAGGACCCGGGCCCGGCCCGCGAAGGTTGCCAGCACCTGCCGGGCGGTCGCGGCGGGGACCACGTACTTCCGGTCTACCCGGGTCTGCAGGGCGGCTTCGGCGTTTAGCTCCTCGAGCCCGATTGGCGGCAGTGCGGCCAGGTTCGTGAGTATCGCCGCGTCGGTAGCGGGTGTTGAGCTCATGCCGCACCTGCCGGGGCTGGAGCTGCCTGCGGTGCGGGGGTCTGCGGCTGGAGCTCTTCGTGGGCCGGCAGCGCCTCGTGCCATGCCGTCGGGGTTCCGGCGGGGCTGTCCAACCCGGCGCGGTCCAACCCAGTGCTGTCTGGACCGGCCACTCGGGTTCCGCGGGCGGGAAGGCAGGCATAGCGGACGTCCACGACGGTCTTGTCGTTCACCAGGTCCAGTTCCTGCACGGTGACGGTGTGGACCTTCGCGGCGAGCAGTTCCTCAAGCCGGGCCGTGAGTTCGTCCTCGCGGGAAATGGCGCGGTCCAGGACAACGGTCTGGTGCCGGTAGGCGGGAAGGACCCGCTCGTGGTCGCCGACGAACATCACGGCAAGCACCAGTCCCATGAGGCAGAGCGTCAGCCAGACCGGTTCGACGCCGACGCCCGAGATCAGGCCCAGGGCCAGCGCGGAGAAATAGTAGGCCACCTCGTGCTGGGCCAGTTCGGTGGAACGGAGACGGATGATCGAGAGAACCCCGAAGAGGCCCAGCCCAAGTCCCAGGCCGGCGGCGGAACCGGCGAGCGCTGTGGCCACGGCCAGGACGCCGATGTTCATCCCAAGGTAGGACACGGCCAGGTCCCTGCGCCGGTGGCGGCGGACGTAAAGTGCGAAGGTGAGCACGCAGATGGCGATGACGTCTGCGGCGATAAGGATCAGGTGGTTCATGGATTCTCCGGGTCTCGTGGCGGGCTACTTGTTACGATTCACGGCCAAGCTGTGCCGGGGCTGTGCCGGAACAAGGTCTGGTTTGTGACCTTCGGCGAAAAGGAACCGCTGCTGGATGGCGTAGCTCACGGCGCACAGGGCCACTTCGGTAAACAGCTTGGCCGGCAGGTCCGCGACGCCGGCGCCTGCGAGCGCCGTGAGGAGTGCGTAGTTGGCCGCCAGCAGGGACAGCGCGAGGGCGAAGTATCTGGCCGCCGTGGCGCGGGCCGGCTTCTCGCGGCCGTGTTTGAACACCAGCCGGCGGTTGATCAGGAAGTTGGCCGTTGCGCTCAGGCACCGGGCACCGACGACGGCCGCCAGTACAGAGTCGGTGGCTGCGTTGAGGACAAGGAAGGCGACGGTGTCGATCAGGAAGCCGGCGAAGGACGACAGCAGGAACTTCAGCAGCGGGGCATAGATGCGCACTGAGTCCGCGAGCGGCCGGAAGTGCGATCCGGAGTTGTGATCAAGGTAGATCGTGGCGATGCCCACGCAGGCAATGCCATATCCGGCCGCCTTGGCCTCAAGCAGGAGGTTCAGTTCGTATTCGTACCGCTCGCCGCCCACCGTCAGGAGCCAGGGCAGCATGGCTGCCGGGTAGCCGCGCAGCCCCGTCTGCGTGTCGGAGATGCGCTCGCCGGTAGCCAGCCGGAACAGCAGCCGGGTGGCGGCGTTGCCGAAGCGGCTGCGTACGGGGACGTCGCCAGCGAAAGTGCGGGCACCGAGCACCATGGAGGTGGCGTCCGTCCCGGCCAGGCCGGCCACGCGCAGGATGTCCACGACGCTGTGCTGGCCGTCGCTGTCCGCGCACACCACGTCCTGGCCGGGGAAACGGTCCAGAATGAAGCCAAGCCCGGTTTTCAGCGCGGACCCTTGCCCCGGTTTGCCGGATGGCTGATGACATGCGCGCCGGCCCGGCGGGCACCGTCGAAAATTTGAGCGTAGGCCGGGCCGCTGCCGTCATCGACGACGACGAGACTGAGTGCGGGGTCCGACGCGCGGATCGCGCCAATCACTTTAAGGAGCTGGGTGTCGGGCTCGTAGGCGGGGATCAGGATGATCACGGCGGGACTCACTTGCCGATGTACAGGATGTCCGAGGTTCCGCGCTCGCGGTTTGCACCCAGCGGATTGTTGACCAGTTCGCCGTTGAAATACATGGTGGAGGAGCCGCCGCCGTCGAGGTTGTACGCCGTTTCTGCGCCGAGATCCTTCATGATCTGCGCCATTCCCGTCATGGTCACGCCGGCGCTGTAACCCGGACTGCGGCCGTCAGCCACCACAAAGACCAGATGGTTGGTGCCGATGAGCCCCACCGCGGTGCGCGGCTGCTCGCCCTGGATGGAATGGTTGCCGAAGTTGGTGTCCACCTCGACGTCCTCGATGCCGTCCACGATCCGGCTGTCCTGGACGATTGCCGGCCCGAAGGACAGGGTGTTCCACACGCCGTCGGAGACCAGCTGCTCAGCGTTGGTGGCGGTTTCGTCGTAGACCTTCACGGTCCCGTCCCGGTAGAACGCCAGCCCCTGGCGGGCGCCCTCATCGCGGTAGACAACTCCGTTGCGGATCACGATGCCGGTGTCCCGGAAGCCGTAGTAGTCGCCGTTGATGGCGAAGACCGCGTTGTGGGCAGCCGCGATTTCCGAGGTGGTCTGGGTGATGTTCTCGCCGAAACTGTCGTCGGCGAACGCGGACTTGAGCGTCGTCGCATCGTCAAGGACGACGTCGGCAACGTAGTAGGTGACCGTGCTGTCACCGCTGCCGGTGACCACCGTGGAGATGCTGATGTTGGCGCCGTCGGCCGAGTAGGAGGTGTCCGTGACGGAGGCGGACGATCCCACTGCCGTGGTCCCGGAGGACGCGCCCTGGGCTGCCTCATAGGCGGACACATCGGAGATTTCCACGTGCTGCACCACGAACCTGTCCAGCGCCCAGGCGGAGGCGCCACCGGCGGACAGCGTCAATGCAAGTGCCGCGGCGAGGACGGCACGGCGCCTCGGCCTTGCCTGGCTGCGCTCGCGGGCTGGGCCCTGCGGGGCGGCTTCGCCGGAGGAAATTTCTTCGGTGGGGGTGTTCTGCTGTGAGGTCATGCATCATTTGTAGGGACCGGACTTATGCCGGCCGTGAGCCGGGCATTTGAGGAAGCTGTGAAACCCGCTGCCGGCCGGCCGCGCTCCATATGCCGGAAGCGATAGAGTGAACCGGGATTAACCGATCACGCTTCGAAGGAGTCACCGTTGACTGCTGAACTCCCGGAACTCGCCGGCGGCGACTTCTACTACCAGGACCTGGGCGGCGGCCGTTTCCGCTCCACCATCCACGCCCAGGGGGCCTGGAACGCCCACGAACAGCACATGGCCCCGGCGTCCGGGCTCCTGGCGGACCGGCTGGACCGGCACGAACCCCGGGACGACATGCGGATGGCCAGGCTCAGCTACGAAATCCTGGGACTGATCCCCGGCGGTGAATTTGAAATCGTCACCGCGACGCTGCGCCCCGGACGCACCATCGAGCTGCTGCAGGCTGAACTGGTGGCGGCCGGCCGTGTGGCCATCAGGGCGACGGCCTGGCGCATGGTTACCAGCGATACGACCGCCGTGGCCGCCGTCGAGGACGGGACCATTCCCTCGCCGGAAGAATGCAAGCCCTATGACGGTGCGAGCGTGTGGCCGGGAGGCTACATCCGCTCCCTGGAAATGAGGGTGGCGGAAGGCCACCGGCCCGGCGCCGGGAAAGTGTGGCTGCGCACGGACCATCCGCTGACGGACAGAAATGACAGCACGGACGTGGCAAGGCTCATGGGGCTCGTGGACACCGCCAACGGCATCGCCGCGCGGGTGCCTCCGGGCAAGGACAGCTACGCCTTCCCGAACCTGGACCTCCAGATCCACATGTACCGGCGGCCGGAGGGCGAGTGGCTCGGGCTGGACAATGCCGTGTCTTTCGGTGCTGACGGCATCGGCCTCACCTCGACAGTGCTTCATGACCGGTCCGGCCCGTTCGGCCGGGCGGAACAGATCCTCACGCTGCGGAGGAGCTGACCGCGGGCCGCCTAGTGGAAGACCAGCCAGCCCGCCAGCGTGGCGAGGCCGGTCAGCAGCGCGCCCCATGCCATGTCCACGACGATGAGCTGCAGCGGCCAGGTCTTCAGTGTCGCGGCGTTGGTGAGGTCGTACGTTGCGTAGGCGAAAGCGCCCAGCGCCGCCCCATGGCCGACGGCGGTCAGCCACGTGCCGCCGTCGAGCGCCGGCCGCAGGGCGAAGAAAACGATGCCCGAAATGTAAATCAAGTAGAACGCCACGGCGTACCCTAGATGGGGCCGGCTGGCCAGCAATTCACCGATGTGGCTGCGGTAGAACGGGTTCATGAGCTTGAGCCACACGGCGTCGATCACGGCGAAAGCAGCGGCGACGACCAGAAATTGCAACACGACCATAAGGGAGCTTAGCAACATGCAGCAGGCCGGGGCTGATTCACGGACTCTGACGCTCGTTCGGCAAGAGCAGTCCCTCGGCGCCGTGCGTGACCTCGATTTCGGGATCGAACTGCTCGGCAAGGCCAGGGCCGGGGACATCGGATCCACGCTTCGGCTGTACCGGCCCGCACCGACGGTTGCCTTCGGCCAGCGCGACACCCGCCTGCCCGGCTTCGGCGCCGCCGCCCAGGCCTGCCGGGAACTGGGGTTCGAACCGCTGATCCGCAAGGCCGGGGGCCGCGCTGCCGCCTACCACGAAGGCACCCTCATCATCGACCATGTGGAGCCGCACAGCGACGCCATCGCCGGAGCCAAGGGGCGCTTCGCGTTTTTCGGCGAGATGCTGGCGGGGGCACTGCAGAGCGTGGGCGTGCATGCCGCCGTCGGGGAGATCCCGGGGGAGTACTGCCCGGGTGAGTACAGCGTGCACGGCTTCGCGCCCGCGGCCCCCGCCCACAAAATCAAGCTGGTGGGCACCGCCCAGCGTGTGGTGTCCGGCGCCTGGCTGTTCAGCTCCGTCGTGGTGGTGGAGAACTCCGCGCCCATCCGCGAGGTGCTGACGGCCAGCTATGACGCCCTGGGCCTGGACTGGGATCCCGCGACTGCCGGGGCCGCCAACGACCTTGTGCCCGGCCTTGACGTGCAGGCCATCGAGGACGCGGTGGTCCGCACCTACGCGGAGTACGCCACGATGGGGCAGGCGGACTTCAGCAGTCTTATCGCCTAGCGCGGCACCCTGGCGCCGGTTGGTTCGGCGCGTTTTCGTTCATCACAGTTTTGGTTCGGCGCGGTCAATGTGGGGCCCGTGTCATTCGGTGGCCGGGGGGATCTGGCAGATCATGAGGACGTTTCCGTCCGGGTCCCGGAAATTGAACCATTGGTCATCGTTGACCTCGGTAAGTTCCACGCCCCGGGTTTTCATGAAGGCATGCGCCGCATGGATGTCGGCGGTGTTGAAGTGGAACGCAGGAACCTGGAAGACGGCGCCGGGGGAGTAGATCTTGCTGTCCAGGACAAGGCCCGCCCCCTCCATGGGCAGTATGTACAGATGGCCCATCAGGACCTTGCCATCGGCGGGCACGCCCAGCATGCCGCAATACCAGTCGCGGGCTTCCTCGATATCGCTGACGGGGACAAAGACGGTGCCGATCTGCGGGGAAACTGGACTCACGGCAATCCTTTGGAACGCGGGAAGGAACTCGAACTGTAACGCGCTGGACTGGCCGTCACCAGGAGCGGGCCCGCCGGGATTTTCGTACCCGGACCTGTCGATTTCAAACGCGCAGGAGAGGACGATTAAGGAACAGCCGCTGAAAAAGGAGGTCGGTGATGTGCTATTCATCGCGGGCGGATTTCGGCTGGGACACCCGGAAGGATGCCCTCCGGAAACCCGAGGTGCACCGGGAACCGGCGCCGCCCGAAGCTGCGCCCGGGAAGCCCGTGGACCGTCCGGAACCCCGGACCCACGCGGACGACACCAGGCTGTGGGCCTTCCTGGCCCGCCGCCGGGAGCCCCGCCGCACGGAGGCCCATCCTCGCACGCCGGTGCGGGACCGGATCGACGAAAAAGTCTGAACAAACAGTAAAGGCACCGGACTCCGGTGCCTTTACTGGTGAATCTGAACTGCGGCGTCAGCCCTACGCGGCGAGCCTGCTCTTGACCTCGGCTGCGGACGGGTTCGTGGCAGCGGTGCCGTCCGGAAAGAGAACGGTGGGTACGGTGCGGTTGCCGCCGTTGATCTGCTCCACGAGTTCGGCCGTGCCGTCAACCTCTTCGATGTTGATCTCGGTGTAGCCGATGCCCTGGGCGTCCAGCTGCTTCTTCAGCCGGTTGCAGTAGCCGCACCAGGTGGTCGAGAACATGGTGATGGTGCCGTCTTCGGGGGTAAAGTCCACGGGCTCTCCTCGGATTGATATGGTCCTGTCGGTTTCCTTCCCCACAACCGTAACCCGGGCACCGGTATTCCCCAGCCTCTGTTGCAATGGCATGCTGGTGCCATGTGTGGACGTTACGTCATGGCCCGGGCAGTAGGGGATCTGCTGGCCGAATTCGACGCCGAGCTTGAGAACGAAACCGAAATCCCGCCGTCGTGGAACGTTGCGCCGACGGACGGTGCGCCCATCGTCCTGGAACGGCTTATCGACGGCGACACGGTCCGCCAGCTGCACGTCGCCCGCTGGGGCCTGGTGCCGTCGTGGGCGAAGAGTCCGGGCATCGGCGCGAAGATGATCAACGCCAGGAGCGAGTCGGTCCTCGAGAAGCCGGCCTTCCGCAAGGCGGTGCAGTCAAGGCGCTGCGCCGTCCCGGCGGACGGCTACTACGAGTGGAAGCAGGGGGAGGGCCGCAGCAAGCAGCCCTACTACGTCCACCCCCGCGACGAATCCGCCATGGCCTTCGCCGGACTGTACGAGTGGTGGAAGGACCCGTCCGTACCGCCGGGTGAGCCCGCCCAGTGGATGCTCTCGATGTCCATCATGACGGCGGACTCGCCGCCGGCGGGAACTGAAGGAACGGTGTTCGCCGAACTGACAGCGCTCCACGACCGCGTCCCGCTGCCCATGAGCCGCGACACCATGGCGGCCTGGCTTGACCCGCAGGTTGACGACGCTGCCGGCCTGGTGGACCTAGTCCGGTCCGGCGTGAAGGACGTTGCCGCAGGCTGGCGGGTGGACTCCGTGGGCAAGGCTGTGGGCAACGTCCGCAACAACTCCCCGGAGCTCATCGAGCCCGTGGAGGCACTCTTCTGAGGCTGGCTTCTGAGGTTCACGGGCTGGCGGACCTGGCCGGAATCAGGGCCGGGCCTGCAATCAGACGGTGACCTGGCCGCCGTCGTCCACTGTCCACGAGGGGTTAAAGGCAATTTCCCAGCGGAAGCCGTCCGGATCGGCGAAGTATGCGGTGTAACCGCCCCATGGCTGGGTCTTGGGAGGGGCCACGACGGACGCGCCGGCCGCCTCTGCCTGGGCCATTACCTGGTTTACCTGCTCGGCGCTGCCGACGTTGTGGCTGAGCGTAATGCAGGGGACTTCGGCCGGAGCATCAACGGCGGCCTCGGCCCGCATCTGCCCGGCATCCCACAGGGAAAGAATCAGGCCGTGGTTGGCCTGGATAAAGACCACCTCATCTGGAACCTCACGGTGGACAGGCCAACCCAGGCCGTCCACATAGAAGCGCCGGGAAGCGGCCACGCTGCGCACTCCCAATGAAATAAAATCGACTCTGGGCTGCATGGTTCGATACTGTCATGATCATGCCCACAAATCACGGAGACGAGAAAAACGCCCAGGCTGACCGGGAACAGCTCGCCGCCGTGCGGGTCGCGGTGGATGAGGTGGACGAGCAGATCGTCACGCTGATCGCCCGGCGCGAGCGCCTGATCCGCATCGCGGGAGGCCTGAAAGGTGACGACGCCGAAGTACGGGCGCCGGGACGCGTGGAGCGGGTCATCGAGCATGTGCGCGCGGCCGCCGAGAAGAAAGAAATAGACCCGGACATCGTGGAAACCACGTATCGGGCCATGATCTCGAAGTTCATCGAGCTGGAGATGAAAATCCACAACGACAACAGCTGAGCTGTTGCCTCAGGCTGCGGACAGGTTCCGTCAGCTGAAAGGCGCGCCGGGGCGCGGGGCCGGCTGATCCGGGCTGCTGCCCGGTGCCGCTCGCGGGGGCCGCTGACCCTCTAGAGCTTCTCCTCGACAGGCACGCCGGACTGGAATTCCCGCCCGTCGGCCTCGCTGAACGCGGACATCAGGTGGCTCTTGTCCAGCCCCAGCACCGTGCTCATGGGGAAGTTGCCCGTGATGGTATTGCCCGAGTGCTCAACGCTGCTGAGGTCGAAGTTCTCCTCCGTGCCGTCATGGCTGAAGGAGTAGATCGAGACCGCCTCGCCGTTCATGAACTCGATTCCCAGCCTCCGTTGATGAGAATAATCCGGAGTGGCAGCCACGAGCCCCACAACAAAGGCGCCCGATGCTGGAATGTTGCCGTCGATATCGAACCTGGCCACCAATGTGCTTTCTTTGGCGGCGATGCTTACCTGCTTCAGGAGCGCGTCATTGGAACTCATGGCACCATCCTGCCCTGTGAGCCGCCGTCAGTCCACACCCATCTAGGTTTTGTCCCCGGCCCGGCGTAGACTGGAACTATTCGAATACATGTTCGAATGCTTGCTTATGTGACTGCGTATTTTCTGCAGGATGAGATTGGTATCCGGAGGCACCCATGGGAACGTTCAGCGAGTCTGTTGACGTCGACTGCGCACCTACCGGAGAGCCGGCAGAGCTTCGCTGGGGCGGCAGGGAATACCGGGTCTGCGCCGAACCCTTGCGCTGGTACGAACGCCGCCAGTGGTGGGCCGAGGAACGGCGCGCCCCGCTGGGTAGCGGCCCCGGGCTTGTTGACCATGAGATCTGGCGGGTTCAGGTCCTGCCTGCCGGCAGAAGAAGCCCGCAGGAAACTCCGGCTGCAGAACCCCCTGAACCACTAACCCTTGACCTGGTGCGGCATACCGGCAGCGGACGTTGGCGGCTGCTCCGTATCCACGACGCCCTCCGGCCCAAAGACGCACTCCAGCACAAATCAGCATGAGCTTCACCCACCTACACGTTTCCACCGCCTTCAGCGCCCACTACGGTGTCTCCTGGCCAGACGAACTTGCCCAGGCGGCAGCGGCCCAGGGAACAACCGCCCTTGGGTGCACTGACCGGGACGGCCTCTATGGCACCGTAAAACACCTCAAGGCATGCATGGCCGCCGGGATTGACCCGGTGGTCGGCGTGGATCTGTCAGTGTTCGACGACGAGGGGGACCATGAGGACGGGTTGCCTGATGCACAGATGGCTGGCGCCCGGTTTTCCAAAAAACGGTTTTCCGCGGACCGCGTCACCGGACGGGTAATCGTCCTCGCCCACGGCCACAACAACGGTGCGGGGTACAAGGCACTGTGCCGGCTGATCTCCGACGCACACGCCCGCACCACGGGCAAGGCCGGGGGAGCGGTGCCCGTTGCTGTCACCAGGGCTGAACTCGCCTCACGCGTCCTGGACCCGGAAACCCTGAAACCGGTACTCACCGTGCTGCTGGGCCCGGATTCCGACGTCGGCCTCGCACTGGGCGGGCGGCGGTACCTCCGGCCCCGCACCCTTTTCAAGGGCTGGCTGGACGCCATGCCCGCCGGAAGCGTCGCGGCAGAGATCGTCACCCACCTCAGCGCACCGGGCGAACCCTTAAGCACTGCCCACGCCGTCCGCATGCTCAAGCTGGCGCAGGAGTACGGCGTGCCGGCGGTTCTCACCAACGCCGTCCGGTACTGCGAGGAGGACGGGGCAGCCACCGCCGACGTCCTGGATTCGGCCCGCACGCTCAAGTCGCTTCCTGAACTCTCCGCCGAGCCGCTGCTCCAGCCCAACGGGCAGGGCTGGCTGAAAACCCCGGACCAAATGGTGGAGCTGGGCAAGGAAATCATCCATGCCGCCGGCTACGGTGCCGCCGATCTCCAGGTGCTGCTCGCGCAGACTGAGGCGCTCGCGGACCGTTGCCGCATGGATCCTGTGTCCGACATGGGCTGGAAGCAGCCGGTGGTGCCCGAGGCCGCCGTCATCGGCATTGAAGGGGACCCGCTGGCCGAACTTGCCCAGCGCTGCGAGGCCGGAATTGCCCGGCGGTTCCCCGGCATCTCCGGGAAGGCGGAAGCAGACATGCGCGCCAGGCTGCAGCATGAGCTGAAGATCATCGCCCGCCTCGGCTTTGCCTCCTACTTCCTCACCGTGGCCGAAGTTTCCCGGATGATCCTGGACATGAATGTGAGGGCGGCAGCCCGGGGATCGGGTGCTTCCAGCCTGGTCAACTATCTGATCGACATCAGCCAGGTGAACCCCCTCCAGCATGACCTGATCTTCGAACGGTTCCTCTCCGGGGACCGGTCCACCCTGCCGGATATCGACATCGATGTGGAAAGCGCGGAACGGCACAACGTCTACCGGAAAATCTTTAACCGGTTCGGCTCCCAGCGCGTCACGCTGATGAGCATGCAAAACGGCTACCGCGCTCGCGGTGCGGTGCGGGACGCCGGCATGGCTTTGGGGATGGACGACGCCGATGTCGGCGAAATTGCCAAACAGCTGTGGCGCTTTTCGGCACGGAAGTTCCGGGAGGCCCTGGAAGAAAAACCGGAACTTCGCGAGTTCGCCGGACGGGTGGAACAGCGGAACTTTTCCGAGAACCAGCAGCTGGACCTGCTGGTTGACCTCACCGAGCGGCTGGACCGCCTTCCGCGCCACATCTCCATGCACCCCTGCGGGGTGATCCTCGGTGATGCCACCCTGCTGGACCGGACCCCGGTCCAGCCCAGCGGCCTTGGCCTGCCCATGAGCCAGTTCGACAAACACGACATGGACCCGATGGGCATGCTGAAGCTGGATGTCCTGGGAGTCAGGATGCAAAGTGCCATGGCCTTTGCCGTGCGGGAGATCATCCGGATCCACCCCTCCAAGGCTGAAGTGGTGGCGGCCGGAGCCCATCCCGCCGGGCCTGGGGGCAACGGGCCGGACTACATCACCGAAGACGGCCTGATCGACCTCAATGCCGTGCCCCTGGATGATGAGCCGACGTATGAGCTGATCAGAAGCACCCATACCCTGGGATGCTTCCAGATCGAATCACCCGGCCAGCGGGAGCTAGTGGGCAAACTGGCCCCGCGCGAATTCAACGACCTCATCATCGACATCTCACTGTTCCGCCCCGGCCCCATGAAATCGGACATGGTCCGGCCCTTCCTCGAACACCGGCACGGGTTCGCGCCGGAGACCTATCCCCACCCAGACCTGAAGCCGGTGCTGCAGGAAACCCATGGGGTGACGGTCTTCCACGAGCAGATCCTGCGGACCTTTGATGTGATGACCGGCTGCGGGCTGGCCAAAGCCGACGAGTTCCGCCGGGCGCTGAGCAACGAGGTCAAGGAGGGCCAGGTCGAGGAGTTTTTCCGCCGCGAGGCAAAGACCAGGAAGTATTCCCCGGAGGTGGTGGACAAGGTCTGGGGCACCCTGAAATCGTTCGCCAGCTTCGGGTTCTGCAAAGCCCACGGCGCCGCTTTTGCCGTGCCCACCTACCAGTCCGCCTGGCTGAAGGCCCACCATCCGGAGGCCTTCCTCGCGGGCCTGTGGGAGCACGATCCCGGGATGTACCCCAAGCGTCTCCTCGTGGCCGAGGCACGGCGGATGGGCATCCCCATCCTTCCGCTGGACATCAACCGCAGCGGTTCCGAATACCGGGTTGAGCGGGTCGCGGAGGGACCGGACCGGGGAAAGCTGGGCATCCGGCTGAGCCTCAACGGAATCTTCGGGTTGTCCGGTTCTGAACTGAAACGGATCGTTGCAGGCCAGCCCTATGACTCACTGGCGGACCTGCGGGCACGCTCCAGGCTGAGCAAACCCAGCATCAAGCGGCTCGCCCAACTCGGCGCCTTTGACACGCTGCACCGGGAATCCGGCGGGACAGCCAACCGGGCAGACCTTGTCCACCACCTGCAAAGCCTGCAGAGCAAGCCGGCAAAGAAAGGCACCGAGGTCATCGAGGGACAACTCGCGCTGCCCCTGGGGGATGTCGAGTTGCGGAACGTCAAGCCCGGGCTGCCTGAACCCACCACAGTGGAAAACGTCCGTGCGGAACTCGACCTGATGGCGGTTGACGTCAGCGAACACCTGATGTCCAGCCACCGGCCGCTCCTGGACAAGCTTGGCGTCACCACCGCGGACAAGCTGCTGGGACTGCGCAACGGCACTGAGGTGCTGGTGGCCGGTGTCCGGATCGCCACCCAGACCCCGCCCATGCGCGGCGGCAGGCGTGTGGTCTTCATCAGCATCGACGACGGCACCGGGTGCGTGGATTCCGTGTTCTTCCATGAGGCCCAGGAACACGCCGGCCCGCTGCTGTTCGGGACCCGGCTGCTGCTGATCCGGGGAACCACCCGGCGGACCGGTCCGCGCGGCATCAGCCTCAGCGCCAGCATGGCCTGGGACCTCAGCCAGGTGGACACCTTGCCGTTCCCCACACGGGAAAACGGTGAACGTGGGAGCGCTGACCGTGAACCGGAGGACGCCGGGTCAGGTCACCCTGAACAGGACCTCTGGCAGCCGGGCCCCCTTGAAGGCATCAGCAGAAACCTGGCCATCACCGGCCTGGGAAGCTGACCGACCCCCCGTCCATTTCCGCATTTCCGCCGCCCCGTTCCACTTGGTCGCCGCCGTGGCGCTTTGGCTCGCCACTTCCGCAACAGATAGCATTGACGAGGCTGGCTGTGGTCCCCGTACGCCACAAGCTACGAAGCCTGAACTTTGAATAGGAGACACCCGTGTCAGATGCCCAGCAGATCACCCTCATCGTCGATGGCGAAGAAATGAAGGTGACTACCGGGACCACCGGCGCGGAACTCTTCTTTGAGCGCCGCGACATCGTAGTGGCCCGGGTCGACGGCGAACTCAAGGACCTGGACCAGCCCCTTCCCGAGGGTGCCCAGGTTGAAGGCGTCACCATCGATTCCCCCGACGGGCTCAACGTGCTGCGCCACTCCACCGCCCACGTGATGGCCCAGGCGGTGCAGCAGCTGCGCCCGGACGCCAAGCTGGGCATCGGTCCCTACATCACTGACGGGTTCTACTTCGACTTCGACGTCGAGGAGCCCTTCACTCCGGAGGACCTGCGCCAGCTGGAAAAGATGATGCTCAAGATCGTCAACCAGAACCAGAAGTTCGTCCGCCGCGTCGTCTCCGAGGACGAGGCCCGCGAAGCCATGAAGAACGAGCCCTACAAGCTCGAACTGCTGGGCAAGAAGAACGACGCCGCCGACGCCGGCGAAGGCGTCAACGTCGAAGTGGGCGCCGGCGACATCACCATCTACGACAACGTCGACCGCAAGAGCGGGGACAGCGTCTGGTGCGACCTGTGCCGCGGCCCCCACCTGCCCAACACCAAGCTCATCTCCAACGCCTTCGCCCTGACCCGTTCCTCGGCGGCATACTGGCTGGGAAACCAGAACAACCAGCAGCTGCAGCGCATCTACGGCACCGCGTGGCCCACCAAGGACGCCCTCAAGGCGTACCAGGAGCGCATCGCCGAGGCCGAGCGCCGCGACCACCGGAAGCTTGGCGCCGAGCTGGACCTGTTCTCCTTCCCCGACGAGCTGGGCTCGGGCCTGCCGGTCTTCCACCCCAAGGGTGGCATCATCCGCAAGGCGATGGAGGACTACTCCCGGCAGCGCCATGTGGACGCCGGCTACGAGTTCGTCTACACCCCGCACATCACCAAGGGTCACCTGTACGAGGTATCCGGCCACCTGGACTGGTACCGGGACGGCATGTTCCCCGCGATGCACATCGACGCTGAGCACAACGAGGACGGCACCGTCCGCAAGCCCGGCCAGGACTACTACCTGAAGCCGATGAACTGCCCCATGCACAACCTCATCTTCCGCTCACGCGGCCGGTCCTACCGCGAACTGCCGCTGCGGCTCTTCGAATTCGGTTCCGTCTACCGCTACGAGAAGTCCGGTGTGGTCCACGGACTGACCCGCGTGCGGGGCATGACACAGGACGACGCCCACATCTACTGCACCCGCGAGCAGATGAAGGACGAGCTCACCACCACGCTGAACTTCGTCCTCGGCCTGCTCAAGGACTACGGCCTGGACGACTTCTACCTCGAGCTGTCTACCAAGAACGAGGACAAGTTCGTCGGCGACGACGCCGCCTGGGAGGAAGCCACCCGCACCCTGGCCGAAGTGGCCGAGGCCTCCGGGCTGGAGCTCGTTCCGGACCCGGGCGGAGCCGCGTTCTACGGACCCAAGATTTCTGTCCAGGCGAAGGATGCCCTGGGCCGCACCTGGCAGATGTCCACGATCCAGCTCGACTTCAACCTGCCCGAGCGCTTCGAACTCGAGTTCCAGGCCGCCGACGGCACCCGCCAGCGTCCGGTCATGATCCACCGGGCCCTGTTCGGTTCGGTGGAGCGGTTCATGGGCGTCCTCACCGAGCACTATGCCGGAGCCTTCCCGGCATGGCTCGCTCCGGTGCAGGTGGTGGGCATCCCGGTGGCGGAGGCCTTCAACGACTACATGTTCGACGTCGTCGACAAGCTCAAGGCTGCCGGCATCCGCGCCGAGGTGGACATCTCCTCGGACCGTTTCCCGAAGAAGATCCGCACGGCCAGCAAGGACAAGATCCCGTTCGTGCTGATCGCCGGCGGTGAGGACGCCGAGGCGGGCGCCGTGTCCTTCCGGTTCCGGGATGGCAGCCAGGACAACGGCGTGCCCGTGGCCGAGGCTGTCCAGCGGATTGTGGACGCCGTCCGCGACCGGACCAGCTAGCCGCGGCGGAGGGGGCACACGTGCAGGACAACACAGGGTCGGGCTATCCGGGCGACGCGGAGGTGACGGACGATTTTGGCCTCGCCGGCGTTCCGGATGCCTTCCAGCGGCTGTGGACTCCGCACCGCATGGCCTATATCAAGGGCGGGCAGCACCAGTTCAAGAACCAGGACGACTGCCCGTTCTGCATCGCGCCAGCGCGCACCGATGAGGAGTCGCTCATCGTGTACCGCGGACGCACGAGCTACGTGGTGCTGAACCTGTTCCCCTACAACCCCGGCCACCTGCTGGTGTGCCCCTACCGCCACGTCCCCGATTACACAGACCTGACGGTGGAGGAGACAGCCGAGTTCGCCGAGCTGACGCAAACCGCCATGCGGGTTCTGCGGAAGGTGGCGAATCCCGGCGGCTTCAACCTGGGCATGAACCAGGGGGTTGTGGGCGGGGCCGGTATCGCAGGGCATTTGCACCAGCACATCGTTCCGCGCTGGGGCGGGGACGGAAACTTTTTTCCGATCATCGCCCAGACCAAGGCGATCACCCAGACCCTCGACGAGGTCCGCCAGCAGGTCGCCGACGCCTGGCCCGGGGAGACGCATGCTGAATAGGCATGCCCGCGGGTTCTTCACCGCGCTGTTTACCCCGCTTGCACGCTGGCTTCTGAAAATTGGCGTCTCGCCGGACGCGATCACCATTGTGGGAACGGCCGGCGTGGTGGTCGGGGCCCTGGTGTTCTATCCGCTGGGCCAGCTCTGGTGGGGAACGATTTTTATCACCCTGTTCATCTTCTCCGACGTCATCGACGGCATCATGGCCCGGATGCAGAACCTCGGCGGGCGCTGGGGCAACTTCCTGGACTCCAGCCTGGACCGGCTGGCTGACGGCGCCCTTTTTGCCGGCCTGGCCATCTGGTTTTTCACCGGCGGTGCGGATGTCCCCATAGCCATTGCCGCCGTCGTCTGCCTTGTCCTTGGCATGGTGGTCTCCTATGTCCGGGCGAAGGCCGAATCCCTCGGTTTCCAGGCGAACGTGGGCATTGCCGAACGTGCCGAACGGCTGGTCTCCGTCCTGGTGATCACCGGCCTTACCGGCGTTGGGTTGCCGCCCGTTGTACTGCTGGCGACTCTGGTACTGCTGGCGGCGGCGAGCCTCGTCACGGTGGTCCAGCGCGTCCTGGCCGTGCGCCTCCAAGCGCTGGAAGACTCTGAACAGACCTGATTAAGCCGGTCTGCCGCGGTGGGACTAGTATATTAGGACTGCCGGTCAATGAATCCGGTATTCCGGTGTGTGCTAAAGGGCATGTCCTTGCCGCCTGCACTGCCGGCGAAAGGTCATCTAGCTACCCATAGGGGTTTTTGTGTCTACACCTGATGTAAGCAACGAAGCCGGCTCGTCCGCCAACAGCGTGACGGGCAGCAACCGCGTCAAGCGCGGCATGGCAGAGATGCTCAAGGGCGGCGTCATCATGGACGTCGTCAACGTCGAACAGGCCCGCATCGCCGAAGACGCCGGTGCCGTTGCCGTCATGGCGCTCGAGCGCGTCCCGGCCGACATCCGCGCCCAGGGCGGCGTGTCCCGCATGTCCGATCCGGACATGATCGACCAGATCATCGATGCCGTCTCCATCCCGGTCATGGCCAAGGCCCGGATCGGTCACTTCGTCGAGGCCCAGGTCCTGCAGTCCCTCGGCGTCGACTACATCGACGAGTCCGAGGTCCTCACCCCGGCCGACTACGTCAACCACATCGACAAGTGGAACTTCAAGGTTCCCTTCGTCTGCGGTTCCACCAACCTCGGCGAGGCGCTGCGCCGCATCAACGAGGGCGCGGCCATGATCCGCTCCAAGGGCGAGGCCGGCACCGGCGACGTCTCCAACGCCACCGGGCACATGCGCCAGATCCGCGCCGAGATCGCCAAGCTCGCGGCCCTGCCCGAGGACGAGCTGTACGTTGCGGCCAAGGAACTGCAGGCCCCGTACGAACTGGTCAAGGAAGTTGCCGCCACCGGCAAGCTCCCCGTCGTCCTGTTCACCGCCGGCGGCATCGCCACCCCGGCCGACGCCGCGATGATGATGCAGCTCGGCGCCGACGGCGTGTTCGTTGGCTCGGGCATCTTCAAGTCCGGCAACCCGGCCCAGCGTGCCGCGGCCGTCGTGAAGGCCACCACCTTCTTCGACGACCCGGACGTCATCGCCAAGGCCTCCCGCGGCCTGGGTGAGGCCATGGTCGGCATCAACGTGGACGAGATCCCGCAGCCGCACCGCCTCGCCGAGCGCGGCTGGTAAGCTCGCGCCTTGGGGGCGCCGAACGGCGACATCCTCTGCGTGCTAATCCCCATGCCCAGCTAAGGCCGCTTCGCGGCGAGCTGGGGCGCGGGGCCCCTTTTACGCACGCTGCCGGATAACGCCGCCCGGCGCTTGCGCTCCTGATAGAACGACGCCGGCCCGCCACCTCTCCTGGTGGCGGGCCGGCGTCGTACTTTATTCCAGGCCGCGGCGCTTGAGGAGGGGCTCTAGCCGTGCGTCGCGTCCTCGCAGGGTGCGGAACGACTCGAGCGGGTCCCGGCTGTTGCCGCGCGAGAGCAGCTCGGCGCGGAACCGGTCGCCGTTGGCCCTGTTGAGACCGCCGTTCTCCGTGAACCAGTCCACGGTCTCAGCGTCCAGCACCTCGCTCCAGATGTAGGAGTAGTAGCCCGCAGAGTAGCCGTCGCCCGCGAAGATGTGCTGGAAATAGCCCGTGCGGTAGCGCGGCGGAATCAGCGGATGGGCAACACCTGCCGCGGCCAGTGCCTTCGCCTCGAACTCCAGGGCGTCCTGCGGAACGCCGTCCGTGTCCAGGACGTGCCAGGCCAGATCCAGCAGCGCCGCACCGAGGTACTCAGTGGTGGCGAAGCCCTCGCCCCACAGCCGGGACGCGTTTAGCCGGTCGACGACGTCCTGGGCCAGCGGCTCCCGGGTGGCGTGGTGGCGGGCGTAGTTGGACAGCACCTCCGGCCACATGATCCACATTTCGTTGACCTGGGACGGGTACTCCACAAAGTCCCGCGGCACGGACGTGCCGGAGAAACGGGGGTACGTGACGTCGGAGAACAGCCCGTGCAGGGCATGGCCGAACTCGTGGAACGCCGTACGCACCTCATCAAGCGTGAGCAGCGTGGGCTCACCCGCGGGCGGCTTGGAGATGTTCAGGTTGTTGATGACCACCGGCTTGGTGCCCAGAAGTGCCGACTGGTCCACCAGCGAATTCATCCACGCCCCGCCCCGCTTTGTTTCGCGGGTGTAGTAGTCGCCGAGGAACAGCCCCAGTTCTGTTCCGTCCGCGTCCCGGACCTCCCAGATCCTGACGTCCTCGTGGTAGCCGGCAAGGTCCCTGCGCTCATGGAAGGTGATGCCGAAGAGTGAGGTCGCGGCGAAGAACACGCCGTCCGTCAGTACCCGGTCCAGCTCGAAGTACGGCCTCAGGGCCTGCTCGTCCACCGTGTACCGTTCCCGACGCACCTGGGCGGAGTAGTAGGCCCAGTCCCAGGCCTCCAGCGGGTGGCCTGCGCTCTCGGCCAGGGCCGCGGCCTCGGCGTCGGCGTTCCGGACGGCAGCCGGCGCCAGCCGGTTCAGCATGGACCGGACAGCTCCGAAGTCCGGAGCCGTCTGCCGGTCCACCACCAGTTCGGCATAGTTGGCGAAGCCCAGCAGGGCGGCCTTTTCGGCGCGGAGCCGGACCAGGGAGTTGACGAGGTCGAGCACATCGAGGTCACCGCCGGTGCTGCCGCGGGCCACCGACGCTTCGAAGAGCCGCCGGCGCACGTCCCGGTTGTCCAATGCTGCCAGGGCCGGCTGGTTGCTTGGCTGGATCAGCGTCAGGAGGAACTTGCCGTCATGGCCGGCAACCCGGGCTGCTTCCGCGGCGCTGGCGATCTCATCCGCGGGAAGGCCGGCCAGATCATCGGCACTCTCCAGCAGCAGGGCGGCGGACTTCATCGCCTCCTTGACGCGCTGGCCGAATTCCGTGCCCAGCCGGGACAGCTCGGCGTTCAGCGAACGGAGCCGGTCCTGGCCGGCGTCGTCCAACTGGATCCCGGACTGGCGGAACTCCTTGAGGTACTCCTCGACAAGCCTTGCGGCTTCGGCGTCCAGGCCCGAGGTATCCACAGCGGCGAACCGCTCGTAGAGTTCCCGGTTCAGGTATACCGCATCCTGATGGGCGGCGAAGCGAGGCGACAGGTCGGTCTCCAGCTTCCTGATGGCCTCGGAGGCATCGGCCGAAACCAGGGTGAAGAAGGAAGCCGCGGCGCGGTCCAGCAGCCGGCCGGACTTCTCCATGGCCAGCGCCGTGTTGTCGAACGTGGGGGTCTCGGGGTTGTCCACGATGGCCTGAATCTCGGCCAGGTGGTCGATGAGCCCGGCGTCAACCGCCTCGGCGTAGTGGTCGTCGCTGATGGCGGCAAACGGCGGCAGACCGAAGGGCAGGGCACTGGGGGAGAGGAGGGGATTGGTCATGAAGCAACCCTTTCATGCAGCTCTGCGGTGCACAATGTTTTGGCGTGCTTCTCCGGGCGGGTTGCCGGCCGTCTGCGTGCCGCGGACTTACGCTGGGGTCATGGGGAACAATGACGTATCCGGCCGTGCGTTTCAGGCGGCCACTGCTGCACTGCTGATGGCGGGGCTGGCGTCGTGCGGCGTGGCCGCCGAGCAGGCCGGGCAGCAGTCAGGCAACGAATCCGGCAGTGCGTCCGCCAGCCAGCCTGCCGGTGCGTCCGGCAACCAGCCCTCGCGCCCGGCACAGCAGTCCAGCACCGGAGCTGCCCCTGCAACGCCGACGGCGGACCCCACGCCGAGCGCCGAAACGACCCCAACCCCGGGTGCCGGTCCAGCCTGCGCATCGGTCCGCTGCACGTCCGTCCTGGTGACCGGTGACATGCTGGTGCACACCCAGTTGTGGCAGCAGGCCCACGAAGATGCCGTCGCCGGCGGGGTCAAGGGACTGGACTTCGGCCCGCTGCTGGAAGGACAGCGGCGCTACATCGAACAGAGCGACCTCGCCATTTGCCACCAGGAAACGCCGGTGGCGCTGCCCGGGGGACCCTTTTCCGCGTATCCGTCCTTCAACGTCCCACCGCAAATCGCCGCTGCCGCCAAGTCGGTCGGTTACCGCGCCTGCACCACCGCCAGCAACCACACCATCGACCAGGGCACCGAGGGCCTCGCCAGAACCCTCGATGTGCTGGATGCAGCAGGGCTGGAACACACCGGTTCGTACCGTACGCAGGCCGAGTCCAAGGGCATCCTCATACTGCAGACCGACGCCGCCCGGATTGCCGTCATTGAGGGCACCTATGGACTCAACGGGCAGGTCCCGGAACAGCCGTGGCAGGTGGACATGCTCGACGCCGCCACAATGATCGCCAAGGCCAAGGAGGCGAGAAAGCTGGGCGCGGACATCGTCCTGGGCGCCATGCACGCGGGGGACGAGTACGCGAGTACCCCGAACGCCCAGCAGCTGGACGTGGCGCATGCGTTGGCGGACAGCGGCCAGTTCACCATGATCTACGGGCACCACACGCATTCAGTGCTCCCCATCGAAAAGTACAAGGGAACCTGGATCGCCTATGGCTTAGGCAACGGCATAACAGAACTGTCCCCGACGTACGTCGTCAACAACGAGGGCCTGCTGCTCCGCGCACAGTTCAGCCAGGACGGTGCCGGTACATGGACCGCCTCCGACGTCGCTTGGGCGCCGTCGGTCATCGTCAGCGCCCCCTACCGCTGGTGCTCGGTGGCCGCGGACGCCCCGCAGGGCGTCTGCGCCAGTCCCGCGGCGGACGCCGACACCCGGCTGCGGACCAAACAGGTGGTTGAGTCCATGGGCGCGGCGCAGGCCGGAGCCCGCGAGCTGTTGGTCACCAAGGAACGCTGACAGCCGTGAGCTGAAACGGGACTGTGTCCCGTTCCCGCTAGTCCTAACGCGGCCGGCGGGCCGCGTGCTCGCGGGCCAGGACGGCGTAGCGGTCATCCGCTTCGCCCGGTGTGAAGCTTCCGTACTTGCGTTCGACGGCGGTCCGGATCAGAAAGTCGGCGATGGCCGGGTTCTTGGGCAGCAGGGAACCGTGCAGGTAGCTGGCCACAATGTTGCGGTACCGGGCTCCCTCCTGGCCGTCGCTGCTGTTGTTGCCGGTTCCCTTCGCCACCGTCCCCAGCGGTGCGACGCCGGGACCAAGGGTGGTCTGCCCGCTGTGGTTTTCGTAGCCCAGGACCTCGCCGAACTCCGCGGTGGTGACCTTGACGTTGCCGATCAGCCGCTCATCCGTGCCGTGGGTCTCCACGTCCAGGACTCCGATGCCGGGAATGACCGGGCCCGAGCGGGTCTTGAAGAAGCGGCCGAACAGCTGGTACAGCCCGCAGATGAGCAGCATGGGCGTGCCATCCTCGGCCATCCCCTTGAGGAGGCTGGCCCGTGACTGCAGGTCATCCTGGATGACAAGCTGGCCGCTGTCCTGCCCGCCGCCGCCGAGGATGATGTCCACGCCCTCCGGGAACTCATCGCCCACGTTGTACTCGAGCAGCTCCGGCGTGTATCCGTGCCACTTCAGGCGCTGCTGCAGCACCAGGGCATTGCCCCAGTCGCCGTAGATGTTCATCTCGCGCGGGTACAGCTGCAGGACCCGGATGGTTCCCTTTGACGCGGTAGTGCCGGCGGTCGAATCGGGGGTCAAGAGACCACCTCCACTGTGGTGATTTTGGACAGCTCACGGCGGATGGCGAGCATCGCGGTGTAGGTGCAGAAGACGCGCTTCGGCTTGCCTTTGCCCTTGCGGATGAAGTCGGCGAGGGCGGCCGGGATGTCGGTGTCCACCGCCCCGATCTGCACTTCGTCGTACTGCAGGCGCAGGGCCATGTCGTACGCCCGGGAGCCGGTGACCTGGTCCACACCATCCGCGCGCAGCGAGTCGAAATCAACGTCCCACAGCCAGGACATGTCGCGGCCGTCAGCGTAATTGTCATTGATCGCGATCATGGTGGCGTAGCCGCCCGAGGGGAACGACTTGAGGCCCAGCCGGAAGCCGCTCGGGTTCTTGACCAGGACCAGATCCAGGGGGAGCCCGTCCACCGTGAGGCTTTCGCCGCGCCCAAATGCCGGGGCCACCTCCGAGAGGGCCTTCAGCAGGGTGCCGTGGTCCGCCGTGGCCGCGCCGCTGCCGCAGATGCTGCGGGCCAGGGCCAGCGCAGCCGCGGCGTTAAAGATGTTGTAGACGCCGCGGAGTTTCATCCCGGTGGTGACCGTGACGCCGTCGTACTCAAAGTCTGCGTCATCGGCACCCACGCGGCGGAGAACGACGTCGGCCTGGGGCCTCTGCGGTACCGCAGGCACGGGGCTGCCCGGCCCGGCGCGGAGTTCATCGTCGCTGGGGAAGGTCCCCAGCAGGGAGTCGTCCAGGCCGAAGTAGAGGACCTCGGGACCCTGCAGCGTACCGGCGATCCGGGCCACGCGCGGGTCCTCGCGGTTCAGCACCACAGTCCCCGTCGTCTTGGAGGCGATGTGCTGGAGGAGCTGGGCTGTCTTGTCGATCTCTCCGAAGCGGTCCAGCTGGTCGCGGAGTACGTTCAGCAAAAGGCTGTAGCGCGGCGGGACGCGGTTGACGAAATGCACGGCGTGGGCCTCGTCCAGCTCCAGCACGGCGACATCGGCGTCGAGCCGTCCGCGCCAGTCGACGTCGCCGATCAGGGCGGCCGCGACGCCCCGGGTGAAGTTGCTTCCCGTGCGGTTGGTGAACACCTTCAGGCCCTGGCTTTCCAGCAGCTCCACCACCATCTTGGTGGTGGTGGTCTTGCCGTTGGTGCCGCTGACCACGGCCACGCCGTGGGGAAGGGTGGACAGGGTCCGCTGCATGAAGCCGGGATCAATTTTTTCGACCACCAGGCCGGGGAATGCAGAGCCTCCGCCCCTGAGCCGGGAGGCCCGGCGAACGAATTTGCCGAGCGGAACGCTGAGGGAAAACATGCTCTGTAATATATCCCAGCAGCGGCATGCAATGTGGCGGGCGGCCCCGTCGGGAACGGTGGTTTGTGCCGGGGACACTATGCTGTTTAGATGACCAATTCCCTTTCCAGCGCCCTTCCGCGCCCGGCTGGCGTGCCCGAAAAGCCCGGGTCCGGCCTGCGCATCGGCGTTCTGGCACTGCAGGGCGACTTCCGTGAGCACCTCCGGGCGGTCGAGACTGCAGGCGCCACAGGCGTCGGTGTCCGCCGCCCCGCCGAGCTCGAGGGACTCGACGGGCTCATCATTCCCGGCGGCGAGTCCACGGCCATCGACAAGCTGGCCCGCGCGTTCGACCTCGCCGAGCCGCTGCGGCAGCGGATCGCCGACGGGCTCCCGGTCTTCGGCTCGTGTGCGGGAATGATCCTGCTGGCACATGACATCGCCGACCCCGCAGCGGACCTGGCCGGGAACCCCCAGCAGACGTTCGGCGGCCTGGACATCACGGTGCGGCGCAACGCATTCGGCCGGCAGCGCGAGTCCTTCGAGACCGACCTCGAGTTCAAGGGGCTGGAGTTCAGCGCCACCGAGCAGGGCGTGGCCCCGGTTCACGCGGTGTTCATCCGCGGGCCGTGGGTGGAGCGCGTGGGGCCCGGCGTCGAGGTCCTGGCGCAGGTGGAGCCAGCCGACCAGGAGCATGCCTCCCACGCGGCCGATCTGCAGGGGACGGCTAGAATTGTTGCAGTGCGTTCAGGCCAGCTGCTGGCCACCTCCTTCCATCCGGAAGTGACAGGGGAGAAGCGCGTGCATGAACTTTTTATTCGCATGATCAGAGGAGAAGCGTAAAGCATGTCAGGCCACTCCAAATGGGCAACGACCAAGCACAAGAAGGCCATCATTGATAGCCGCCGGGCAAAGTCGTTCGCCAAGCTGATCAAGAACATCGAAGTCGCGGCCCGCATGGGCGGCCCGGACCTCGCGGGCAACCCCGGACTCGAACTGGCCGTCACCAAGGCCAAGAAGACTTCCGTTCCGAACGACAACATCGACCGCGCCATCAAGCGCGGCGCCGGGCTCACCGGCGAGGTCGTGGACTACACCGAGATCATGTACGAATGCCGCGGCCCGCAGGGCTCGGCGCTGCTGATCGAGTGCCTTACCGACAATAAAAACCGCGCGGCATCCGAGGTCCGTCTTGCCATCTCGCGCAACGGCGGCACCATCGCCGACCCCGGCTCGGTCAGCTACCTGTTCACCCGCAAGGGCGTGGTCACCCTGCCCAAGAACGACCTGACCGAGGACGACGTCCTCATGGCCGTGCTGGACGCCGGCGCCGAGGAAGTCAAGGACAACGGGGACAACTTCGAGATCCATTCGGACCCGAAGGACCTCCAGGCTGTCCGCGACGCGCTCAAGGAAGCCGGCATCGACTACGACACCGACGAGGCCGAATTCGTACCCTCCATGGAGGTGCCGCTGGACCTTGAGGCCGCGAAGAAGTTCATGAAGCTCGTTGACGCCCTCGAGGACCTCGACGACGTCCAGAACGTCTACAGCAACGCTGACCTCAGCGACGAAGTTCAGGCAGCCCTGGAAGCCGAGTGACTTTCCGCGCGGCGGACCGGGGCGGTTACACGTGACGCTGCGCGTACTGGGCATCGACCCCGGGCTGACCCGCTGCGGCATCGGCGTGGTGGACGTCGAAAAGAACCGCCGGGCCACCATGGTGGCCGTCGGTGTGGTGGGGACGTCCCCCGAGGAAACACTCGACCAGCGGTTGCTGGTGATCGCCTTGGCCATTGACGACTGGCTCGACCGTTACGAGCCACACGTGCTGGCGGTGGAGCGTGTTTTCTCGCAGCTCAACGTCAGCACGGTCATGGGCGTGGCCCAGGCCTCCGGTGTCGTCATCGCCGCCGCGGCCCGGCGCGGCATCCCCGTGGCTTTGCACACTCCGTCGGAGGTCAAGGCGGCGGTGACCGGGAGCGGATCCTCGAACAAGGAGGCCGTGACCAAGCTGGTCACCAAGATTCTCCGGCTCGATGCTCCGCCGCGTCCCGCGGACGCGGCCGACGCCCTGGCCCTCGCCATCACGCACGCATGGCGGGCGGGCAGCGGCGCCAGCGTAGCCACCACCGGCCCCGGCAGCCAGTCGTTGACGCCCGCCCAGCGTGCCTGGGCCGAGGCGGAGGCCAAGGCGCGCCGTGCACGCTGAATGCTGCCGGCGCTTGCTAGGGTATTCGTAGATATGTTCGGATAGTCGGTTCTTGCCGACGCAAGTTCAGGAGCCCCGGCCTTGATTAGTTTTCTCCGCGGAACCGTGGCGCACGTCGGACTGTCCACCGCCGTCATCGATCTCAACGGCGCCGGCATGAGCGTCTACGCGACGCCTCAGACGCTCAGCAAGCTGCGGACCGGCGAGGAAGGGAAGCTTTTCACGTCCCTGATCGTCCGGGAGGATTCCCTGACCCTGTTCGGCTTCGCGAGCGACGACGAACGGGAAGTTTTCGACGTTCTGCTCAGTGTCAGCGGGGTGGGTCCGCGGCTCGCCCTCGCGGTCCTCGCCGTGCACGATCCCGAGGCCATCCGCGTGGCCGCACACACCGGGGACAGCAAGACGTTCACCAAGGTCCCGGGCATCGGCCCGAAGGTTGGCGGGCGCATAGTTCTTGAACTCGCCGGGAAACTGGTTCCGCACGGCACGGCGACGCCTGCAGGAGCGCCGGCTGCGTCATCGGAGGGCGTCTGGAAGCCGCAGGTCGTCGCTGCCATGACCAGCCTGGGGTGGTCCGAAAAGGACGCCACGGGCAGCATCGACAAGGCCCTCGCAGATGCGCCGGAACTTGCCGGCGAAGGCAACGTTGCCGAGATCCTGCGCACCACGCTGCGCTGGCTCGGCCAGGACGGAGCCCGGGCGGGGAACAGGGTAGGCAGCCGTGGCTGAGCCGTCCCTGGTCGCCGGGGGAGAAGAGCCGGAGGAGCGGGCCATCGAGGCGGCGCTCCGGCCCAAGAACCTCGACGACTTCGTGGGCCAGCACAGGGTCCGCAAACAGCTTTCCCTCGTGTTGCAGGCATCCCGGATGCGCGGGCGCAGCGCGGACCATGTGCTCTTCTCCGGCCCTCCCGGCCTCGGCAAGACCACGCTCGCCATGATTGTCGCCTCCGAAATGAACGCCCCGCTGCGCATCAGCAGCGGCCCGGCCATCCAGCACGCGGGCGACCTCGCCGCCATCCTTTCCTCACTGTCGGAGGGCGAGGTCCTTTTCCTCGACGAAATCCACCGGATGTCCCGTCCGGCCGAGGAAATGCTCTACATGGCCATGGAAGACTTCCGGGTAGACATCGTGGTGGGCAAGGGAGCCGGTGCCACGGCCATTCCGCTGGAGTTGCCGCCCTTCACGCTGGTGGGTGCCACCACACGCGCCGGACTTCTTCCGGGTCCGCTCCGGGACCGGTTCGGGTTCACCGGCCACCTGGAGTTCTATTCGGTGGAGGAGCTGGAGCTGGTGCTGCGCAGGTCCGCCGGCCTCCTCGACCTGAAGGTGAACTCGGCCGGATTCACTGAGATCGCCGGACGGTCGCGCGGCACGCCCCGCATCGCCAACCGGCTGCTTCGGCGCGTCCGGGACTGGGCGCTGGTCCACGGGATCGAACAGATTGACGCCCGGTCCGCCTCTGCGGCACTGGACATGTATGAAGTGGATAAGCGCGGGCTGGACCGGCTGGACCGGTCAGTGCTGGAAGCACTGATCACCAAATTCGGCGGCGGCCCGGTGGGCCTGTCCACCCTGGCCATCGCCGTGGGGGAGGAGCCGGAGACCGTGGAGACGGTAGCCGAACCATACCTGGTCCGGGAAGGGCTGCTGGGCAGGACGCCGAGGGGCCGCATCGCCATGGCTCCGGCCTGGACGCACCTTGGGCTGGCAGTACCGGCAGGGGTCTTCGGGCAGGAAACCCTGGACCTTTTCGCGGCCGGCCCGGGCGATGAAGAATCGTCGTCTGAATGGGTTTCCAGCACGCAATAGCAGCGCCCTCCCAGCTTTTCCCTCTAGACTGGAAAGACGCTCGGCACGTCCGGGCTTTGTTTCCGTGTCCCGCTTCGGCGGGCCGCCCGCGCCGGTTTCCCGTGTCCGGGCGGGCAGCCCGGTGCAAAGCGGACGTCGCTGTCAACCAGCTACGCAAGAACAGAACGGAACTTCACTTGTTCGCACAAATTAGTGCCCAGGCCCAGCCGCAGGCCGGCGGCGGCATCGACATCATGACCATCCTGCTGTTCGTCATGCTCGGCGTATTCATCTTCATGATGTTCCGCCGCAACAAGAAGACACAGCAGCAGCAGGCCAAGCTGCAGTCGGCGTTCGCCCCCGGCATTGAGGTCATGACCAGCTTCGGACTGTTCGGCCGCATCGTGTCGATCGACGACGCCGAGAACAAAGTGGTCCTGGAACTGTCGCCCGGCCACCTGGCCACCGTCCACCGCCAGGCCGTGACCAAGATCGTGGAACCCGCCGCTGAAACGCATGCAGTTCCCGATGACGCATCCGCCCTGACGGCCGAGGACTCGCTGGCCCCCGAAGCCAAGGCCAGCACGGCCGATGAGACCCCGGACGAAACCCTCAAGCGCCTCAACGACGAGGGCAAGAAGGACATCTAGTCCGCCGCTTCCGCGCAGCACAGCTGTCTACGGCTGCGGAGCCGCCGGGTGCGACAAACCTCGCCCCGGCGGCCCTCCGCAATTAATAGAAAGATAGGCAATGGCACGAACTGGCCGCAATAAACCATCCCTTCGGGTGCTGGTCTGGCTTGGCGTAATCCTGGCTGCCATGACGGCCGTCCTTGCGGGCGGCACGATGTCCGGGGTTGCCAGCTGGAGCCCGAAGCTTGCCCTGGACCTGGAGGGCGGCACCCAGATGATCCTGGCACCCAAGGTTGAGGGTGGCTCGGACATCAACGAGGAGCAGCTCAACCAGGCGGTGGCCATCATCCGTCAGCGTGTGGACGGCTCCGGTGTTGCCGAGGCCGAGATCAGCACGCAGTCCGGCCGCAACGTGGTGGTGAGCCTGCCCGGCACTCCGTCCTCGCAGACCCGGGCCCTCATCCAGGCCTCAGCGGACATGAACTTCCGTCCCGTCCTCGTCACGGGCGCCGGGGCCGTGGTTCCGGCCGACCAGCGGACGCCAGCCGCGCAGCTGCCGAAGCCGACGGCCAAGCCGACGAACGCCAGCGATTCGAACTGGATCACCGCGGACATCCAGAAGCAGTTCGAAGCCCTCGACTGTGACAACCCGGCCCAGGACAAGCAGGAACGCTCAGACCCGGCCAAGCCGCTGGTCACCTGCGAGCCCGCCACGGACCAGACACCCGCGATCAAGTACATCCTGGGTCCGGTCGAGGTCAAGGGTGTGGACATCCAGGGCTCGACGTTCCAGCTCCAGCAGGGCGCCCAGGGCGCCGTCACCAACGAATGGGCTGTGAACATCCAATTCAACGCCGAGGGTACGGCCAAGTTCAAGACGGTCACCGAACGGCTCAACCAGTTCTACGTTGCAGCAGGCGGCGAAACCGGCAGCGATCCCAAGTCGCAGTTTGCCATCGTCCTGGATGACCAGGTCATTTCGGCCCCGCGGTCCCAGGCCGTCATCACCGACGGACGCCCCCAAATCACCGGCGGCTTCACCGAGCAGTCCGCCAAGGCGCTGTCCGACCAGCTCCGGTTCGGTGCCCTGCCCATCAGCTTCGACATCCAGAGCGAGCAGCAGATCTCCGCCACCCTCGGCGGTGAGCAGCTCCGGATGGGCCTCCTCGCCGGCCTGATCGGTCTGCTGCTGGTGGTCGTCTACTCGCTGTTCCAGTACCGGGCGCTGGGCTTCGTCACCATTGCGTCGCTGGTGGTGGCGGGTGCGCTCACGTACCTTGCCATTGCCATCCTCGGCTGGACCGAAAACTACCGGCTCTCCCTCGCCGGTGTGGCCGGCATCATCGTGTCAATCGGCCAGACGGCGGACTCATTCATCGTGTACTTCGAACGCATCCGTGATGAGCTCCGCGAAGGCCGCGGGCTGGTGTCGGCAGTGGAGAACGGCTGGAAGCGGGCCAAGCGGACCGTCCTGGCATCCAAGGCGGTGAACCTCCTGGCTGCACTGGTGCTGTACTTCGTGGCCGTCGGCAACGTGCGGGGCTTCGCCTTCACCCTCGGCCTGACCGCCATCGCCGACCTCATCGTCGTCTTCATGTTCACGCACCCGACGCTCCAGCAGCTGGCCAGGACCCGGTTCTTCGGCGAAGGCCACAAGTTCTCCGGCCTTGACCCCGAGCGCCTCGGTGCGGTGCCGCTCTACCGTGGCGCCGGCAGGCTCCGCAGCCCCGAGGACAAGCCGTCAGTGGTGCGCGCCAAGAACACTGGTGCCGCGGCCGAGGCTGAGCGCCGGATGACCATCGCTGAACGCCGCCGCGCGGAGCAGCAGGAGCAGCTCGCCGGTTCCTCCAAGGGCCCGGCCAAGGAGGGCAAGTAATGTCCAGTTTCGCGAAATTCGGCAACGAGCTCTACACGGGCAAGCGTTCCTATGACTTCGTCGGGTCCAAGAAGATCTGGTTCATCGTGGCCGCCGTTGCGGTTGCGCTGTCGATCCTCATCCCGGTGGTCAAGGGCGGCTTCAACCTGGGCATCGAGTTCCGTGGCGGGTCCGAGTTCACGGTGTCCAACGTCAAGACCACCGAGGCATCAGTAGGCGAGAAGGCCGTCCACGACGTCGTTCCCGGCAGTGTGCCGCGCGTCGCCAACGTCGCCGGGACCACCATGCGGATCCAGACGGACAAGCTCTCCGACGATGAGACCCTCAAGATCAAGGAGGGCCTCACCAAGGCGTACGGCGTGACGGACAACGAGGTGACCTCCACCTTCGTCGGCCCCACTTGGGGCGCCGACGTCACCAAACAGGCCCTGATTGGCCTGGTGGTCTTCGTTGCCCTCGCGACGGTCCTGATGGCGCTTTACTTCCGGACCTGGAAGATGTCCCTGTCGGCGATTGCGGGCATGGTTGTCACGATGTTCATCACGGCCGGTGTGTACGCCCTCAGCGACTTCGAGGTCACGCCGTCGGCGATCATCGGGTTCCTGACAGTGCTCAGCTATTCGCTGTACGACACCGTGGTGGTGTTCGACAAGATCCGCGAAAACACGGCCGACATAGACTCCTCCACGCGCCGGACCTTCGGCGAGGAAGTCAATCTGGCCGTCAACCAGACCCTGGTCCGCTCCATCAACACCATGATGGTTGCCATCCTTCCGGTCGGGGCGATCCTGTTCATCGGAGCCGGCCTGCTGGGCGCCGGAACCCTGCGCGACCTTTCACTCGCACTGTTCGTCGGGATCCTGATCGGCACCGCGGCGACGATCTTCATCGCCGCACCGATGTACGCCTGGCTGCGCCAGGGCGAGGCGCCGCTGGTCAAGCAGGCCCAGCGTGTCAAGCAGCGCCGTGCGGAAGCCGCTGCCAAGGCTGCAGCCGCCGAGCCAGCCAAAGCCTAGGCCCCGCACCTGCCCTTAGGCCGGATGCCGTCACCGTGACGGCATCCGGCCTTTGCTTTATGCGCCTGTGTGCCTCCTGCCAGGCCGTGCGCGTACCTGGCCGGGTACTGGACTGGGCGGTTGGTGACGGACGCGGTTATCGGTCGGGCCCGGAGCGGGAATACACTGGGATAATTAAACGGGTCGTGAGGGGTACTTCATTGGAAGAAGGTTCGACGTCGGCGCCAACGGCTGCCGGAGGCAACGGTCCGGGCCAGGGACAGCAGACTGGTCTGGTGGCTGCCGGGCGCCCGGCGCCGGGCGTGCCTGTGGACAACTCTGGCGTCCGGCCCACCTTCCCGGGCCGGCGTGAGCGCACGAGGTCCCGCTTGGCACGGCTGACGGGCCGCAGCACGGCAACGTACTCACCCATCCTGGAACCGCTGCTGCGGACCGTGAGGGCCAATAACCCCAAGGAGGACTTCGACCTCATTCAGCGGGCGTTCGTCGTGGCGGAGCAAAGCCACCGCGGGCAGAAGCGCAAGAGCGGTGACCCTTACATCACCCATCCCGTTGCCGTCGCGACGATCCTCGCCGAGCTGGGACTCAGCGGCACCACCCTGGCGGCTGCGCTGCTCCACGACACCGTGGAGGACACGCCCTACACCCTTGAGGACCTCCGGGCGGACTTCGGTCCCGAAGTCGCCATGCTGGTTGACGGCGTCACCAAGCTGGACAAAGTCAGCTTCGGCGAGGCAGCCCAGTCCGAGACCGTCCGCAAGATGGTTGTGGCTATGGCCAAGGACATCCGTGTCCTGATGATCAAGCTTGCGGACAGGCTGCACAACGCGCGCACCTGGCGGTTCGTCTCCGCCGAGTCCTCGGCCCGCAAAGCCCGGGAAACCCTGGAAATCTTCGCCCCGCTGGCGCACCGGCTCGGCATGAACACGATCAAGTGGGAGCTCGAGGACCTGTCCTTCGCGGCGCTCTATCCCAAGGTGTACGAGGAAATCGTCCGCATGGTGGGCGACCGCACGCCGGAGCGGGAAAAGAGCCTCAGCGTGATCCGGAACCAGATCGCCGACGATCTGCGCACCGCCAGGATCAAGGCCACGATCACCGGCCGGCCCAAGCACTATTACTCGATCTACCAAAAGATGATCGTCCGGGACAAGGATTTCGACGACATCAACGACCTCATGGGCGTCCGGGTCCTGGTGGACTCGGTCCGCGACTGTTACGCCGCCCTGGGCACCCTGCATTCGCGCTGGAACCCGCTGCCTGGCCGGTTCAAGGACTACATCGCGATGCCGAAGTTCAACATGTACCAGTCCCTCCACACCACGGTGATCGGCCCCGGCGGCAAGCCGGTTGAAATCCAGATCCGGACGCATGAGATGCACCGCCGTGCCGAGTACGGCGTGGCCGCGCACTGGAAGTACAAGGACCAGCCGAACCGGACCGCCACCGGACCCGGCAGCCCGCGAGACGGTGACATGGGCTGGCTCCGCTCCCTCGTGGACTGGCAGCAGGAGACCTCCGACCCCGGCGAATTCCTCGACTCGCTGCGGTTCGAGATCAACGCCCGCGAAGTGTTTGTGTTCACCCCCAAGGGCGAGGTCATGGCGCTGCCCGCCGGGTCCACGCCGGTGGACTTCGCCTATGCCGTGCACACCGAAGTGGGCCACCGCACCATCGGAGCCCGCGTCAACGGCAAGCTCGTGCCGCTCAACAGCGAGCTGAACCATGGCGACTGGGTGGAGATCTTCACCTCGAAGGCCGAGGGCGCCGGGCCCAGCCAGGACTGGCAGCACTTCGTCAAGAGCGCCCGGGCACGCAACAAGATCCGGCAGTGGTTCAGCAAGGAACGCCGCGAAGAGGCGATCGACCGCGGCAAGGAGCTGCTGACCCGCGCCATGCGGAAGCAGAACCTTCCCCTGCAGCGCCTCATGACGCACGACGCGCTGGCCGCCGTGGCCGAGGACTTCAAGTACGTCGACATTTCCGGCCTGTACGCCGGAGTGGGCGATGGCCACACCTCCGCACAGTCCGTCATGGAAAAGCTGGTCGAAAGCCTTGGCGGCAATGAAACACCTGATGACGACCTCACCGAAGTCAGTATTCCCACCCAGGTCAGCAAGGCCCGGTTCTCGGATTCCGGCGTGGTGGTCCGCGGCGTAGGCGACGTCTGGGTGAAACTGGCCCGCTGCTGCACCCCCGTACCGCCGGACCCGATCCTCGGCTTCGTCACGCGCGGCTCTGGCGTGTCGGTGCACCGCACCGACTGCACCAACGTCGCCGGCCTCAAGGACCAGCCTGACCGGATCGTGGACGTGGACTGGGCGCCAACGCAGTCAAGCGTCTTCCTGGTGGAGATCCAGGTGGAGGCGCTGGACCGCAAGTCGCTCCTCTCCGACGTGACGCGCATTCTTTCGGAGAATCACGTGAACATCCTCGCGGCGAGTGTCCACACGTCCACGGACCGCGTGGCCATCTCAAAGTTTGCCTTCGAGATGGGCGACCCCAAGTACCTCAGCCACGTGCTCAGTGCCGTGCGGAGGATCGACGGGGTGTTCGACGTCTACCGGACCACGGGCAATCACCGGAGGAGCTAACAGCGACAGCTTCTCCAGGGCTGCGTTCTTGTGCGGCAGCCGTGGCATCGCCTCGACCGCCAGAACCAGGAGCCGGAGCCTGACGTCGAGTTCGGGCTTGGCCAGGAGCAGCCGCAGGGCAGGAACTGCCCTCTCGGCCTCCACGTGCAAGGCGATGTCCAGTGCCGTCCGGAGCGGACTCGAGACCATCAGGCCACCCAGGCTGACGACGTCGAACGGTCCGAGCCGGACTTCGTGGAGTGTGCAGCCGCGGGTGGACCGCAGGCTGGAGATTCGGCGTTTGGCGTCCACCAGGAGTGCCAACCGGTCCGGCTCCCGGGCGCACCCGTAAATCCAGGCCGCCGTCATCCGCCCCGCCACCACGCGCCGTCGCACCGGCGCCGGCACGCCGTGGGCAGCGGCACGTGCCCGCAGCTGCGGGGAAGCCGCCGTCCCGGGAACGGTGTAGCCGTGCTGATAGAGCTGCGTGAGCACGCCGTCGGACGCCATGGACTGGAGCTCCGGCCAGGTGAAGGGCAGCCCCGGCGAGTAGAGCTCCAGCAGCTGTGCGGGGGAGTCCGGGGGCGAGGAGTCGCCCCGTGTCTGCGAAAAGACAGGGGGCTGGGAGAACGGTGCCATTCCGTCATCCTGCCGGACGGCGTCTTAACAGGTAAGGCCCCGCCCCGGTTATGTGGATAACCGGGGCGGGGCCCTTAGGGCTGCTGCCTAGGAGAGCTCGCTCGCCGAACGCTGAATCTGGTCAAGCCATGCCTGGCGGGCTTCCAGGGCTTCCCGGGCGGCCTTGATCTTGCGCTGGTCGCCCTTCTTCTCTGCCTCCGCCAGGTCATCCTTCAGGCCGGCGATGGCGGATTCGAGCTGGCTCAGGGCACTGTTGGTGCGGGCCTTCGTCTCCGGGTTGGAGCGCTGCCACTTCTCGTCCTCGGCCTGGCGGACGGCATCCTCGATCCGGCGGAGACCGGCTTCGATCCGGCCCATGTCCGCACGCGGAACCTTGCCCGCCTCTTCCCAGCGGTCGTGGATGGACTGCAGGGCCTTCTTGGCGGCGGCGATGTCCTTAACCGGAACGATGGCGGATGCCTCCTCAAGGAGCGCCTCCTTGACCACCAGGTTTGCGGCGTATTCCTGGTCGATCTCGTCGTTGGCGGCCTGGCGCGAGCTGAAGAAGACGTCCTGTGCGGCACGGAACCGGGCCCACAGTGCGTCGTCATCCTTGCGGCTGGCACGCGGTGATGCCTTCCACTCGTCCATCAGCCGGCGGTATTCTCCGGCAGCGAAGCCCCAGTCGGTGGACGTCGACAGCGCCTCGGCCTCGGCAATCAGCTTCTCCTTGGCCGACTTCGCCGCCGAGTTGTTGCTGTCCAGCTGGGAGAAGTAGGCGCGGCGATGCCGGTCGAAGACGGTCCGGGCGGCGCGGAAACGCTTCCACAGCGCGTCCTCGTTGCTGCGGCCCAGCCGTACCCCGCTCTTCTGCGCGGTCTTCCAGCTTTCAAACAGCTCGTTCATACGAGCGCTGGACGTCTTCCACTGCACCTGTGCCGGATCAGTTCCGGAAATAGCCTCGGCCTCGGCCACGATGGCCTCACGGGCGGCCAGCTCGGCGGCACGAACGGCGTCGTGCTGTGCCTTTTCAGCCTTCTCCAGCTCGGTGATCTGGGTGGACAGGGTGTCCAGCCGGTTTTCTGCGGAACGGATGTCGCCCACCATGTTCCGTTCAGCGAGCTGCTCGCGCAGGTGCGTCACGGTCTTCTGCATGTCAGTGGTGGGGGCCTTCGAGGCGACGCGCTGTTCCAGCAGGACAATCTGGGCGACGATGTCGTCATACTTCCGCGCAAAGTAGGCAAGTGCCTCGTCGTTGCTGACGTCCGGGTACTGACCGACCGGGTGCTCTTCGCCGTCGATGGTGAGGAAGACGTGGCCGTCACCCTCAACGCGGCCCCAGCGGGCGGCTTCGGCCAGCGACGTCGAAGGCGGTGCCTGCACGGGAGCCGCAGTGGCGGCCGGACCTGCCTTGGGCCGGGCGGCAAAGGCGGCGGGTGTCGGCGCGGGCCGGGGTGCCGGCGTCGGACGCGGTGACGGTGCGGGGCTGGCTGCGGGCTTTTCCTGCACAGCCTCCGCCTGCGGGTTTTCCTCCGTGGTTTCGGGCGCTACCGCCTCGTCGGGCTGCGTCGCCTGCACAGGCTCGGCCGCTTCCACGGTCTGTGCTCCGTCCACGGTCTGTGCCGCCTCCACTGATTCGGGGGAAGCCTGGACCTCGGTCACTTCGGCTGCTGTTTCGTCGGATTTCTGACTGTCTGTCACCGCTAAAAGTCTTTCGCTTGGAGGAAAATACTCATTCGCAAGTCGCCGGTGGCCGCTTGCGCCACAAGGTTCCTACTTCAGAGAAAATGAGTCTATCGTGACTGGTTCCGCAGGTGCGCCGTCCGTGTCGTTTTCGCCCGCCTTAAGACCTGCCGCCGCAATCTTGGTTACTGTGTCCAGGCCAGAGGTCACCTTTCCCAGGACGGTGTAGCCGCCGGCGGAGTCGGCCGGAATGGCCGTGTCCTTGTAGACGATGAAGAACTGCGTGCCGTTGCCGTAAGCGTTGTTGCCTGTACGGGCCACCGCGATGGTGCCGGCGGGATATTTGTTGTCTGCCGGTGTGTTCTCCAGCGGCCCCCAGGTGTAGTTGGGATCGCCCTGGCCATCGCCGGTCTTGGAGCCGCACTGCAGGACGCCGAAGTTCTCACCAGTGGTGAGGCGGTGGCAGCTGACGCCCTTGTAGTAGCCCTGGTCGGCCAGGGACTTGAACACCGCGGCTGCCTGTGGGGCCTTGGTGCCGTCCAGCTGCACGCCTAGGGTGCCCCTGTTCAGCTTCAGTTCGCCGGTGAACGTCTTGCCGGCCGCCGTCGCGGGCTTCGGGATGTTCGCAGCATTGGTCGGCGCCGCTGACGGCGTGGCGGATGCGGAAGCGGACGGCGTGGCAAGGCCAGCTTCGGCGGCGGCAAATTCCTCTTCGGTCGGGTTCCCGGCAAACACCGTCAGTTGAAGCACGACGGCGAGCAGCACCGCTGCGGCTCCCGCACCTCCCGCTACCAGGTTGTCCCGCTTGCGGCGCTTCTCCTGATCACGGCGAAGCTCGCGTTTGGCCTCCATCTGCTGGATGCGCCTCTTGGCCTCGCGTGTTTCGCGTGGACTGGCCGCCACGGGTCCTCCTCATCGATCGTCCCTGCCGGACCGGGCAAGCCCCTGAAGGAACTCTCCGGCTGCAGATTGCGCTGTGTCAGATCTGAACAGCGGCAGCCCGCCACCGCCCGCCTCCCGCATTAGAGATGCAGGCGCCGAAAGCATAAACTGACTGCCGCACTTAGTTTATGCAGAACAGGCTGGACTCCCGCCGCTGCCGCCGCCGTTTGGTTCACATGTCGACGCGGAATATGGCGCGGCGGCTCCGGCCTTCGTTTACCCGAGGAGAACATCCCCCATGGCACGCACCGCCTCCCTGTCCGGATTCCCCGAGTGGCTTCCCGAGGAGCGGCTGGTGGAGCAGCACGTCCTGGACTCGCTGCGCCGCACCTTCGAACTGCACGGCTTCTCTTCCATTGAGACCCGCGCCGTCGAAACCGTGGGCCAGCTGCTCCGCAAGGGCGAGATCGACAAAGAGGTATACGGGCTGAGCCGGCTCCAGGACGACGAGGGGGAGGAAGCCGGCAAGGGCAAGCACGATCCGCACGCCCTGGCGCTGCACTTTGACCTCACCGTGCCGTTCGCCCGGTACGTCGTCGAAAACGCCGGCTACCTGGCCTTCCCGTTCCGCCGCTACCAGATCCAGAAGGTCTGGCGCGGGGAGCGCCCGCAGGAGGGCCGCGCCCGCGAGTTCACCCAGGCTGACATTGACGTGGTGGGCGACGGCGAGCTGCCCTTCCGCTACGACGTCGAGATCGCCCTGGTCATCGCGGAGGCGCTTGGTGCGCTTCCGATTCCGGAGTTCCGGCTGCGCATCAACAACAGGAAGCTCGCCGAGGGCTTCTACCGCGGTATCGGCCTGACCGACACCGCCGGCGTGCTGCGCAGCATCGACAAGCTCGAGAAGATCGGACCGGCAAAGGTAGCTGAGCTGCTCAAGTCCGAGCTCGGCGCCACCGACGAGCAGGCGCAGGCGGCGCTGAAGCTGGCCGGCATCAAGACCGAGGACACGTCCTTCGTGGCGCAGGTCCGGTCGCTTGGGGTCAGCAACGACCTCCTGGAGGAGGGCCTGAACGAACTCGAACAGGTGATCGAGGCTGCTGTAAAGCGGGTTCCGGGCAAGGTGGTCGCAGACCTCAGCATCGCCCGCGGACTGGACTACTACACCGGAACCGTTGTGGAGACCGTCCTGGTGGGCCACGAGCAGCTCGGGTCGATCTGCTCCGGCGGCCGCTACGATGCCCTGGCGAGCAAGGGCAACCGGAAGTTCCCCGGCGTTGGGCTGTCCATCGGCGTGACCCGGCTCGTCTCGCGCATCCTCAGCCAGGACCTGGCCAAGGCCTCCCGTTCCGTGCCCACGGCAGTGTTCGTGGCGCTCACCTCGGACGAGAGCTGGGGCGAAGCGCAGGACGTGGCCACGGAGCTGCGCAGCCGCGGCATCCCCGCCGAGGTGGCCGCCAAGGCCGAGAAGTTCGGCAAGCAGATCAAGTTCGCGGACCGGCGCGGCATCCCCTTCGTCTGGTTCACGGACGAGGACGGCAAGCACCAGGTGAAGGACATCCGCTCCGGCGAGCAGGTCGACGCCGATCCCGCGACGTGGACGCCGTCGGACGAGGACATCCGTGTCCAGGTCGCGGCGGCGCCGGCAAGCTGATCACCGCCGCGCGGGCTTCCTGAGCCGGCCCCGAATCAGCGCAGCCGTCACTTCCGCGAGTGTCGCTTCCGCAACGCAAGGACGACCACGCGCCCGGCGAGCCCGGCCGCTATGACGGCTGCCATGCCGAGCGCCGAGGCCGCCGGAAGTGTGAATGCCAGGATCAGGCACCCGGCCAGCCCTGCGGCGTTGAGCCACCTGGGCGCATGCCGGGGCCGGTCCCGGAGCGTGAACGCGGCGGCATTTGTCACCGCGTAATACAGCAGGACGCCGAAGCTGGAAAAGCCGACCACCGTCAGCACGTCGGTGGTCAGCAACAGCAGGACGACGACGGCGGCCACCGCCAGTTCGGCGGTCACCGGCACGGGATGGCGCCCGCCCACCCTGGCCAGGGGGCCGGGGAGGTCCCGTTCGCGGGCCATCGCCATGGCCGTGCGTCCCACCCCGGTGATGAGGGCCAGCAGTGCGCCGAGCGAGGCGGCTGCGGCGCCTGCCTGGACAAGCGGCGCTCCGGCGGCCAGTCGGGACTGTTCCACGGCGTCGAGCAGCGGCGCCGTGGAGCCGGCAAGCACATTCACGGGAAGATGCGCCAGGAGCAGCGCCCCCAGCAGCAGGTAGATGACCAGGGCGCCGGCCAGGGCTCCGAGGACCGCGCGCGGAATGACGCGCGCCGGGTCCTTGACCTCCTCGCCGAGCGTGGCGATGCGCGCGTACCCGGCAAAGGCGAAAAACACCAGCCCCGCGGCGGGCAAAATGCCCCAGCTGCTGCCGGCCTGTCCGGAGGCCGTCCCGCCGTCGGCAACATGCGGCCCCACAACGCTCGCCGCAGCCACGAACGCCAGGGTGGCCAGGACCACGGCCAGCAGGATGCGCGTCAGGAAGGCGGTCCGGGTGATACCCAGCAGGTTCACGCCGGTCAGTGCGGCGACCGCGGCTACGGCCACGGGAATGGCGAACCCCGGCGCAACGTACTGGCCGAAGGTCAGGGCCATGGCCGCGCAGGAGGCCGACTTGCCCGTTACGAAACCCCAGCCGGCGAGGAAGCCGGGCCAGTCACCGAGCTGCTTCCGGCCGTAGACGTAGGTGCCGCCGCTTTGCGGATACTTTGCCGCGAGCTGGGCCGAGGCGACGGCATTGCAGTACGCCACGGCGCCGGCCAGGGCTATGGCCGCAAGCAGCAGCCCTCCGGCCAGCCGGACTGCCGGTGCGAAGACGACAAAAACGCCGGCGCCGAGCATGGATCCGAGCCCGATCGCTGTTGCGTCGGCCACACCGAGCCTTCGTTGGAGCTGCTGGTGCTTGGTCATGGCGGGGCGGGAACCTTTCAAACGGGTAAACTCGGACGGGATCGTTTCCGCAACGATCGTCTTTAAACTTCATTCTGTCTTCCTTCTGAAAGGAATGCTGTGCTGCGCACACATGACCTCGGATCCCTCCGTTCCGAGCACATTGGACAAACCGTAACCCTGGCAGGCTGGGTTGGCCGCCGTCGTGATCACGGTGGTGTCGCATTCGTCGATCTGCGTGACGCCTCGGGCGTGGCGCAGGTGGTGGTCCGTGAGGAAGAGGTCTTCCACGGGCTGCGCAACGAATACGTGCTCCAGGTGACCGGTACGGTCTCCAAGCGCCCGGAAGGCAACGAGAACGCTGCCCTGGCCACGGGCGAGGTGGAGGTCATGGCGGACAAGGTGGTCATCCTCAACACCGCCGACGCGCTGCCCTTCCAGATCGACGAGCACGTGGAAGTGGGGGAGGAAGCCCGGCTCAAGCACCGCTACCTCGACCTGCGCCGCCCCGGCCCCAGCCGCAACATCCGCCTCCGGTCCGAGGCCAACCGTGTGGCCCGCGACCTGCTGCACGACGAAGGCTTCGTCGAAATCGAGACGCCGACCCTGACGCGCTCGACGCCGGAAGGCGCCCGTGACTTCCTGGTCCCCGCCCGCCTGGCGCCGGGTTCCTGGTACGCGCTGCCCCAGTCCCCGCAGCTGTTCAAGCAGCTCCTTCAGGTGGGCGGCTTCGAGAAGTATTACCAGATCGCCCGCTGCTACCGCGATGAAGACTTCCGCGCGGACCGCCAGCCAGAGTTCACCCAGCTCGACATCGAGGCCAGCTTCGTCGAGCAGGACGACATCATCCGGATCGGCGAGAACATCGTTAAGGCCGTCTGGAACCTGATCGACGTCGAAATCCCGACGCCGATCCAGCGCATCACCTACGCCGACGCCATGGCGCGGTTCGGCTCGGACAAGCCGGACCTCCGCTTTGGCGTGGAGCTGACCGAGCTGACTGAGTTCTTCAAGGACACCAATTTCGGCGTCTTCAAGGCCCCGTACGTCGGCGCCGTGGTCATGCCCGGCGGGGCATCCCAGCCGCGCCGTACGTTGGACGGCTGGCAGGAATTCGCAAAGCAGCGCGGTCACAAGGGACTGGCGTATGTCCTGTTCAAGGAAGACGGCGAGCTGGCCGGTCCGGTGGCCAAGAACCTGACGGACACTGAGCGTGAAGGCCTGGCCGGTGCCGTAGGCGCCAAGCCCGGCGACTGCATCTTCTTCGCCGCCGGCGAGAAGTCCGCAGCCCGCGCCCTGCTCGGTGCCGCCCGCGTCGAGATCGGCCACCGCACCGGCCTGATCGACCCCAGCGCCTGGGCCTTCTGCTGGGTGGTGGACGCGCCGATGTTCGAGCCGGCCGCTGCAGCCGTGGCCTCCGGCGACGTGGCCGTGGGCGCCGGCAAGTGGACGGCCGTCCACCACGCCTTCACCTCGCCCAAGCCCGAGTTCCTTGACACGTTCGACAAGGACCCGGAGTCCGCACTGTCCTACGCCTACGACATCGTCTGCAACGGCAACGAGATCGGCGGCGGTTCCATTCGCATCCACGAGCGCGATGTCCAGGAACGGGTCTTCGAGCTGATGGGCTTGGACCGGGCAGACGCGCAGACCAAGTTTGGTTTCCTGCTGGAAGGCTTCAAGTTCGGGGCCCCGCCGCACGGCGGCATCGCCTTCGGCTGGGACCGTGTGGTGGCCCTCCTGGCAGGCGTGGAGTCCATCCGCGACGTTATCGCCTTCCCGAAGACCGGCAACGGCTACGACCCGCTGACCCAGGCTCCCGCGCCCATCACCGGACAGCAGCGCAAGGAGGCCGGCGTCGACTTCAAGCCCGAGACCAAGAAGCCCGAAGAGAAGAAGGCCGACTAGCTTCAATAAAGCTGGTTGGCTGAACGCAGCAAGAGCTCCCCGGAAACGGGGAGCTCTTGCTCTTTACTGCACAGCTGCTCTTTACTGCACAGCTGTTTCTTTGCCGCACAGCTGCGGCGGATGGAGGATACCCGCGTGGAAGCGTTGTCTGCTCTGGAGGCGTTGATGGATGCCGCCTGGCCTGCGCCCGAACGCCACGACACCGGCGAATGGGTTCTCCGCGCCGCCGGCGGCGTAACGCAGCGGGCGAACTCAGTCTGGCCGCGGGTGCCTGCCGCAGACGGCGCCGCCGCTGTCCGGGACGCCGCTTCCTGGTACCGGCTCCGGCGGCTGCCGGTGATCTACCAGATCTTCGACCACGACGGCGCCGCCCCGCTGAATGCCGTGCTGGACAGCCTGGGCTACACCAGGCAGTCGGAAACACTGGTCATGTCCCGGCGTGCGGAGCCGCAGGACGGTCTTCCGGCAAGTGCCGGCGTCGACATCTCCGAGCATCCCTCGCCGGAATGGCTGGAACTGTGGTGGTCCGTTGACGGCCGCGGCGGCGCCCCGGAGCTGGAGATCGCCCGTGAGATTCTCACAGGCTGCCCGGCGCTGTACGCCTTGGTGAGGGACGACGACGGCGGGCCGGCCGCCGTCGGACGCCTTGCCGTTGTTCAGGGCTCGGCAGGCAGCTGGGGCGGGCTGTACTGCATGGCGACCCGGCCGGACCTACGGCGCCGCGGCCACGCCACACGGATCCAGCAGGCCTTGGTCCGTGCGGGTGCGGAGCGGGGGCTGGCCGGTTACTGGCTGCTGGTGATGGCTTCCAACGCCCCTGCCCGGGAGCTTTACGCCCGGGCAGGTTTCCGTGAAGTGTCCCGCTATTGCTACCGGCAGGAGCGGCCGCGGCGATCGCTGACCGGCTGCTGACTGTGCCTCCATCCCGCCGCGGAAGCTGCGGGGTGTTACGGGCCTTCGGGCAAGTAGTGCAGGCCCAGCCACGGGGCGGTGGTGAGCTCGCCGGGCTCCACCGATTGTGAGGGTGCCGCAAGCGCCGGCTCGGAGGCGGACGCCTCGGCGGCTTCGTTGTCGTGGGCGTTCATGGCGTGCAGGTTAGCGCACATCGACGGACGGCTGCCGCGACGGTGTTTGCTGCCCTGCTGCTTCGCCCTGCCGCCGCCGTCCAGTGCCTTCCAGGTATGGTCCTCCGAGCTCCGCAATGGGCGTGGCGGCAGTCTCCCTGGACCAGAACGCGCATCCTGCCGCAATGAGCATGCAGACGGTGCCGAAGACGGCCACCGGCACCCAGCCCCAGACTCCGGGAGCCAGCAGCATCCCGGCGATCATCGGGCCAAAGCCGGCGAGGACCAGGCCGAACTGGTTCCCCAGCGCCATACCGGAGTACCGGACGGGCGCCGCGAACTGTTCGGCGAAGAATGCCGGCCAGGTGCCGTTGAAGCCCGAGTACAGCACCGTCATGTTCACGAAGGCGGCAAGGAAGACCAGCACGATGTTTCCGGAGGACAGCGCCAGGAAGTAGAGGAAGATCGTGACGGAGCAGCCGATCGCGGCCGTCAGCAGGAGAGGGCGGCGGCCGATCCGGTCGGACAGCCTGGCCGCCAGCGGCATGGCGAACATGGACAGGCCGATGGCCACTGCGTTCACAGTCAGGATGGCGGCCCGGTCGAATCCCGCGCCGGAGGTGGCGTAGGCGAGTCCAAAGACCGTGAAGATGGTCTGCATCACGGACATGATGGACATTCCCGCCACCCGCAGCACGTCTGGAGCCTGGAAGCGGAGCACTTCCTTGACGGGCATGGGGGCCACCTGGCGGCGTTCCTGGGCCTCCTCGAAGACTGGTGTTTCGTCCAGATGCGTGCGGACCCAGTAAGCGATGGCCAGCACCACGATGGAGAGCCAGAACGGGATGCGCCAGCCCCAGCTCATCATGGCCTCCCGGGGCAGTGCCGTAACCGGGATGAAGACCAGGGTGGCCAGCACCATGCCGGACGCGTAACCCGTCATCACGAAGCTGGTGAAGAACCCGCGCCTGCCTTCGGGCGAGTGTTCCAGCGTCAGGGTGGAGGCGCCCGCCGATTCCGCGCCGGCGGAGAAGCCCTGGGCCAGCCGGCCTGCCACCAGAAGGATGGGGGCCCAGACGCCGAGCTGCTCGTAGGTGGGCAGGAATCCGATGCCGAGGGATGCCAGGCCCATGATGCCGAGCGTCAGCAGCAGGATTTTCTTGCGGCCCAGCTTGTCGCCGAAATGGCCCATCACCAGTCCGCCAACAGGCCTCGCCACATACGCGACGCCGAAGGTGGTGAAGGCGCCGATCAGACCGATGGCCGCGTCCGCGGAGGGGAAGAACAGATGGGGGAACACAAGTGCGGCGGCGGTGCCGTAGATGAAGAAGTCGTAGTACTCCAGCGTGCTGCCGAGGAAGGAGGCCAGGGCTGCTTTTCGGGGCGTCTTCCGCGCGGGCGGCTGGGAAGCCTGCAGCGGAACCTGCGGTGATGGGGTAGTGGTCACGGGAATCTCCTTAAGACTGCGTTGTCTCAATGGGTGCCGGCGTAGTGTCCGGAAGGTGGAAGTCCACCGCGAGGATCTGACGGCTGTTGGGGAACGAGTACGCCTTTAGCGGCTCGTGGAGGGGGTGCGTGTTGTAGACGGCGATGTCCTCGACGCTTTCAAAGTCGGCCACGATGGCGTAGTCGAAGGAGCGTTCGGTGTTGAGGACGTCCGGGCCGTGGCTGAGGCTGAGCATGCCGGGGATCTTCCCGGCCATGGTGTTGAGCCCGTCAATCCAGGCCTGCCGGTCGGCGGGCGGGAAGCCGGGCTTGAACTGGAAGAGCACGGTGTGGCGGATCATTTCAGACGCCCACCTCGACAAGCTCGACCACCGGTGACCGGTACTCCGGGGACTTGCCGGCCAGGGTGCAGCCGGCGAGGTAGCCCATGGTCATGATGGGCCCGAGGGTGGCGCCGGCTCCGGGATAGCCTGCCGCATAGGCGTTCTCGGTTGTGTTGCCGGCGGCGAAGAGGCCCGGGATGGGGCGGTTGTCGACGTCGAGCACGCGGGCTGATCCGTCGGTGGCCACGCCGCCGTTGGTGCCGAAGGCGCCGTTCACCACCTCCAGCGCATAGAACGGGCCGGACTCGAGCGGGCCCAGCGACGGGTTCGGCCACGGGCAATCGGCGTCGCCCCAGTACTTGTCGTAAGCGCTTTCGCCGCGGCCGAAGTCAGGGTCTTCGCCCCTGGCCGCGAACCCGTTGAACCGGGCCACGGTGGCTTCCAGGTTTTCGGCGGGAACGTTGATCTCCGCGGCGAGGTCCGCCAGGGTGGGCGCCTCGATCAGGTAGTCCGGCGTCGGCTGGCCGGCTCGGTGGGCAAGGATGCCGTAGCGCTCCAGGTAGCCGCGGTCCACGATCACGTGCGCCGGCGTATTCAGCGTGTGGTTGGCGGCGGAGTCCCAGGACTGCAGGCTGCGGGCGAGGTCGTTGTAGTTCTGGGATTCGTTGGCGAAGCGACGGCCGTGGCGGTTCACCATGATGGACCCCGGGCCCTGCCGCTCGAACCGGAGCAGGGTGCCCACCGGCTGGCCGTCGCGGGTGTCGCCGGTGACGGACATCGGCGCCCACCAGGCCTCGCGCGTGCCGCGGGTCTGGCCCCCGATGCGCTGCGACATCCGCAGCCCGTCGCCGGTGTTCGAGGGCGGGGAGCACATCGTGTAGAGCCGGGACGCGAGCATGGAGTCGGCCAGGGCCTTGTCCCATTCGAAGCCGCCGGTCGCGAGCACCGCGCCGTCGCGGGCCTGGAACACTTCGCCGGTTTCGAGTTCGACGCCGGTCACCCGGCCGCCGTCCGCGGGCAGGCCGTCGGTGAGCAGCCGGTGCGCCCGTGCCCCCGTGACGAGGGCGGCCCCGTCGCGGACCAGGCTGGCGAGCAGCATCGAAACGAGCGCCTGCCCCTTGGCAACCAGGCCGTCCCTCTGCCGGCCGGCCAGTTCCTCCCACGGGAATTTGGTGAAGGCGCCCCACTCCTCGTATTCCTGCATGGTGAACGGGGCACGGCCGTCGCTGCGCACATGCTCCCTGAGGCCGCCCAGGGCTTCGGTGCTGTTGAACAGCTCGGGTTCCACGGTGCGTCCGCCCGTCATTGCGCCCGGGAGATCCTGCCGGTAATCGGGAAAGTTGTCGAGGAAGATGAAGCGGACGCCGCACTCCTCCTCGACGAAGCGGAGCATCTGGTCGCCGTAATTCAGCGCAGCGTCCAGCAGTTCCTCCCGGCCCCTGCCGCGGGCGACGGCGCGGACATACTGCGCGGCCGCTGCCTTGGAATCGGTGATCCCGGCCTTCCGCGCGTGGTGGTTGTCCGCCACCCACAGCATGCCGCCGGACACGGCTGAGGTCCCGCCAAGCAGGTCACTCTTTTCGAGGACGACGACGGACTTGCCGGCGCGGGCGGCGGTGGCTGCGGCGGTGAGCGCGCCCGCACCGGAGCCGACGACGACGACGTCGTAAGTTTCCGCGGGGGTGCCGTTGACAAATTTCATGGGGTGTTGCCTTTCAAAAGGAAGATGATGCGTGCGGCGGCAGTTTGGGTGCTGCCGGGGAGGGGGCGGCGTCAGACAGCCGTGTAGCCGCCGTCGATGACCAGCTCGGAACCCGTGGTGAAGCGCGACTCGTCCGAGGCCAGGTAAAGGACGCCGTAGGCGATCTCGTCGGGTTCACCCTGGCGGGGCAGCGGATTGGAGCCCACCAGCTGCTTGTAGTAGGCCTCGGGACCGATCTCTGACTGCTCCGCAGAGCGGCGGCTCATCCGGGTGTTCATGGACCCAGGGTGGATGGAGTTCACCCGGATTCCGTAGCCGCCGTAAGCCGCGGCGTCCGACTTGCTCAGGAGCCGCACGGCGCCCTTGGTGGCGTGGTATAGCGGCACGTTCCGGCCGCCGGTGAGGCCGTGGATGGAGGAGAAGTTGACGATGCTTCCGGTGCCTTTTTCGATCATGCCGGGCACCACGTGCTTGGTCATGAGCCAGACGCCCTTGACGTTGACGTTGAAAATCGTGTCGAAATCGGCCGTCGACGCGGTGTGTGACGCGCCTGCCGGGCCGATGATGCCGGCGGCGTTGACCAGGATGTCCGGCGTGCCCAGTTCGTCACGGACCCGGCGGATGGCCTCGGCGACGCTGGCCTCGCTGGTGACGTCGACGTCGAACTCACTGATGTTTTCGTGGGCGGCGGCGGCCGGGATGCCGGCAACGTCCAGGCTGGCGACCTTCGCGCCGTGTTCGGCAAGGAGGGCGGCGGTGGCTGTGCCGAGGTCTCCGCGGCCTCCGGTGACGATGGCGGTCTTTCCGGCCACGCGGTTCTGGATGGGATTCATGTGGTGCTCCTCGTGATCCTGCAGCCTCTTCGCTGCTTCCCAGCCAGCGTGGCAGAGGGCGTGTGAGCGGAACCACACGATTACCGATGAACGGCAAAAGCGCCCCTAGTGGCTCTGTTCAGTGGCTCTGGCGAAGCGTGCCCTTCAGCTCGCCCCGCCAGCCCAGGGCGCGCGAGATCCCGCGGGCCGCCGCCATCAGGACGGGCACCCGGGCAGGTGCGTTCTCCTCGTTGCGGGGCACCACCACGCTGAGCGCGGCGCGGACCGTGTTGTCGGGGCCGAAGACCGGCACCGCGATGCCGCTGGACTCGGGCACGATCACCCCGGGCATGGCAGCGAAGCCGCGCTGCCGGATCTCGGCCAGGTGGCGCCGGAGCGCGGCCGGCTCGGTCAGGGTGGTCTCGGTGAATTTGGTCAGGGGCCGCGCCAGGAAAGAATCCTGGTACGCGGCGGAGGAGTGCGCCAGCAGCACCAGTCCGGAGGACGTGGCGTGGACCGGCAGCCTGCCGGCGATCTTGGTGATGTCCACGATGGTCTTGTCCGAGCCGAGCCGCTCAATGTACAGCACCTCGTCGGAGTCGAGGATGCCCAGCGTGGTGGAGTGCTGCACCACGGCCTGGACGTCCTCCATGAACGGCAGGGCTGCTTCCCGCAAACCGAGCATCTTCGAGCCACGCGACGCCAACTCCCACATCCGCGTGCCGATGTGGATATCCCCGCCAGGCTCGCGTTCCAGCAGCCGCTCGAGCAGCAGGTCGTTGACCATGCGGTAGGTGGTGGTCACCGGCAGGCCGGTGCGGCGCCCGAGCTCGGCAACGCTCATGACGGGGTGACGGTCATCGAAGGCGCTCACGATCTTTACGAACCGGCCGATGATCGACTCGCCGGATGCGGAGTTGGCCACTGTTCCTCCTGTCGATTCCCGCTCAATGGTAATCCTCCTCCCGGGCGGCAGCGCCCGGGGGTCTACTGGGGGTTTGTCAGTCAACGCCTGCCGCCGCACAGGAGTGGTCCGCAGGCAGAACGGAGCAGGAACCATGACAGAAACCGCAAAGACGGCGGTCTGTGACGTCCTCGTCATCGGCTCGGGCGTGGCCGGGATGGCCGCGGCCTTGAAGGCCGCCTCGCAGGGAATGAGCGTGATCGTCGCGGAGCAGGAACAGTACTTCGGCGGAACCACAGCGATTTCGGCGGGCTGGGCCTGGGTCCCCGGCAACAGGCGCGGAGTGGCGCAGGGCGACACCCGCGACGACGCCGAGACCTACCTGAAGCACCTTGCGCCCGAGACCTTCAACGAGGCCGGGGTACGGAACTTCCTGGACACCGTCCCCGAGGCGATCTCGTTCTTCGAAAACGAAACCGACGTGAAATTCACCTATCCGGAGAAGGCCCCGGACTACCAGATGGACCTGCCCGGGGCGAAGCTGTCGGGCCGGGCCATCCTGCCGCAGGATGTGGACGCACGCGTGCTGGGGGACAAGCGGCTCCTGATGCAGCCGTACATGAGTTCCTACACAGTCTTCGGCTACATGCCGCAGGTGGGGCCTGACATCAATGAGTTCTTCCACGTAAACCAGTCGCTCAGGTCCTTCATCTACGTCGCAAAGAAGCTGCTTCGCACCTGGGCCGATGCCGCCCGCTACAAGCGTCCGGTCCTGCGCTCCAACGGCAATGCCCTGATGACTCGCATGGTCAAGAGCGCCGACGACCTGGGCATCCGGCTGTGGAAGTCCTCACCGGCGCTGTCCCTCACCAGGGACGACGCCGGGACCGTCACCGGTGCGGTCATCGGGGGAGAGCACTCCGTCACCGTCACAGCGCGCGCCGGCGTCATTCTCGCCGCCGGCGGATTCTCCGGGAACAGGGAACTGCGGCAGCGTTATTTCCCGCATGACGCCGGCGGTGACGACCACTTCACGCCCACCGTGGGCCACGGCGGAGACGCGGCCACGCTGGCGATGGACGCCGGCGGCTACATCGACGACTCCGTGTTCAGCGTTGGCTCCTGGGCGCCGGTGACCGTGTTCAGGTACCTCAACGGGGAACAGCGGCTCTTCCCGCATCTGCGAGCTATAGGCCTGCCCGGGCTGATCGCCGTCGACCGCCACGGCAGGCGCTTCGGCAACGAGGCCCTGAGCTACCACGACTTCGGCGGGGCCATGATCGAGCACAACAAGGACGAGGACGGAACCTTCGGCTACGTGATCGGCGATGCGAAAACGATGCACAAATACGGCATCGGCTATGCCAAGCCCTGGCCGATGCCCCGCGGCTACTTCTACCGGACCGGCTACCTGGTCAAGGGGAATACCCTTGCTGAGCTGGCCGGAAAGCTCGGCATCGATGCAGCGGGCCTGGAAGCCACCGTCGCCGGATTCAACCCGGCTGCTGAGCGCGGCGAGGATCCCGACTTCGGCCGCGGCTCCACCCAGTACAACCACTTCCGGGGCGACCTCGAGCACAAGCCGAACCCGAACCTCGCGCCGGTGGGCAAGGGCCCGTACTATGCGGGGAAGATCCAAATGGGCGATCTGGGCACGTTCGCCGGCCTCGCCGTCAACGAAAACTCCGAGGTGGTCACGGCCGACGGGTCGGTGGTTCCCGGACTCCTGGCCGTGGGCGCCGCCGCGGTGAGCGTCTTCGGCGGCGGGTATCCCGGCTACGGCTCCCACATCGGGCCGGCTTTGGTGTTCGGCTACCGTGCCGGACGCGACATCGCCAGGCTTGCGGGGGAGCGCAACTCGGACCGGACGGGGGACCACGCCGGGTCACGGACTGCCAACGCAGCGGCGAACTAGGCGCCGGGCCGGAGACAGCCATGGCCAACTCGACATCGGGGGAATCGGTAATCAGCCGCGTGGTGCGGCTCATGGGCGCCTTCGACCGGGACCTGCCGGCCATGACGCTCTCCGGCCTTGCCCGCCGCGCCGGCCTCCCTCTGACCACCGCGCACCGGCTCGTGGATGACCTGGTTCTCCACGGCCTGATTGAGCGGCTGCCGGACGGGAACCTCTGCTCCGGGATGCGCATGTGGGAGCTCGCTGCCCGCGGCTCGCGTGCGCTAAACCTGCGCGAGCTGGCGCTGCCCTTCATGGAGGATGTCCAGGCCGCCGTCCACCAGCACACCACCCTGGCCGTGCTGGACCACGGCACTGTGCTGTACGTAGAGCGGCTCTCCTCTCCGCACTCCAGCCTGGACGCCGCCCACATTGCGCAGCGGATGCCCGTCCACGCCGCCTCGTCGGGCCTGGTGCTGCTGGCGTTCTCGCCGCCGGCAGTCCAAGCCGGGGTGCTCGCGGAGCCCCTGAAGGCCGTCACCCCCGAGACCATCACCGATCCTGCGCTTATCCGCAGGCACCTGGCCGATATCAGGCAGCGCGGCTACGTGGCCCTGCCCGGCATAGGCGTCACCGAATGGACGGGCGTCGCGGTGCCTGTCTTCGGGCCCGGGAACACGATCGCTGCGGTGCTTAACGTGATCGTGCCGCGGCAGGAGGCGGCGGTTCCGTTGATCGTCCCCGCCCTGCTGACCGCTGCGCACGGGATCTCCCGCGCGCTGAAATCCGTTTAGTTGTACTGCCTGGCGGCTTGAATCCGCCCGGCCCGGCCGGCCGGCAGACATTCGCAACCGATGAACGGAAGACCTGTGGGGGCGGGTGCGGCGGATCCCGCACTGTGGAGTGAGAGGCGGATCGCATCCGATGACGCCGAAGCCAACCGGAAAGAAGGACGATGATGTCTTGCCCACTGACAGCAACACCCCCGGTCTCCGCACTGTCCCCGACCACAGTGCCGCAGACGGCGCTGCCCCCGTACTCGCACGAACTTGACTGGCCGGAGGGCCTGGCGCCCTTCAAAGTGGTGGACGACGGGACCCAGGGCGATCCCTACCGCCACTACCAATGGATGCGCGAGAACGCGCCGGTGCTCCGTGCCCATTCGCCAGTATCGGATGTCTGGTTCATCTCCCGGTACGACGACGTCCGCCGGGCCACGCGGGCACCGAAGGTCTTCTCCTCGCAGGTTGTGGCCCCGGTCCCGCTGACGTTCCTGACGCTGTTCGACGCCCCCAACCACACGAGGCTCCGCCAGGTGGTGGCGCAGGCCTTCATCCCCAAAGCCATCGCGCGATTCGAGGACCGGGTGCGGGAGAACGCCGAAAAGTACCTGGCGCCGATGCTCGCCGCAGGCGGCGGGGACGCCGTGGACGACTACGCCATCCCGCTGAGCATGTCCACCATCAGCGCCCTGCTGGACGTTCCGGCTGAGGACTTCGAGAAGATGAAGTTCTGGTCTGACGAGACCTTCAGCTACTTCGGCCGCCTGGCCCGCAACGCCCAGGGCACCGGCACCGACGAGCAAAGCACCTTCGAGTTCTTCGCCTATCTCAAAGACACCATGGAGCGCCTGTACCGCGAGGAGAGCGACTCCGTCGGCGGACACATCGCCCGGATGTGGAAGGAAGGCCTGCTCAGCGAGAAGGAAGCCAAGGAACTGTGCGCCTTCGTGTTCGTCGCAGGGCACGACACCACCACCATCCTGCTGGCCAACGCCTTCCGGATCTTCAGCGAACACCCCGACCTGCTGGACCGCATCCGCCGGAATCCGGACGACGCCGACCTCTTCGTCGAGGAACTGGCCCGCTACCGCGGCACCGTCCAACGGGCGAGCCGGATCACCACGGAGGAGGTGGAGGTTGCCGGCGTGACGATTCCCGCCGGCGCCATCGTCCGGCTGCTGCCCGCCGCCGCCAACCGGGACAGCAGCAAGTACCCCGACGGCGAACGCTTCGACATCGACCGCAACACCGACGGCCACCTCGGCTTCGGGCACGGCGTCCACAGCTGCCTCGGCGCGCCCCTCGCCAGACTTGAGGTCCTGGTCACCGTGAAGCTGCTCGCGGAAAAGCTGGCCTCGCTAACGCTGCACCCGGACAAACCCATCGAGTACGTGCGCGGCAACAACCTGACGAACTCCGGCCCCGAGCACCTGCACGTAGTTCTGGAGGAAACCAATGCATAACGGGACAGGCACAGAGGGCTGGGCAGACACACAAGCGCCGGCAGGGGCCAAGGACCCGGTGGTCATCATCGGCTCGGGACACTCCGGCGTCGCTGTCGCAGCGGGGCTCCGCACCCGCGGCTGGGAAGGCGGCATTCTGCTGATCGACGCCGAGAGCGGTCTGCCCTATGAACGGCCTCCGCTCTCCAAGGAACTCCTGAAGGACGGCGCCCCCGACGACCCAGCCGTGCTCCGCAAGGAGAAGTTCTATGCGGAGAAGGGCATCGCCAGGCTTACCGGCGTCACCGCGGAGTCCATCGACAGGGACGGCCGGACCGTGCTGCTGTCTGACGGGACGCGGCAGGCCTACCACCGGCTGGTCATCGCCACGGGTTCACGGGCGCGGCCCTTCACCATGCCGGGGGCCGGCCTTCCCGGAGTGCGGTCCCTGCGGACCCAGGACGACGCCCTCGAACTCAAAAGGCTTCTGGTGCCGGAAGCCCGCGTGGCCATCATCGGCGCCGGGTACATCGGACTGGAGGTGGCCGCAGCGGCGGCCGCGAAGGGCTGCGAAGTCACGGTGCTCGAATTCCAGGACCGTGTGATGAGCCGGGTAACGTCAGCCCCGGTCTCGCGCCACTTCGAACAGCTCCACGGGCGGCACGGGGTCCGGTTCGTTTTCGGCGCTGCGGTCACGTCGATCGACGGCGCCGAACGGGCCGAAAACGTGACCGTCGCCGACGGCACCGCCTTTCCCGCCGACGTCGTCCTCGCCGGCATCGGCGTCCTGCCCAACCAGGAGCTGGCCGCGGATGCCGGCCTCGAGTGCCGGGACGGCATCCTCGTGGACGGCGACGGCCTAACCTCCGATCCCGCCATATACGCCAGCGGGGACGTCACGCGGTTCACCAGTCCCATAGACGGCGCCAGCCAGCGGCTCGAGTGCATCCAGAACGCGCTGGCGCAGGCAGGCAGGGTGGCAGCGCACATCACCGGTCAAGCAGCCGCCGAACCGGAAGTTCCGTGGTTCTGGACCGTCCAGCACGGTGTCCGGCTGCAGACCGCCGGCGTCCGCCATCCCGAGGACGAGGTGGTCGTCCGCGGCGAACCCGCCGGTGGCAAATTCTCCGTGGTATACCTCCGCGACGGCGCCCTCGCCGCCGTCGACTCCATCGCCAACCTGGCCGAGTTCCGCGCGGCCAAACGGCTTATAGCCCAGGGAGCCCGGATGGACCCGGTGCTCGCCGCGGACCCCGCCATACCCCTCGCCGAAGCCGTCTTCGGCACACCCAACCATGCAGCCGCTGACCTTGCGGCAGCCCGATCCTAAGGAAACCGGCATGAGCAACAACAAACTGACCGTCGTCGACCGCGAAGGCGCCACCCATGACCTCGAATGGGAGCCGGACCAGAGCATGATGGAGGCCCTGCGGGACAACGACCTCCCCGTGCTGGCATCCTGTGGCGGCACCGCCTCCTGCGCCACTTGCCACGTGTTCCTGGAGCAGGAGGTCTTCGACACCCTCGAGGACCGCAGCGAGGACGAACTCGAGCTGCTCGTGGAGGCCGAAGGCTACCGGGAATGCGGCTCGCGGCTCTCCTGCCAGGTGGGCTTCAGCCGGGACCTCAACGGGGTCACCGTGACGCTGGCGCCAGAGGGGTAGACTGCTGCGCTCCGTTTCGACGGTTCCCTGCCCACACGACGTTGCGCAGCGTCTAACGGGCGGGGAACCGTCGAAATGGCGGTGGCTCCGGCGGCAGGGCTACCGGGGAGGCGGGTCCGTCACCGTCACCCGCACCGCGCAGGCGTCCGCCGCGGCCTTCTTCAGGACGGCGGCCCGGGGATCGGGGACGTCGAGGTAGGCCAGGCGCGGCAGGCCTGCCCAGGGCTTCAGGGCAGGGTGCGCCAAAACTTCGTCAGCCAGGCCGCGGTCGCCGCCCGGGAGGATGTATTCGAAGACCTGGCCGCCAAAGATCAGCCGCGCCTGCTCCGCCACGGCCTCCACCATGGCGTCCGCCTGGTTGCCGCGGCGCCGGGCGAACCGCTGCTGCGACTGGCCGCCCGCGGCGGTGCGGGACTGCACATACTTGGAACCGGTTTTGGCAGCGAGGATGACCCCCTCGCTGGCCACGGCCACGCCATACCCTCCGCGGCGGACCAGCAGCAGGCCCACCGTGCGCGGCTGGGATGCCAGGGAAGCCAGCCGTTCCACGAGGCCGGATCCCCGCCCCGGCCGCCCGTCGTCGGGCCACGGCGCCACCAGCAGCGCGGTGGCGCCGTCCGCGGCAGCCAGCCGTACGCCGTCGTCGTGGTCCTCATAGCCGAGGTCACCGTGGCTGGCGGCGAACCGTTCAACCCAGCCGGCCAGCCGCGGGCCGGGGACGAACGCAGTCCTCGTGGACGCTGCCCGTCCTCGCACTGCATGTCCCTGTTCCGGACGGCTGCCTGGCATTCCCGATTCCCCGCTTTCGTGGCCGGATTTTTCCTGCTGATTCTGGAAGTAGCCTATCTATGTGGATGATCTCTTTGGTTCGGCGTTACAGGACAGCGACGACGGCGACAACGACGACGCCGCCGAATCGGCCCAGTCCCGGTCCGGCCAGGCCCGTTCCGCGCAGGCCCGTTCCACCCAGCCGCGCGGCCCGCTGGCCGTCCGGATGCGTCCCCGCACGGTGGACGAGGTGGTGGGCCAGCAGCATCTGCTGGGCCAGGGTTCCCCGCTGCGGCAGCTGGCAGCCGGGGCCGAAGCCGCCGGGCCGGCCGGCCCCAGCTCGCTCATCCTGTGGGGGCCGCCGGGCACCGGGAAGACCACGCTGGCCCACGTGATCGCGCGGGGTCCCGGGCGCAAATTCGTGGAACTGTCCGCCATCACCGCCGGCGTCAAGGATGTCCGCCGCGTCATGGACGACGCCCTGACCGCCCGTGACCTGTACAAGACCACCACCGTCCTGTTCCTCGACGAGATCCACCGCTTCAACAAGGCACAGCAGGATGCGTTGCTGCCCGGCGTCGAAAAGGGCTGGGTGGTGCTGGTGGCGGCCACCACGGAGAACCCGTCGTTTTCGGTGGTGTCGCCGCTGCTCTCCCGCTCCCTGCTCCTGACGCTCAAGCCGCTCACCGACGCGGACATCGAGGGCCTGCTGGTGCGGGCCGTTGAGGATCCCCGCGGGTTGAACAACGACGTCCGGCTCAGCGACGAGGCACTGGAACATCTCGTCAGGCTTTCCGGCGGGGACGCCCGCCGGGCGCTGACGGCGCTGGAAGCCGCCGCCGGCGTTGCGTTCGGTGACGCGGACGACGTCGACAGTTCAGTTGCGGCGGAAGGTGACACTGCTGCAGATGTGCCGGGCCAGCCGGTCACCGTGGAACTGCGGCACACCGAGCGTGCCCTGGACGCCGCAGCAGTCCGCTACGACCGCGCAGGGGACCAGCACTATGACGTGGCCAGCGCGTTCATCAAGTCCATCCGCGGGTCAGACGTTGACGCAGCACTGCACTACCTGGCGCGGATGCTGGAAGCGGGGGAGGACCCGCGCTTCGTGGCCCGGCGGATCGTGATCTCGGCCGCGGAGGACGTGGGCATGGCGGATCCGACCGCCCTGCAGACCGCCGTGGCCGCGGCGCAGGCCGTGCAGCTCATCGGAATGCCAGAGGGCCGCATCGTCCTCGCCGAGGCCGTGGTCCACCTAGCCACAGCGCCGAAGTCCAACGCGGCCTACATGGGCATCAACAAGGCCATCGCAGACGTGCGGGCAGGACTGGGCAACGGCATCCCGGCGCACCTGCGCGATGCGCATTATCCCGGGTCCAAGCAGCTCGGCCACGGGGTGGGCTACAAGTACGCCCATGATGCGCCGCATTCGGTGGCCGCCCAGCAGTATCCGCCGGACGACCTCGTGGGCCGCGACTACTACGAGCCCACGGCCAACGGCGCGGAGCGGGACATCGCCGTCCGGCTTGAGCGCCTCCGGAAGATTGTCCGGGGCCAGTGAGGTTCTGGTAAGATTGATCCTTGTCTGGCAAGGCTCGGACGCACAATCCCACCAATTCACGTTGATGAGGTTATGCCCTGCGCCCAGTAGCAAAAGGCAGCGGTTGGCCGATGCTCTCCATCTTGGAGGCCAGTAACACTGACACACCGCAGATATTGGAAGGACACAAGTGGCTAACAACACTCGTGCTCGCCGTACCGCACGCCTCTCGCGTGCACTCGGCATCGCTCTGACCCCCAAGGCCGCCAAGTACATGGAGCGCCGTCCGTACGGCCCCGGCGAGCATGGCCGTGCCCGCAAGAAGCAGGACTCCGACTACGCCGTACGTCTGCGCGAAAAGCAGCGTCTGCGCGCCCAGTACGGCATCCGCGAAGCCCAGATGACCCGTGCCTTCGAAGAAGCACGCCGCACCAAGGGCCTGACCGGTGAAAACCTGATCGAACTGCTCGAAATGCGTCTCGACGCCCTCGTGCTGCGTGCAGGCTTCGCCCGCACCATCGCCCAGGCCCGCCAGCTGGTTGTGCACCGCCACATCCTGGTTGACGGCATCCGCGTTGACCGCCCGTCGTTCCGCGTCGGTGAAGGCCAGCTCGTCCACGTACACAGCCGCAGCGAGACCATGGTCCCGCTCCAGGTTGCAGCAGCCGGCGCACACCGCGACGTCCTGCCCGCCGTGCCGGCTTACCTGGACGTCAAGCTGGACGCCCTGCAGGCCCGCCTGGTTCGCCGCCCGAAGCGCTCCGAGGTCCCCGTGACCTGCGAAGAGCAGCTCGTCGTCGAATTCTACGCACGCTAAATTCCGGCAGCGTATCCAAAGAAGCCCGTGGCAAGCGCCGCGGGCTTCTTTGTATGTAAGGTACTTGGGGGACATTTGCGGCTCCACTACTTTTGCCGCCGCGCGCCCCGTACGGTTCCACGGAGTTTCAAGGAGATGAACGTCTATGTCTGGTGGCGATATTGCCGGCCTGATCGCGGCCGGGGTATTTGCGCTCCTGGTCCTGTTGCTTGCTGTGCCCATCCTCAAGCTGGGGCGGGTGTTCGACGAGGTGCGGACATCCATCCGCTCCATCAGCGACGGCGCCACCCCGCTCATGGACGAGGTCACCGCAACGGTCTCCACCACCAACCAGCAACTGAAGAAGGTGGACGGCATTGCGTCCAACGTTTCGGACGCCTCAGCGAACATCTCCGCGCTGTCCTCCCTCGTGGCCGCAACCGTCGGCTCGCCGCTGATCAAGGTGGCCGCGTTCAGCTACGGCGTCCGCTCCGCGTTCGCCGCCCGCAAGAAGCCCGCCACCGGCCGCCGCAGCCGCTAAGCCCACCCGGAGAACTGAAATGAAACGACTTGTCTGGATGGGAATCGGCGTGGCCATCGGGGTCATCGCGTTCCGCAAGGTCACCGAGGCGCAGTCCGCGCTCGGGCCCGAGGGCCTGAACCGGGCCGTGGGCCGGCTCGCCGACGGCGTGTACGACTTCGCCGACGCCGTCCGCGCCGGCATGCGCGAACGGGAAACGGACCTTCGCACCGCGCTGGGTGTTGAATCCCAGGACCTCGCCCGCCGCTAAACGCGCGAGAATTAAAACCTGCAGTGCCGTCCGACACCGGGACTGCCTTTGAATCAAACTCTCACGCGCCAGCATGCGTGAACCAAGAAGGGTAAGTAATCAGCTCATGAAGTCGCAGGAGATCACAAAGCGCTGGGTGGATTTTTTCGTCAGCAAAGGCCACACGGCGGTTCCCTCCGCATCGCTGGTCTCCAGCGACCCCTCCCTGCTGTTCACGGTTGCCGGCATGGTTCCGTTCATCCCGTACCTGACCGCACGCGAGGAACCGCCCTACTCCCGGGCCACCAGCGTCCAGAAGTGCATCCGCACCGGTGACATTGAGGAAGTGGGCAAAACCGCCCGCCACGGCACCTTCTTCCAGATGTGCGGCAACTTCTCCTTCGGGGACTACTTCAAGGAAGACGCCATCAAGTTCGCGTGGGAGCTGCTCACCACGAGCGTCGCCGACGGCGGATACGGCCTTCCGCCGGAGCTGCTGTGGGTGACCGTGTACGAAGAGGACGATGAGGCCGAGGAACTCTGGCTCAAGAACACCGGAGTCCCCGCCGAGCGCATCCAGCGCATGGGCAAGTCGGACAACTACTGGTCCACCGGCCAGCCCGGCCCGGCCGGCCCCTGCTCGGAGATCTACTACGACCGCGGCCCCGCCTACGGCGCCGAGGGCGGACCCATTGCCGACGAGAACCGGTACGTGGAGATCTGGAACCTCGTGTTCATGCAGTACCAGATCGACAACGTCCGCTCGAAGGTCGAGTTCGACATCATGGGCGAACTGCCCAAGAAAAACATCGACACGGGCCTGGGCATGGAACGCCTCGCCATGATCCTGCAGGACGTCGAGAACATGTACGAGACCGACCAGGTGCGCCCGGTCATCGACATGGCCGCCAAGCTCTCGGGCAGGGAATACACCTCCGCCGAGACGGAGGACGACCCGCACCACACCGACGACGTCCGCATGCGCGTTGTTGCCGACCACATCCGGTCCTCCCTGATGCTCATCGCCGACGGCGTCACGCCCTCCAACGAAGGCCGCGGCTACGTGCTGCGGCGCCTCATCCGCCGCGCGGTCCGCTCCATGCGCCTGCTGGGCGTGGAACAGGCCTGCCTGCCGGACCTGCTGCCCGCCTCGCGCGACGCCATGAAGGGCGTGTACCCCATCGTGGACACGGACTTCGACCGCATCAGCCGGATCGCCTACGCCGAAGAGAAGGCGTTCCTGCGCACCATCGCCTCCGGCACTGCCCGCCTTGAGGATGCCGTCAAGGAATCGAAAGCTGCCGGGCGTTCCCTGTCCGGCGCCGACGCGTTCGCGCTGCACGACACCTACGGCTTCCCCATCGACCTGACGCTCGAAATGGCCGAGGAAGCCGGCCTGAAGGTGGACGAGCCCGAGTTCCGCAAGCTCATGCTCGAGCAGCGCCAGCGCGCCCAGGCCGACGCCAAGGGCAAGAAGGGCGGCCATGCCGACCTCTCCGCCTTCCAGGAACTCCTGGCAGAAGGCGAAACCGTCTTTACGGGCTACACCGACCTCGAGGGCGAATCCCGGGTCCGCGGCATCCTCAGCGCCGGCAGCAAGGTGTCCCAGGCAGCCACCGGCGACGAAATCGAACTGGTGCTCGCCGAGACTCCGTTCTACGCTGAGGCTGGCGGCCAGGCAGCCGACACCGGCCTCATCACCGGTGACGGATTCGTCGTCGAGGTACTGGACGTCCAGCGTCCGATCAAGGGCCTAAGCGTGCACAAGGCCATCGTCCGCGAAGGCGAGATCGCTTCTGACGCACTGGTCCGTGCCGCGGTGGACCGCGAACGGCGCCACGCTGCACAGCAGGCGCACACCGGAACGCACATTGTGCACGCGGCGCTGCACCAGATTCTCGGCCCGCAGGCCACCCAGCGCGGTTCGTTCAACAAGGCCGGGTACCTCCGGTTCGACTTCGCCTGGGGTGAAGGACTGAGCGCCGCCACCAAGTCCGAGGTCGAGGAAGTCTCCAACCTCGCCATCCGCAACAACTTCCACGTGGAGACCAAGGTCATGGGCCTCGCCGAGGCCAAGGCCCTCGGTGCCATGGCGCTGTTCGGCGAGAACTACGGCAGCGAGGTCCGGGTTGTGGAGATCGACGGCGCGTGGTCCCGCGAGCTGTGCGGCGGCACCCATGTGTCCAACACTTCCCTGATCGGCAGCCTGTCCCTGCTCGGCGAACAGTCCGTCGGATCCGGAAACCGCCGCGTCGAGGCCTTCGTCGGCATGGACGCCTTCCGGCATCTGGCCGCCGAACGCGCCCTCGTGACCGAACTCACCGAGATGCTCAAGGTGCCCTCCGGGCAGCTGGCGGACCGCATCTCCGCGACCCTCACCAAGCTGAAGGCCACGGAAAAGGAACTCGAGCGGCTCCGCAAGGAACAGCTCGCGGCCGCTGCTGCCCAGCTCGCCGGAACCGCCGTGGACGCCGCTGGCGTCCGGGTTATCGCGCACGACGCCGGCCAGGTCAGCGGTGCCGACGACATCCGCGGTCTGGCCCTGGACCTGCGCAGCCGGCTCGGCTCCGACGCCGCCACGGTTGCCGTGGCCGGCGTCAGCAACGACCGCCCGGTCATCCTGGTGGCCACCAACGAAGCCGCCCGTGAAGCCGGAGTCAAGGCCGGCGCGCTGGTCCGGCTCGCTGCCGGGATCCTCGGCGGCGGCGGTGGCGGCAAGGACGACGTGGCGCAGGGCGGCGGCACCGACGCCTCCAAGGTGGGCGCCGCACTGTCCGCCGTCGTTGATTCAATCACCAGGCGCTAACAAACCGTGACTTCTTCCGCTGAGCCGCACGTCCACCCCCGGGGCATCAAACTGGGGGTGGACGTGGGGACCGTCCGCGTTGGCGTCGCCATCTGTGACCGGGACGAGATCCTGGCCACACCGCTGAAGACACTGGACCGCAATGCCAAGAAGAATTTGGACGTCCGGATCATCGCCGCGCTGGCGGCGGACCGGGGAGCCGTGCAGATATTTGTGGGCCTGCCGCGGACCATGAAAGGCGAGGAACACGCCTCAGCCCGGATGGCCACCGAGTACGCACAGCTGCTGGTTGAAGAGCTGGAGCGATCCGGTTCGGACGTCCCGGTACACCTGGTTGACGAACGGCTCAGCACCGTCACGGCCCACCGCAACCTTCACGAAGCTGGCATGAGCAGCAAAAATCACCGTAAAGTGGTGGATCAGGTTGCGGCTGCGGGAATATTGCAGCACGCCATCGACATGCAAAAAGCCAGGGGAACGGATGTGGGGAGCCGTGTGCACGCGCTTCCCCGTACGGGGCTGCCCGGACACGCCGCCGCAACAGAAACTGCTGCACGGCCGTCTCCGGAAAAGGAAACACGATCTTCAGAGGATGGAAAGCTACAGTGAGCCCGGTCAATAGCGACGACTCCTCCGGCGACCCCTTCACGGACGCCGGACTGCCCCTGACACGCAAGGAGATCCGCGCCCGCGAGAAGGCCGTCACCGGCGATGCCGTGCCCGAGCAGGCCTACGAGTCCGGCGATGCCGTGCCCGAGCAGGCCCACGAGTCCGGCGAAGAGGTGCACGCTGGAGCGGGAGCCGCACAGCGGACCGGGGCTTCCGCTTCAGTCTCCGCTCCGGCCCCGGTTTCCGGTTCGAACGCCCCCCGGACGGCGGCCATGCCGGCTGCTCCGGCGGCGAAGCCGGTTCCTGCTGCCGAGCCTCTTTCACCCGATGAGGTTCCAGACGCTCCGCCGGTTCCGCCCACCATCCACGATCCCGTCGCGGATGCGGACGCTGGGCCCGAGGTCCACGACGCCCAGTCGGAGGTCCACGTCGCCCAGTCGGAAGATGCGCCGCACTTCGCCGAATTCGCGCAGGGCCACCATGCCGAGTTCGAGCCCGGCCACCTTTACGAGGATGGCCACCACTACGACGAGCACCACGAAACTTACGAGGAGCATGAGCACTACGAGCAACAGGCCGCGGGGCACCAGCTCTTGGCCGGCGCCCAAGACGTAGCCACGGTGGCCCGGCCATCCAAGAAAGTCCGGCGCCGGCGCCGCCTTGTGGCGCTGCTGCTGACGCTCACGCTGTTCGTCACCGCCACCGTTGTCGGTGCGCAGTTCCTGAAGCCGCTGCTGGGGAACGACAAGCCGGGCGACTTCCCAGGTCCCGGCACCGGCCAGGTCAAGGTGTCGGTCGATCCGGGCGAAGGTCCGGTGTCTGTTGCTGCCAAGCTCGAAGACGCGAAGGTGGTGGCCAACGCCGAAACCTTCATAGCAGCCCTGACCGCATCCGGCGGTACCCTGTCGCCGGGGGAGTACGACTTTAAACAGGAAATGAAGAACTCCGACGCCGTCTCCGTACTTCTCAACGAGGGACAGGCGAAGGTCATGTACTTCGCCCTCAACGCGGGCCTGCGGATTGATGAATCCCTGCAGGCGATCTCGGAGGGGTCCGGTCTTTCGCTGGCGCAGCTGAAGGCACTCAGTGACGCGCCCAAGCAGTTCGGACTGCCCGCGAAGGCAAAGAACCTGGAAGGGTTCCTGGCGCCGGGGGAGTACCGTTTTCCGCTGGAAACCACCGCCAGGGAGATCCTCACCAAGCTGGTGAAGACCACCCAGGATGAACTGAAGGCACAGGGCGTCACGGATCCCGCCAAGCAGTACGACGCCGTCACCGTTGCCAGCATCGTGCAGGCTGAGGGCGGCCAGGCCGAGTACAAGGACGTCGCCGGCGCCATCTACAACCGGCTGAAGCCCACCAACACCGAAACGAATGGCCTGATTCAATCGGACGCCACAGTGACGTACGGCCTGGGCAAGAAGACGTTCCACATCGACGAGGCCGAGAAGGCAGACAAGTCCAACCCGTACAACACGTACGCCATCCAGGGCCTGCCCGCCGGGCCGATCGGATCGCCGGGCAAGAATGCCATCGACGCGGCCGCCAAGCCGAACGACAACGATTACCTGTACTGGGTGACCATCAACCTCGACACCAAGGAGACGAAGTTCTCCAAGACGCTGGCCGAGCACAACGGCTACGTCGAGCAGTACAACGCCTGGTGCGAGGCCAACCCGGGCCGCTGCGTATGAGCCTGCGGGCAGCCGTCCTGGGGCACCCCATCGGCCATTCGAAGTCACCGGCGCTCCACCTTGCCGCTTACGCGCGGCTGGGCGCGGACATCGGCTACAGCGCCATTGATGTGACTGAAGAGTCACTGCCGGCGTTCATGGACTCCATCCGCGCCGAGGCCGGCTGGCGGGGATTGTCCGTCACCATGCCGCTGAAGAAGGCCATGGTCTCCGAGGTGGACGAGGTCCGGGGCGTGGCCCAGGTCCTGGGCGTCATCAACACCGTGGTGTTCGAAGGTGCCGGGGAGGCCACCAGGCGGATCGGCTACAACACCGACGTTGCTGGGATAGTCAACGCCCTCCGCAACGCCGGCGCCGCCGACGGACCCTCGGGCGTCATTCTTGGCGGCGGCGGCACCGCCGCCGCGGCAGTGGCTGCCCTGCAGGAGCTTGGCGCGGTGTCCGTGGACCTGTATGTCCGGAACACCGCCCGGGCCGAAGAGGCCAAGGCCGCAGCCAGCGGGCTCGGCATGGACATCACCGTCCATTCCCTCGAAGGTGCGGTCGACGCGATGGCGGGCGCCGGCGTCGTAGTCTCCACGCTGCCGCCGCGGGCGGCCGACGGGATGGCCACAGAGCTGGAGGCGCTCGGGCGGCGCACTGACGGCGTCATGCTGGACGTCGCCTACGATCCCTGGCCCAGCCGGATTGCCGCCGCGTGGCACGCCGGCGGCGGAACAGTGGTTCCCGGCCTTGAGATGCTGCTCTACCAGGCGGTGGAGCAGGTCCGGCATTTCACCGGCCTGGCAGAGGCCGGCAGCGCCGGCGTCATAGATGTGATGTGCGACGCAGTCGGGGCACCCCGGCGGGTGTCCTGACCGCCAGACATGGCAGGATGGTTTTTATGTTGCGTTGGTTGACCGCCGGTGAGTCCCATGGCCCGGCACTGGTCGGAATTATCGAAGGCGTCCCCGCAGGTGTTGAACTCACCAGCGGGCAGATCGCCGATGCCCTTGCCCGCCGGCGGCTCGGCTACGGCCGCGGGGCACGGATGAAGTTTGAGCAGGACGTCGTCACGATCCTCGGCGGTGTCCGCCACGGCATCACCCAGGGCGGCCCCGTCGCCATCCAGGTGGGCAACACCGAATGGCCCAAGTGGGAACAGATCATGTCCGCCGATCCTGTAGCCCCCGAGGAACTCGAGGGACAGGCCCGCAACGCCCCGCTGACCCGGCCGCGCCCGGGGCACGCCGACTTTACCGGCATGCAGAAGTACGGCTTCGACGAGGCCCGTCCCGTGCTTGAGCGCGCCAGCGCCCGTGAAACCGCCACGCGTGTAGCCATGGGCACCGTTGCCGCACAGTTCCTGAAGCACCTGGGCATTGAGCTTGTCAGCCACACCGTCTCCATCGCCAGCGTGACCGTTCCCGAGGGCCGGCCGCTGCCGGTGCCGGACAACGTGATCGCGCTCGACGCCGATCCGCTGCGCTGCTTCGACCGGGAAACGTCCGACGCCATGGTGGCGGAGGTGGACGCCGCCCACAAGGAAGGCGAAACCCTCGGCGGCGTGGTGGAGGTTCTTGCCTACGGACTGCCCCCGGGACTCGGCAGCTACGTCCACTGGGACCGCCGCCTCGATTCGCGCCTTGCCGCCGCCCTGATGGGCATCCAGGCCATCAAGGGCGTTGAGGTGGGCGACGGTTTCCTCACCGCCGCACGCCGCGGGTCCGCCGCCCACGACGAGATCGTCAAGGAAGCCAACGGCAGGATCATCCGCACCAGCAACCGCGCCGGCGGCATCGAAGGCGGCATGAGCATCGGGGACGTCCTGCGCGTCCGCGCCGCCATGAAGCCCATCGCCACCGTGCCGCGCGCCCTGAAGACCATCGACATCAGCACCGGCGAGGCGGCCAAGGCCCACCACCAGCGCTCGGACGTCTGTGCGGTTCCGGCCGCCGGCGTGGTGGCCGAGGCCATGGTTGCTCTGGTCCTGGCTGAGGCCGTGACCGAAAAGTTCGGCGGCGACTCCGTGGCCGAGACCGCCCGCAACATCAGGGGCTACCTCGAGAACATTCCGGCGTCGCTGGATACGATCGGACTCTAGTGCCCCGGAGCAAGACACCCTGCGCCGCAGGGGACCGGCCCATTGTGCTCATTGGGCCCATGGCGGTCGGCAAGTCGGCGATCGGGCAGCAGTTGGCGCAACAGCTGGACGCCCCGTTCGTGGACACCGACGCGGTCATTGTGGAGGGCCACGGTTCCATTGCGGATATCTTCGCCAGCCGCGGCGAGCGTGCCTTCCGGGAGATTGAGGCCCGGACCGTTGCCCGCATCATCGAAGCCGCTGCCGGCACGCCCACGGTGGTCTCCCTCGGCGGCGGCTCGGTCCTGGACTCCGGCACCCAGCAGCTGCTGGATCGGTGCACGGTGGTCTATCTGGAGTGCGATGCCGATACCGTCGCCGCACGGATCGCCAAGAATTCCGGGCGTCCGCTGCTCGCGGGTGACGGCATCCGCCGCTGGAAGGCGCTGTTCGCGACCCGGAAGCCTGTCTATGAACGCCTCGCGGACATCGTGCTGGATGTCCGGCAGGGAACCGTGCCGCAACTGGGCCTGAAGCTGGAGGCAGCGCTGTGCGACTTCGCCACCGGCAAGTCAACCGGACCCACCACCGGCAAGATCAACAAAACCGCGACGACGGCAGCCAACGGAAGCGCCGCCGCGAAACAGGAAGTTGAAAAGTGAGCGAATCAACCGTCATCAAGGTCACCGGCCAGTCTGCCGGGGACAACTACGACGTCGTAGTTGGCCGCGGCTTGCTCGGCACCTTGCCGGGACTGCTGGGGGAGCGCGTCCGCCGCGTCCTGGTCATCCACCCGCGGGCCCTCCGGCTCACCGGCGACACGGTCCGGGATGAACTGGCCGCTGCCGGCTTCACCGCCGTCACCGCGGAAATCCCTGACGCTGAGGAAGGCAAGCACATCCAGGTGGCCGCGTTCTGCTGGCAGGTGCTCGGTCAGAACGACTTCACCCGCTCCGACGCCGTGGTCTCCGTCGGCGGCGGCGCCGTCACCGACCTCGCCGGTTTCGTGGCAGCCACCTGGCTGCGCGGCGTCAAGGTCATCCACATGCCCACCAGCCTCCTCGGCATGGTGGATGCGGCGGTGGGCGGCAAGACCGGCATCAACACGGCCGAAGGCAAGAACCTCGTGGGCTCCTTCCACCCGCCCGCAGCCGTCCTCACCGACCTCGACACCCTGAAGACCCTGCCCCGGAACGAGATCATCTCCGGCATGGCCGAGGTGATCAAGTGCGGCTTCATCGCCGATCCCGCCATCCTGGACCTCGTGGAGAAGGATCCCGAGGCCGTCACGGATCCCGGCTCCGACGCCCTGCGTGAACTCATCGAACGGGCCATCGCCGTCAAGGCCCGCGTCGTTTCGGAAGACCTCAAGGAATCCGGGCTCCGCGAAATCCTCAACTACGGCCACACCCTGGGCCACGCCATCGAACTCGTGGAACGCTACTCGTGGCGGCATGGCGCTGCCGTCTCGGTGGGCATGATGTTCGCGGCCGAGCTGTCCCGCAGCGTGGGCCGGCTCAGCGACGCCGACGCGGACCGGCACCGCAGCATCCTCGAATCCCTGGGGCTGCCCGTCACGTACCGGCGCGACCGCTGGCAGGGGCTCCTCGACGGCATGCGCCGCGACAAGAAGTCGCGCGGCGACCTGCTCCGCTTCGTAGTCCTGGACGGAATCGCCAAGCCGGGAATCCTGGACGTGCCGGACACCTCTCTGCTCTTCGCCGCCTACCAGGAGATCGCCTCCTGATGCGCGACGACCAGGGCGGAACCACCGAATGGCCCGACGGCGGATTCCCGGGAATCCGGATCAACCCTGTATCACTGCTTCCTGAGATCACCAGCGAGGAGGCATGTGCCGCCGCGCTCGAGGCGTCCACCGACCCCGCCGACCGGGTCCTGGTGCTGCTGGTGGAGGGTCACGCCGGCGACGCGGCCGAAGTGCTGGCCGAGGCCCGCTACAAGGACCCCGAATCCTTCCGGCTCCGGACCTACGAGGCGGATGTCCTGCGCGTGGCCCACCGCTACGACCGTGCCATTGAACTCTTCCGGCAACTCCTCGGAGAGGCGCACGGCACGGCCAACGAGGCCCTCGCCCACCAGTACCTCGGACGGACGCAGTTCGTCGCAGGGAACATCGGTGCCGCGGTGGAATCCTTCTCCCGCGCGCTGGACCTGCGCGTCGCCCAGTCCGCCGATGCGGCCCTCATCTATTCCTCCACGGTGGCGCTGCAGCGGGCCCGGGACGTTCTCGAACTGGCCTCCTGACGGGTCTTCCTGCTGTACCTGACTGGTCCTCCGGCCGTGCCGCCAAAAGGCCCCGAAAACTGTGCCTGCCTTTTCCGCTAGAATAGTTTCTGGATTTTTGATAACTACACGCTGGCGCGCCGTTCGGCATGCCTGCTTGAAATAACAGCTGGCAGCCAGAACCAGTCAGACACAACCAGAGGAAACCAGTGGCAACCACAAACGACATCAAGAACGGAACTGTCCTGAAGCTTGAGGGCCAGCTCTGGAACGTCATCGAGTTCCAGCACGTCAAGCCGGGCAAGGGTGGCGCGTTCGTGCGCACCAAGATGCGCAACGTCATGTCCGGCAAGGTCGTCGACAAGACCTTCAACGCCGGCCTCAAGATCGAGACCGCCACCGTGGACCGCCGCGACTACCAGTACCTGTACCAGGACGGCGCCGACTTCGTCTTCATGGACACCTCGGACTACGACCAGATCACCGTTTCCGGCGCCACGGTGGGCGACGCCACCAACTTCATGCTCGAAAACCAGATGGTCAACATCGCCATCCACGAAGGCAACCCGCTGTACATCGAGCTGCCGCCGAGCGTTGTCCTCGAAATCACCTACACCGAGCCGGGCCTGCAGGGCGACCGCTCCTCCGCCGGCACCAAGCCCGCCACCCTGGAGACGGGCTACGAGATCCAGGTGCCCCTGTTCGTCGAGAACAACACCAAGGTCAAGGTCGACACCCGCGACGGCAGCTACCTGGGCCGGGTCAACGACTAGTGAGCGCCCGCGGTAAAGCCCGCAACAGGGCTCTTGAGGTCCTCTTCGAGGCCGAGCAGCGCTCTGTCTCGGCCTTCGACGTGCTGCGTGCGCGCCGCGAGAGGACCGACCAGATTGTCAATCCGTACACCCTCGAGATCGTTGAAGGCGTGGTGTCGATGCAGGCCACCATCGACGAATTCCTGGAGACCTACTCGCAGGGCTGGACCCTTGAGCGGATGCCGTCCGTGGACCGCATCATCCTGCGGATCGGCACCTGGGAGCTGCTCTACAACGACGACGTTCCCGACGGCGTCGCGGTCAGCGAAGCTGTCGCGCTGGCCAAGACGCTCTCCACCGACGAGTCGCCGTCGTTCATCAACGGCCTCCTGGGGCGCCTTCAGCAGCTGAAGCCGTCCCTGCTCGCCTGAGCTGAGTATTGCGCAGAAAGCCCTGCCGGGTTCCCGGCAGGGCTTTCTGCATTACTGCTGGACGCCCAGTTACTGCTGGACTGTTCCTTACTGCTGGACGGCGGCCCGAAGTTCGGTCAGGTGGCGCAGCTGCTGCACCTCGTCCTGCTGGTGGGACTGTACATCCCTGCCGCTGAGGATCCGCTGCCGGGTGAACGCCAGGCGCGTCGCCGCCTTGACGAACTCCTTCATCTGATCGCCCCGGTTGTAGGACCCCGCCCAGCGCACGGCCTGCCGGCGGCCTCCGGGAGTGGACAGCAGCTCCACCTCGGCCGGCGCGAACCATCCCGCGGCGGCGTACTCCTGAAGGCGCTGCCGGGTGAGGCGTGTTTCCGCGACCCGCAGCACCACGATGCAGGCCACGGCCAGCAGGAAGATTGGGACCTGCACCAGCACGTACTGGGCGAGGAAATCCTGTCCCATGCTGTTCCACCGGTTGTGCAGGATCATGGCGGGAACCAGGCCCACGAAGAAGGCGAGCACGGAGACGCCGGAATGCCAGCGCCGCGCTGCCAGGCCCATGATCAGGCCGGTGGTCCCGGTGAAGATTGCGTGCGCAAACGGCGACATCACCCCGCGCAGGAAGAAGATCTGGACAAGGTCGCTGCCGGGCGTGCTGGACTCGGCGATCGCCCGCCCGAAGTACAGGATGTTCTCGGTGAAGGCGAAGCCGCCCGCGATGGTGAACGCAAACACCACCCCGTCCACGGGGCCGTCAAAGTTGCGGCGGGCGAAGAGGAGGAGCAGCAGCAAGCCCAGGGACTTCGCGAATTCCTCCACTACCGGTGCCTGCACCGTGGTCATGAAATCGCGGAATGACGCCTCATCGGTGGCCGGGGCCGCGAGGGCGAAGACCGGCTGAATGAGCAGTGTCACGGCAATGGACACGGCTGCGCCCCAGGTGAAGGCGAACACCAGCAGGCGCTTGGGCTCGGGTTCCCAGCGGTCAATGACGGCGACGGCGAACAGCACCGCCGCCAACGGGATGAGGGAGGCAACAAAACCGATGACGAAGCCGGTGACGCCGGTGCTGGACAGGAGGAACGGCACCACGAGGAAAAGGCTGACGAAGGCAAGGATCCCGCCACCCACCACGAGCCCCAGCGTCCCTGCCCCCGGGCGGGCGGCCACGGTGGACGCGGCCTCCGGGATGACCTGGTACACGGCACCGCCGCGGTGCCCGGGCGCCGGCCGGTAGTTCTGCGGCTGGACGTGGCCCATCCAGCTGGGATTCGTGGGCTGCCCGTTGAACTCAGGTCCGGGGAACTGCCTCTGCTGCGGGTTCATCGACATAGACAGAGCCTATGTGCCCCGCTGTGGGCAACAAAGCACAGGGTTACGAGAAGCCCCGCGGTGTGACGGACGACGCTCTCTGCCGGGGGTCGGGGACAGACGCCCGTGTGGTAATTTTGGAAGGCAAATGTTCCTTTTTTAATTCCGTCCCGTGAGGCGGGGAAAGGGGAGACGAGCGATGACTTCTGTCACGCAGGCACCGGTTCCGGCCAGGGTTGTTCTCAACCAGGCGGACATCGACCGTGCCCTCACTCGTATCGCCCATGAAATCCTCGAGGCCAACAAAGGCTCCCAGGACCTGGTGCTGCTGGGCATTCCCCGCCGCGGCTACCCGCTCGCCGTCCGGCTCGCCCAGAAAATCGCCGCCGCCGATCCCACCGTGGACGCCGCAGCCATCGTCGGCCAGCTGGACGTGACCATGTTCCGGGACGACCTTTCCCACCAGCCCACGCGGCCGCCGCACCGTACACAGCTGCCGCTGACGGGCATCGACAATAAGGTAGTCGTGCTGATCGACGACGTCCTGTACTCCGGCCGGACCATCCGCGCTGCCCTGGACGCGCTCGTGGACCTCGGCCGGCCGCGCATTGTGCGCCTGGCCGTCCTGATTGACCGGGGCCACCGCGAACTTCCCATCCGCGCCGACCACGTGGGCAAGAACCTGCCCACGTCCTCCGCCGAGAAGGTTCGGGTCCGGCTCGAGGAGACCGACGCCATCGACGGCCAGGAAGTCAACGAAGTGGTAATCGAGGGCGGCGCATGAAGCACCTGCTCTCCACTGAAGACCTCAGCCTGTCCAACGCCGTCCGCATCCTCGACACCGCCGAAGAGATGTCGACCGTGGGGGAGCGCGAGGTCAAGAAGCTTCCCGCCCTGCGCGGACGGACAGTGGTGAACCTCTTCTTCGAGGATTCCACCAGGACCCGCATTTCCTTCGAAGCCGCAGCCAAGCGGCTCTCCGCCGACGTCATCAACTTCGCGGCCAAGGGATCGTCGGTCTCCAAGGGCGAGTCCCTCAAGGACACCGCCCAGACGCTGTCCGCCATGGGTGCTGACGCCGTCGTGATCCGCCACTGGGCCTCCGGTGCACCGCACCGGCTGGCAGCCACCGACTGGATCGACGCCGCAGTGATCAATGCCGGCGACGGCACCCACGAACACCCCACCCAGGCGCTGCTTGACGCGTTCACCATGCGGAGGCACTGGACCAAGCTCTCCGGCCTGCCGTCCACGGGTGCGGACCTGCGTGGCATGCGCGTCGCCATCGCCGGCGACGTCCTGCACTCCCGCGTGGCGCGGTCCAACGTCTGGCTCCTGCGCACGCTCGGAGCCGACGTGACCCTGGTGGCGCCACCCACACTGCTGCCCATCGGCGTCGAACGCTGGCCCTGCAGCATCAGCTACGACATTGACGAGACCTTGGAAAAGGGCGTCGACGCGGTCATGATGCTGCGCGTCCAGGGCGAGCGGATGAACGCCTCCTTCTTCCCGTCCACCCGGGAGTACTCCCGCCGCTGGGGTTTCGACGACAACAGGCTCCGCGCGCTGGACAGCCTGGGCCTCAAGGACACCATCATCATGCACCCCGGCCCCATGAACCGGGGCCTGGAAATTTCCGCGGCCGCCGCCGATTCGCCCCGTTCCACCGTGCTCGCGCAGGTGAAGAATGGTGTGTCCATCCGCATGGCCGCCCTGTACCTGCTGCTCTCCGGGGATACCCGTGAACCAGCCGCCACCCTGAAGGAGAGCAACTGATGGCTGAAGAAACCACGTACCTTATCCGCGGTGCAGCGATCCTTGGCGGCGACGCCGAGGACCTGCTCATCCGCGGCGGCGTGATCACGGCCCGTGGCGCCAACCTGTCAGAGACAGTCACAGCTGCGGACGCAGCTGAGGGCGCCACCGTGATCGACGCCGGCGGACTCGTCGCGCTGCCGGGCATGGTGGACGTCCACACCCACCTCCGCGAACCGGGCCGCGAAGACGCCGAAACGGTGGAAACCGGAACCCGCGCCGCAGCCCTCGGCGGCTTCACGGCCGTGCACGCCATGGCCAACAGCACCCCGGTGGCGGACACCGCCGGCGTGGTGGAGCAGGTGTACAGCCTGGGCCGTGCCGCCGGCTGGGTGGACGTCCGCCCGGTGGGGGCCGTCACTGTGGGTCTTGCCGGCGAGCAGCTCGCCGAACTCGGCGCGATGGCCGACTCCCGCGCCCAGGTCCGCATGTTCTCCGACGACGGCATCTGCGTTCACGATCCCGTCCTGATGCGCCGCGCCCTTGAGTACGTCAAGGCGTTCGACGGCGTCGTGGCCCAGCACGCGCAGGAACCGCGCCTCACCGCCGGTGCCCAGATGAACGAGGGCGAAGTCTCCGCGGTCCTGGGCCTGACCGGCTGGCCGGCAGTGGCCGAGGAAAGCATCATCGCCCGCGACGTCCTGCTGGCCCAGCACGTGGGCTCCCGGCTCCACGTCTGCCATGTGTCCACCGCAGGCTCGGTCGAGATCATCCGCTGGGCCAAGAGCCGCGGCATCAACGTCACTGCCGAAGTGACCCCGCACCACCTGCTGCTCACGGATGACCTGGTCCGCAGCTACGACCCCGTCTACAAGGTCAACCCGCCGCTGCGCACCAACGACGACGTCCAGGCGCTGCGCGCGGCCCTTGCCGACGGCACCATCGACGTCGTCGGCACCGACCATGCCCCGCACCCGAGCGAGCACAAGGAATGCGAGTGGGCACAGGCGGCCATGGGCATGACCGGGCTGGAAACGGCGCTGTCCGTGGTGCAGCACGCCATGATCGAGACCGGCCTGATGACCTGGGCCGACTTTGCCCGGGTCACCTCCATTGCGCCGGCCGGCATCGGTCGCCTCTCGGACCAGGGCCGGCCGCTCGAGAAGGGCGAACCCGCCAACATTGTCCTCGTGGACCCGGCCGCGCGCTGGACCGTGGACCCTTCCGCGATGGCCACCATGGGACGCAACTCGCCGTTCCGCGGCATGGAACTCCCGGGCAAGGTAGTGGCCACGTTCTTCAAGGGCCACCCCACGGTCCTGGATGGCAAGCTGAACACGCCCTACCGCTACCCCTCGGAAGCGCCGGTTGCCGGCGCCGCGGGCGCGAACTGATGGAAAAAGTCCTTCCCGGACTTGCGATGCTGGCGGTAGTCGCCGTCGTCTTTGTCCTGATCTGGATCGGCTGGCGCAACCGGCTCCGGCGGCAGTCCGACATCGCACAGCTGCCGGCGGTTCCTGCCGGGCTGGGCGAGCCGCTGGTTTCGGCGGACGGCCAGTACGTGGCCTCCACCACGGCGGGGGACTGGCTGGACAGGATTGCCGTGCACGGCCTCGGCATCCGCACCAACGCGCAGATAACCATCCACCCGGAGGGCGTGCTGCTGGACCGCTCCGGCGCAGGGCCGCTGTTCATCCCGGCGTCCTCATTGGCCGGTGTTCGGCAGGACAGCGGGATGGCCGGTAAATTCGTGGAAAAGGACGGGCTGCTGATCCTCAGCTGGACGCTCGGAACCCACGCCCTGGACACCGGCTTCCGCACCCGCCGCGCCGCGGACAAGCCGGCCGTCCTTCAACAACTTCAGGAAATGATCTCCCCAGGCCCCCAGGCAGGTGCCCATAGTGGAAAGTAATAAAGTGACGGAAACCGAAGTGACAGTAAACGCAGGAACTGCGCCGCAGGCCGCAGCATCCGCCCCCGCCGTCCTGGTGCTCGAAGACGGCCGCCTCTTCCGCGGCCGCAGCTACGGCGCGCAGGGCACCGCCCTGGGGGAAGCGGTCTTCGCCACCGGCATGACCGGCTACCAGGAGACCATTACCGACCCGTCCTACGCACGCCAGCTGGTGGTGCAGACGGCCCCGCACATCGGCAACACCGGTGTAAACAGCGACGACGCGGAATCCCGCCGCATCTGGGTGGCCGGCTACATTGTCCGGGACGCCGCCCGCCGCCCGTCCAACTGGCGCTCTGAGCGATCTCTTGACTCCGAACTCGTCGAGCAGGGCATCGTCGGCATCCAGGGCGTGGACACCCGGGCCATCACCCGCCACCTGCGCGAGCACAAGACCATGCGCGCGGGCATCTTCTCCGGCGAGGCCGCCAAGGCCACGGACAAGGACCTCGTCGACGCCGTGCTCGCCAGTGAGCCGATGGAAGGCGCCCGGCTTGCCGAGGAAGTCAGCATCGACGAAGCCTACGTGGTGGAGCCGAAGGACCACGGCTGGGACGGCGACGCGCGCTTCAGCATCGCGGCGATCGACCTCGGCATCAAGGCCATGACGCCGGTGCGCTTCGCCGAGCGCGGCGTCCGCGTGCACGTGCTGCCCGCCACGGCCACCATCGACGACGTCAAGGCCGTCAGCCCCGACGGTTTCTTCATGTCCAACGGCCCCGGCGACCCCGCCACCGCCGACAACCAGGTCAAACTGCTCCGCACCGTCCTGGACGAGAAGCTGCCGTACTTCGGCATCTGTTTCGGCAACCAGATCCTGGGCCGCGCCCTCGGCTTCGGCACCTACAAACTGCGTTACGGCCACCGCGGCATCAACCAGCCCGTCATGGACCGCCGCACGGGCAAGGTGGAAATCACCTCGCAGAACCACGGTTTCGCCGTCGACGCCCCGCTGGACGGCCCCACCAACGCCCCGGAAGAGCGCTACGGACGGGTCGAGGTCAGCCACGTCAGCCTGAACGACGAGGTCGTTGAAGGCCTGGCCTGCCTGGACATCCCTGCGTTCTCTGTCCAGTACCACCCGGAAGCCGCCGCCGGACCGCACGACGCCGCCTACCTCTTCGACCGTTTCATCGAGCTGATGGAAGGGTCCCGGGACGGCCGCACCGCCAACCTGTCCAAGGAACCGGTGGACGCCCAGCACCCCGCAGAGGCCCGGCAGAACGACGCCGAGCCGACCACGACTGACAACAAGACTGAGGACAAGAAGTAATGCCCAAGAGAACTGACCTTAAGAGCGTCCTGGTCATCGGTTCCGGCCCGATCGTCATCGGCCAGGCCGCTGAATTCGACTACTCCGGCACGCAGGCCCTTCGCGTCCTCAAGGAGGAAGGCCTGCGGGTCATCCTCGTCAACTCCAACCCGGCCACCATCATGACCGACCCGGAGTTCGCCGATGCCACCTACATCGAGCCCATCACCCCCGAGGTGGTGGAAAAGATCATCGCCAAGGAGCGCCCGGATGCAGTGCTGCCCACCCTGGGCGGCCAGACGGCGCTGAACACCGCCATCGCGCTGGACAAGAACGGTGTGCTGGAGAAGTACAACGTGGAACTGATCGGCGCGAACATCGCCGCGATCGAGCTCGGCGAGGACCGCGAGAAGTTCAAGGGCGTCGTGGAGCGCTGCGGCGCGGAATCCGCCCGCAGCCACATCATCCACACCATGGACGAGGCGCTGAAGGCAGCCGAAGACCTCGGCTACCCCATGGTGGTCCGCCCCTCCTTCACCATGGGCGGCCTCGGTTCCGGCCTGGCGTACAACGAAGAGGACCTCCGCCGCATCGTCGGCCAGGGCCTGCAGTACAGCCCCACCAGCGAGGTGCTGCTTGAAGAGAGCATCCTGGGCTGGAAGGAATACGAGCTCGAAATGATGCGGGACAAGAACGACAACGTGGTTGTCGTCTGTTCCATCGAGAACTTCGATCCCGTGGGCGTGCACACCGGCGACTCCATCACCGTGGCCCCCGCACTGACCCTCACCGACCGCGAATACCAGCGGCTCCGCGACATCTCCATCGCCGTCATCCGTGAAGTCGGCGTGGACACCGGCGGCTGTAACATCCAGTTCGCCATCGATCCCGCGACCGGGCGCGTGGTGGTCATCGAAATGAACCCGCGCGTGTCCCGTTCCTCGGCGCTGGCGTCCAAGGCCACGGGCTTTGCCATCGCCAAGATCGCCACCAAGCTCTCGCTCGGCTACACCCTGGACGAGATCCCGAACGACATCACGCAGAAGACCCCCGCCTCCTTCGAGCCCACGCTCGATTACGTGGTGGTCAAGGTCCCGCGGTTCGCGTTCGAGAAGTTCCCCGCTGCCGACAACACCCTCACCACCACCATGAAGTCTGTGGGCGAGGCCATGGCCATGGGCCGCAACTTCACCGAAGCCCTGCAGAAGGCCCTGCGCTCCCTCGAGCAGAAGGGCTCGCAGCTGGACTTCAGCTCCGTCCCCGAATGGGAAGTCCCGGAGCTCATCGAGAAGGCCAAGCGCCCCACGACGGAACGCCTGCACCAGGTGCAGCGCGCCCTGCTGGGCGGCGCCAGCGTGGAGGACCTCTTCGAGGCCACCAAGATCGACCCGTGGTTCCTTGACCAGCTGCAGCTGCTCAACGAGATCTCCCAGGAGATCCGCCGCTCCGGCGCCCTCACCGAGGACATGCTCCGCAACGCCAAGCGGCACGGCTTCTCCGACGAACAGATCGGTGCGCTGACCCACAACTCCGAGGCTGTTGTCCGCGGTGTCCGCCAGGCACTGGGCATCCGCCCGGTCTACAAGACCGTGGACACCTGCGCCGCAGAGTTCGCGGCCTACACGCCGTACCACTACTCGGCCTACGACGAGGAGGACGAGGTGGCGCTGCACTCCAAGCCGTCCATCCTCATCCTCGGCTCCGGACCCAACCGCATCGGCCAGGGCATCGAGTTCGACTACTCCTGCGTCCACGCCTCCATGGCCCTGCGCAAGGCCGGCTACGAGACCGTCATGGTCAACTGCAACCCGGAAACCGTCTCCACGGACTACGACATCTCCACCCGGCTGTACTTCGAGCCGCTGACCCTCGAGGACGTCCTCGAAGTCATCGCGGCCGAGGAACGCACCGGCGGTGTGATGGGCGTCTTCGTCCAGCTCGGCGGCCAGACCCCGCTGAAGCTGGCCCAGCAGCTGGCCGACGCCGGCGTGCCCATCCTGGGCACCTCGCCCGAGGCGATCGACCTCGCCGAGCACCGCGGCGCCTTCGCCCGGGTGCTGGACGAATCCGGCCTGGTCTCCCCGAAAAACGGCACCGCCGTTTCCTTCGAGGACGCCAAGAAGATCGCCGACGAGATCGGTTACCCGGTCCTGGTCCGCCCGTCCTACGTCCTGGGCGGCCGCGGCATGGAAATCGTCTACGACGAGCCCAACCTGTCCCGCTACATTGCCAACGCCACCGAGATCACCCCGGACCACCCGGTGCTGATCGACCGCTTCCTCGAGGACGCCGTCGAAATCGACGTCGACGCCCTCTTCGACGGCACGGACATGTACCTGGGCGGCATCATGGAGCACATCGAGGAAGCCGGCATCCACTCCGGCGACTCCGCGTGCGTCCTGCCGCCCATCACACTGGGCAACAACGTTCTCGAACGCGTCCGCACCGCCACTCGGGCCATCGCGGAGGGCGTGGGCGTCCGTGGCCTCATCAACATCCAGTTCGCGCTGGCCTCCGACGTCCTGTACGTCCTGGAAGCCAACCCCCGCGCGTCCCGGACCGTGCCGTTCGTGTCCAAGGCCACCGGCGTGCAGATGGCCAAGGCCGCAGCCCTGATCGGCACCGGCGTGACCATCAACCAGCTGCGCAGCGCCTACAAGATGCTGCCCGAGACCGGTGACGGGTCCACGCTGCCGCTGGATGCTCCTGTCTCCGTCAAGGAAGCCGTCCTGCCGTTCAGCCGCTTCCGCACGCTCGAAGGCAAGGTCGTGGACTCACTGCTCGGCCCGGAGATGCGTTCCACCGGCGAGGTCATGGGCATCGACAAGCACTTCGACACCGCCTTCGCCAAGAGCCAGGCCGGCGCCAACAACGCCCTGCCCACCGAAGGCAAGATCTTCGTGTCCGTGGCCAACCGGGACAAACGCTCGGTGATCATGGGCGTCAAGCGCCTCTCCGACCTTGGCTTCGAGATCGTCTCCACCGGCGGCACCGCCGACGTCCTGCGCCGCAACGGCATCCAGGCCACTCCGGTGCGCAAGGTGGCCGAGGGCAGCAGCGCCGAGGGTGAAGGCACCATCGCCGACCTCGTGGTGGCCGGCGAAATCGACATGGTGTTCAACACCCCGTCCGGCGGCGAGGCCCGCAGCGACGGGTACGAACTCCGTGCGGCCGCCACGTCCATCGGCATCCCCTGCATCACCACCGTGGCCGAGTTCAACGCGGCCGTCCAGGCCATCGAGGCCCTGCGCACCTACGCCTGGTCCGTGACCAGCCTGCAGGAGCACGCCGCAGCCCTCGCTGCGTCGCAGGAGGCCGCCCTGCAGAAGGCAGCGGCGCAGAGCCCGGCAGCGCAGAATGCCTGAGGCAACGACAGGTACCGGCCGGGAGTCGTTTGGCTCCCGGCTGGGCCGCGCCATGGCGGACCGCGGTCCGCTGTGCGTCGGGATTGATCCCCACCCTGCGCTTCTGGCCAGCTGGGGCTTGGACGACGACGTCGCCGGCCTGAGGCGCTTTTCGCTCACCGCCCTGGAGGCGGTGGCTTCGCTCGCTGCCGCGGTCAAGCCGCAGGTGGCACTGTACGAACGGCACGGGTCGGCCGGAATGGCAGTCCTCGAAGAGGTTCTCGCCACCGCCCGGGACGAGGGCGTGCTGACCATCGCCGACGCGAAGCGCGGCGATATCGGTTCCACCATGGCCGCCTACGCCGACGCCTGGCTCCGGGACGGCTCTGCCCTTGCCGCGGATTCCGTGACGCTGAGCCCGTACCTGGGTTTCGAGTCGCTCCGGCCGGCACTGGATCTCGCTGCGGAACACGGCCGGGGCGTGTTTGTCCTGGCTCTGACCTCCAACCCGGAGGGAGCTTCGGTGCAGCACGTGGGCGGAAGCGATTCCGTGGCACGCCGGATTGTCCAGGCCGCGGCGGGGGAGAACGAACGCTACTCCGGCGCCATGGGCTCGGTGGGCCTCGTGGTGGGAGCCACGGTGGGCACGGCTCTGGCGGACCTGCAGCTTGACCTGGGCACCGTACGCGGGCCGATCCTGGCCCCGGGCCTGGGCGCGCAGGGGGCGACACCCGCAGACCTGCGGAAGACCTTCGGCGCCGCCTATCCCCAGGTTTTGGGAACGTCCAGCCGGGACATCCTCAAGGCCGGCCCGGGCGTCCGGGAGCTGACCGAGGCGGCGGAGCGCACCCTCGCCGGACTCCGCTCGGAATAGTCCATTGATTTCTCCGGCCGGCAGGGAGTAGGTTCAGGACAAATCCGTGGCTGCTCCAACGCCGCCGGCCGCGGATCCGTTGGCTGACCCCAGGGGAAATGACCGTGAGCTTGCGACCCTTGTCTCCGCAGGAACGTTCCGACGCACTCAGGAAGGCCGCGGCGGCAAGGGCCGCCAGGGCCTCGGCCAAGGAGCGGCTCAAATCCGGAGAGCTGACCGTGGCGCAGATCCTCGACTCCGGCGGCACGGAGGAGGCCATAGCGCGCATGCGCGTTTCGGAACTCCTCGAGGCCCTGCCGGGGATCGGGAAGGTCCGGGCCGCAGCCATCATGGACAGCCTGGGCATCGCCGCCTCCCGCAGGGTCCGGGGCCTGGGCATCCACCAGCGCCGGGCGCTGGTAGATTTTATGAACGAGAAATAGCTTCATCCGAACAGAGTCATCTGTAGACCGTCCAAAGGAATACGTGAGCAACAAACCCGGACTGACAGTCCTCGCTGGTCCTACGGCTGTTGGCAAAGGCACCGTGTCCACCTATATCCGCGACACTTATCCCGAGGTCTGGCTGTCCGTTTCGGCCACCACCCGGGCTCCGCGGCCCGGTGAGGTCGACGGCGTGCACTACTACTTCAAGTCCAAGGAAGAGTTCGAGTCCCTCGTGGCCGCCGGCGAATTCCTCGAGTGGGCAGTGGTGCACGGACAGAACACCTACGGGACCCTGAAGAGCACCGTCAACCAGGCCATTGCCGAAGGCCGTTCGGTGCTGCTGGAGATCGACCTGCAGGGCGCACGCCAGGTCAAGCAGGCCGTTCCGGATGCCCAGTTCGTGTTCCTGGCACCGCCCAGCTGGGAAGAACTGGTGCGCCGGCTGGTGGGCCGGGGCACCGAATCGGCCGAGGAACAGCAGCGCCGGCTGGAAACCGGTAAAGTAGAACTTGCTGCTGAACCGGAGTTCGACCACACCGTCATCAATGACGACGTCCGCCGGGCAGCGGACGAGCTTGTTTCACTCATGGGGCTGACCCCGCACCCGCGCCAGACGCAGACGCCGTCAGCCCGTTAGAAATTTGGAGAATTCGTGTCCACGAACCTTGAAGGCATCATCAACCCGCCGATCGATTCGCTGCTCGAGGCGGCTGATTCCAAGTACGGCCTGGTGATCTTCGGTGCCAAGCGTGCACGCCAGATCAACGCGTACTACGCCCAGCTGCACGAGGGCCTGTTCGAGTATGTCGGCCCGCTGGTCGACACCAAGCTGAACGAGAAGTCGCTGTCCATCGCCCTGCGCGAGATCAACGAGGGCAAGCTGGTTTCCACACCGATCGAAGCTGCAGAGTAACTTCCGCAGAGTAAACAGACTGCCTGCTGACGGAGTTCACGTGCGCATAGTCCTCGGAGTCGGGGGAGGGATCGCCGCCTACAAGGTGGCATCGCTCCTCCGGCTTTTTACTGAAGCCGGCCATGCCGTCACCGTCATCCCCACCGAAGCTGCCACTCGCTTTGTCGGCGTTGCCACTTGGGAGGCCTTGTCCGGAAACCCGGTGACCAACAGCGTCTTCGACGACGTCGACCAGGTGAAGCACGTCCGGCTGGGCCACGAGGCAGATCTCATCGTGGTTGCGCCGGCCACCGCCGACCTCTTGGCCCGCGCCGCCACCGGCCAAGCCAGTGACCTGCTAACCAACACGCTGCTCATGGCGAGCGGCCCGGTGCTGTTCGCCCCTGCCATGCACACTGAAATGTGGCAGCATGCGGCCACCCAGGCCAACGTCGAAACGCTGCGCAGCCGCGGCGTGACAGTCCTGGAACCCGCCAGCGGGCGGCTGACCGGCAGCGACTCCGGCCCAGGACGGCTGCCCGAGCCTGAAGCCATTTTCGAAGCGGCCATGGCCTTGGCACACGGCCTCCAGACGGAGGCACCGCTGACCCCGGCGGCGGACGTAACCGCAGGCGCTGCCGGAACCGGCGGCGCGCGGCTCCTCCCGCTGGCCGGCCGCACCGTGACCATCAGCGCCGGCGGCACACGGGAGCCCCTCGACCCCGTCCGGTTCCTGGGCAACCGTTCCTCCGGCAAGCAGGGCGTGGCGCTGGCCGCCGCGGCCCGCGACGCCGGAGCCACAGTGCGGCTCGTCGCCGCCCACATGGAGGTGCCCGCCCCGGCCGGTGTCGAACTGATCGCCGTCGAAACTGCCCTGCAGCTCCGCGAGGTCATGCTGGCAGCGGCAGCCGGGTCCGACGTCGTCATCATGGCGGCGGCGGTGGCCGACTTCCGGCCGGCGGAGGTGTCCGGAAGCAAAATCAAGAAGCGGGACGATACCGCCGACCCCGTCATCACGCTGGTCCGCAACCCCGACATCCTGCACGAGCTCGTGGAGGTCCGTGACGCCGCGGGCAGCAGCCAGCTCGTGGTGGGCTTTGCCGCCGAGACCGGCGACGAGCAGGGCGATGTGCTGTCCTACGCCGAGGCGAAGCTGAAGCGCAAGGGCTGCGACCTGCTGGTAGTGAACCACGTGGGCGCTGACAAGGTGTTCGGCCAGGACAACAACTCCGTGGTCATCCTCTCGCGGGCCGGTTCCGAACCCCAGTCGGCGTCAGGCTCCAAGCAGGACGTCGCCGCCATTGTCATTGACCGCGTCGGCTCCGAACTAAGCCGGGTCTTTCCGCGAACGTGATGGGCGTAAGCAACGTCTCCTTAGCACGGGGACACACGCTGCCGCCCCGCCGTTTGCCAACAAGTAAGGTAGTTGAGTGACTTTACCGCTGCACATTCCAGAATCCCACGGGTCCGCACCCGCCGCGCTTCGGCTCTTCACCTCGGAGTCGGTCACCGAAGGGCACCCGGACAAGATCTGCGACCAGATCAGTGATGCGATCCTGGACGCCTTGCTGGACAAGGACCCTGAGTCCCGCGTCGCCGTCGAGACCATGGCCACCACCGGCCTGGTCCACGTGGCCGGCGAAGTGACCACAGACGCGTATGTCGAAATTCCACAGATTGTCCGCGAGACCATCCTGGGCATCGGCTATGACTCCTCGGCCAACGGCTTCGACGGCGCACGCTGCGGCGTTTCCGTGTCCATCGGGCAGCAGTCCAACGACATCGCCGGCGGTGTCTTCAATTCGTTGGAGGCCCGTGAAGGCCGCCAGGAGGACGACTACGACCTGCAGGGCGCCGGTGACCAGGGCCTGATGTTCGGCTACGCCAGCGACGAGACCCCGTCCTACATGCCCACGCCGATCTGGATCGCGCACCGCCTCTCGGAGCGCCTCACCGAGGTCCGCAAGAACGGCGAACTCGCCTACCTCCGCCCGGACGGCAAGACCCAGGCCACCATCGGGTACGACGGCGACCGGCCGGTTTCCGTGGAAACCGTCGTGATCTCCAGCCAGCACGCCGACGGCTTCAGCCTCGAGCAGCTGCGGGCCGACCTCGCGACGCACGTCATCGACCCGGTACTCGCCCTCGCGGATCTGGACATTTCGCGCACCAACAACATCCTGAACCCCGCCGGCGCCTTCGTGATCGGCGGTCCGGTGGGCGACGCGGGACTCACTGGACGCAAGATCATCGTGGACACCTATGGCGGCATGGCCCGGCACGGCGGCGGCGCCTTCTCCGGCAAGGACCCGTCCAAGGTGGACCGCTCCGCCGCGTACGCCATGCGCTGGGTTGCCAAGAATGTGGTGGCCGCGGGACTCGCCAAGCGCGCCGAGATCCAGATTGCCTACGCGATCGGCCAGGCCCGCCCGGTGGGAACCTACGTGGAAACGTTCGGGACCGAGACCGTGGACCCGGCGAAGATCAGCGCCGCGATTGCCGAGATTTTCGATCTGCGCCCCCGCGCCATCATCGACGCCCTGGACCTCAAGCGCCCCATCTACGCCAAGACGGCCGCTCACGGCCACTTCGGCCGCGATGATCCGGACTTCACCTGGGAGCGCCTGGACCGCGTGGACGACCTGAAGGCGTACTTCAACGCCTAAGCCGGCCCGTCCGCACCCGTACGGGAGCAATGTCAGACCCGTGTGGTTGGCTGATATTTAACCCAGGACGGAGGTGAGGCGCCATGTCTTCAAACGCCATGTCTTCAAACGCCATGTGTTCTAACGCCATGTCTTCGCACCCCACGCCGGAGCCGCTGCAGCTGTCACTGCTGCAGGGGTTCCCGGTCACGGTCAGGACAGCCGGCGGCCCGCCGCTGGCTGCCGTCCGTCCGGTGGCGCGCGTGCTCATTGAGTCCCCGCTGCCGCACCTGGACCGGCCGTTCGACTACAGCGTTCCCGCCGAACTGGATGATGACGCCCAGCCGGGCGTCCGTGTCCGGGTCAAGTTCAGTGGCCAGGAACTGGGCGGCTACATCCTGGACCGGGTCGAGGAGTCCGACGCCGGCCAGCCCCTCGTCCCGCTGCACAAAGTCGTCTCGCCGGTTGCCGTGCTCACCCCCGCGATGCAGGAACTCACCGGGCGCGTGGCCGCACGCTACGCGGGCACCGTCAGCGACGTGCTCCGCGTGGCCATCCCGCCGCGGGTGGTCAAGGTGGAGAAGGAACTTGCCGGCGCCGAATCGGCCGCTCATTCCGGACCGGCAACACAGCCCGGGGCGGCCCATGACCTGCCCGGCTCCGCGTGGACCAGGTACCGGAACGGCGGCGCCTTCCTCCGCCATCTCGCATCGGGAGGCGCACCCCGGGCCGCCCTTAGTGCGCTGCAGGGTTTCGGCCCGGACGGCTGGCCGCGCCTCATTGCGGACGCTGTGGCGGCGGTCCGGGAATCCGGACGTGGCGCCGTCGTCGTCGTTCCCGACTACCGCGACCTCGACCGGGTCCAGGCTGCCCTCGAGGACATCCTGCCCGCCGATGACGTTGCCCGGCTGACGGCGGACGACGGCCAAACACCCCGGTACCGCAACTACCTCAGGATCCTCAAGGGCACGGCGGGCGTCGCCGTAGGCACCCGCTCGGCTGCCTACGCCCCCGTGCCGAACCTGGGTCTTGTGGTGTGCTGGGATGACGGCGACGACCTGCATGTGGAGCAGCGTTCCCCGTATGCCCACACCCGCGAGGTGCTGCTGCTGCGTGCCGAACAGGAGGGGGCTGCCTGCCTGCTGGCCGGGCACGCGCGCAGCACGGAAGTGCAGCGGCTGGTGGACGCCGGCTGGGCGATGCCCGTCGACGCCGAACGCACGGTACTCCGCCGCACGGTTCCGCGGGTCCTCAACACGGCGGACAGCTTTGAACAGGAGCGGGACCCGCTCGCCCGGCTGGCGAGGCTGCCGGGGGCGGCGTGGCGCACGGCCAAGGACGCACTCGAGCGCGGTCCGGTCCTGGTGCAGGTTGCCCGTGCCGGCTATGCGCCGTCGCTGGCGTGCGAAACCTGCCGGGAACCCGCGCGCTGCCCGTCCTGCCAGGGGCCGCTCGCCATCGCAGGCAGCGCAGCTGTGCCCCAATGCCGCTGGTGTTCGACGCCGGCACCTACCTGGCGCTGCGCGCACTGCCAGGGCACCCGGCTGCGCCGCGGCGCGGCGGGTGTTCTCCGCACGGCGGAGGAACTGGGCAGGGCGTTTCCCGGCAAAGCCGTGGTCACCTCCTCCGGCCAGAACGTCAAAGCCACGGTGCCGGATGCGGGGGCGCTGGTGGTGGCCACCGTGGGCGCCGAGCCCGTCGCGCCGGGCGGATATGCCGCGGCGCTGCTGCTCGACGGCGATTCACTGCTGCGCCGGGAGAACCTCCGCGCGGGCGAAGACGCCGTGCGGCGCTGGTTCAACGCCGCTGCCCTCGTCCGGCCGGCCACCGAGGGCGGGATGGTGGTCATCACCGCGGACGACACCGCCGCGGTCGGAGCATTGCTGCGGTGGGACCCTTCGGGCTATGCCCAGCGGGAGCTGGGCCTGCGCACTGAGCTGCAGCTGCCCCCGGCGGTGAGGGTGGCCGCCGTCACCGGCGGCAGCACCGCCGTCGGGCATTTCACGGCCTCAGCCACAAAGCTGCTGGCCGCCGAGGGCGTCGAGCTGCGTATTGCGGGCCCGGCGCCGCTGCTCCAGACGGCAAGCATCCCGACCCCGAGCATCCAGGCACCGGGCGTTCCGGCGCCGGGCCCGGACAGCGTGGACGTGCGCACTTTGCTGTTCATCCCGTACGCGCAGGCCGCCACCGTGACCAGGGTGCTTCGGGCCGCGAAAGCCGCGGGCGCGGCCAAGCGAACCGAGGACCCGGTGCAGCTGCGGCTCGACGGCGTCGACGTGCTCTGACAGTTCGGGGCTAACAGGTCAGCGCCGGCCGGTTCGGGGCTGACCGGTTCCGGGCTGCCCGATTAGCGCCGGCGGAGTGCTATGACCTCTGCCGCCACGTCCACCAGCTGGCGGGCGGATTCGTCCCAGCTGAACTGCTCTGCCCGCCTCACGGACCGCCGCGAGACGTCCTGCCAGTGCTGCCCGTCGCCGAGGCTGCGGACGGCGGCGGCGAATTCCGTCGCCGACTCCGGATTGACGTAGGTGGCGGTGTCCGCCCCCACCTCGCGGAAGATCGGGATGTCGCTGGCGATCACCGGTGTGCCCAGCGCCATCGCCTCAACCAGGGGCAGGCCGTAGCCCTCGGCCTTGGACAGGGTGACCAGCGCGGTGGTGCGGTTCAAGAGCGCCGTGTATTCGTCGTCGGTGACACCGTTATGGAACACCACGCTGGCTCCGGAGGGGATCTGCGCTTCAAGCTCGGCGCGGCGGTGCGGTGTGACCCGGCTGAGCAGGTGCAGCGTGTAGTCAGGCAGTTCGGCCATCCCGGCGAGCATGGTTTCGACGTTCTTGTAGGGCATGAACGAACCCATGTAGAGCAGCGTCTTCTCCGGCGCCGCCGCCGGATCACGGGGCTGCTGGGCCGGCTGCGGGGCGTTGCTGACGATGCGCACCGGACGGCTGGTCAGGCGGTACTTGGCCATCAGCGCCTCCGTGGTCCTGCTGATGGTGGCGACGACGTCGGCCCGGTTCAGCAGGAGGCGCTGGGGCCAGAACGCCTTGTGGTACAGGCGCCACAGGATCCGGACGGGGGCCGGCAGGAAGCCGGGAGGTGCCGGGTGTTCGTAGTAGATGAGGTCGTGCAGAGTGAGCACCAGGCCGTACTTGCGTCCCCACGTGCCCATCGTCTGCATCGGGCAGACCACCACGTCCGCGCCGAGCCGATTAACCTTCCGGGCCACGAAAAGCTCGGCGGGGGAGAGCGGGCTGCTGATCAGCGTGTACGGAACGTCGGGAAGCAGTGCCAGCTGCCGGAGATCACTGATGAGCATGGACACATCGGCGATCTTTGAGACGGCGGCAATAAGGCTGGAACCGTAGCGGCTGATCCCGTCGTGGTGGTCCGTCCGGGTGAAACGGGCATCGATGACTATCTTCACGCGGGGTGGTCCTTAAGGAAGCGGCGGATGAATCCTGCGGCAGGTTCTGGCGTTTCGTAGTGGATCAGGTGGCCGACGCCCGGGATGACGTCCAGCGTTGCGTCGGGGAGCAGTCCGGCCAGGCGGTGCTGGTCCCGCAGCAGGGCGATTTCGTCCTTCTCGCCGGCGATGAGCAGCACGGGCAGGGTGAGCGCGGGCGCGACTTCGGCCACGTTGCTGCTGACGGACGCCGTGAACGATTCCAGCAGGCTGTCCCGGTTGGCGAACGCACTGAAGTAGGCGTGGTGCTGCCCGTGGATGAACCGGAGCAGGTCCTTGTCCTTCGTTTTTGCCATGGCCATGCTCATCACCCGCACAATGAGCGGGCTGCGGAGCAGGGCCAGGCCAAGAGGGCGGGGGAGGCGCGCGGAGAGGCGGTAGTACAGAACGGCCAGCCGGGTCATGAGGCCCTTGGGGCCTTCGAGCGCTGGCGCCGCGATGGGGTTGACCAGGATCAGCGGGCGGACCGCGTCCGGATGGGCCGCTACGAAATGGGCGGCCACGATGGATCCGAAGGAGTGTCCCAACAGTACGGTCTCCGGCCCGAGTCCGAGGGCCGCCATGAAGTCGCTGATGAACCTTCCGTAGCGCTCCACGCTGTGGGCGCCGTCGGTGAATGCGCCGGAGCTGCCAAACCCGGGGAGGTCCGGCATGATCAGGCGCATCCCGGGCAGCTGGTCGGCAACCCGCAGCAGCCCGTGATGGTCGCCGCGGAAGCCGTGGATGACCAGGATGGTCCGGGTTTCAGCCGTGGGCTTTTCCGGTTCGTAGACCCAGTAGGCAACGTTGCTGCCCGCCAGTTGCACCGTGGATGCACGCGTGCGGGCGGCGAGTCCGCTGCTGACGAAGGATGGTGCGGTAGCGGGCTCGGAGTCGGCTGTTTTCATGTGCTGGGGGAGTCCTAGTTGACGTTGTCGGGGTGGGAACCTGTGCGGTGGCCGCGCTCCAGGGCTTCGATGTCTGCCATGTCCAGCGCCGAGAGCTCGAAGCCGAAGACGTCGAGGTTCTCGCGGATCCTGGCGGCGGAGCTTGCCTTCGGAATGGTGACGTTGCCCAACTGCAGCTGCCAGCGCAGGATAATTTGTGCGGCGCTCACCTTGTGCTCGGCCGCGAGGGCGCCGATGACGGGATCCTCCAGTACCTGGCCGCGGCCCAGCGGGCTCCACGCCTCGGTGAGGATTCCCAGCCCGCGGTGCTTTTCCCGGAGCTCGGCCTGCTGCAGCCACGGATGCAGCTCGACCTGGTTGACGGCCGGCACCACCTCGGCTGTTTCCAGCAGCTGGTCCAGGTGCTGGGGCTGGAAGTTGGACACGCCGATGGCCCGGACTTTGCCCTCGCGGTACAGCGTCTCCATGGCCCGGTAAGTTTCCTGGAAAAGTCCCCGTTTCGCGCACGGCCAGTGGATCAGGTACATGTCCACATATTCCAGCCCGAGGTTGATCATGGACCTGTCGAAGGCCCGCAGCGTCGCGTCGTAGCCGTGGTCGTCGTTCCACACCTTGGTGGTGATGAAGAGGTCCTCGCGCGAGGTGCCGCCGGCCTCTCCGGAACCGCCGGTGGTTGCTTCCGCGGCGAACACCTCGACCAGGCCGCGGGCCACCCCGGATTCATTCCCGTACATGGCCGCTGTATCGAAATGCCGGTACCCGGCTTCCAGGGCTGTGGCCACCAGGTTGGCGGTGTCTTTCGCCGGAACCTTGTATAGCCCGAAACCCAACTGGTCGATCAGCACGCCGTTGTTCAGGCTTAGCCGGGGTGAGGTAGTCATGATTACGACTCTACCGATACCGCGGCGCGCCGCGTGTGACCGGCAGGCGCAGTTTCAGTCCCGGCTCAGGCCCGGCCCGAAGAAGTTCGTCAGCCCCAGCAGAGGCAGAACGGGTGGCCGGCAGGGTCCGCATAGACCTGGAAGCCCTCGGCGGAGGTGATGTCCTCGGCGGGCTTCAGCAGGCGTGCACCGAGGGACAGGGCCTCGTCGTGGGCGGATGCGACGTCCTCAACATACAGGTCCAAGTGGATCTGCTGTGGGTTCCCGTCGGGCCATTCCGGCGGCACGTGGTTGGGTGCGAGTTGAAAGCCCAGACGCGGTTTTCCGTCGACACTGACGGTGTGCCAGTCATCCTCTGCGTCCACGGTGCCGCCCAGGAGGCCGGCCCAAAAGGCGCTCTCGGCAGGAAGGTCGGCGGCGTCGAACACAACGATCTCTCTGGTGATTTTCATGCCGCCATCCTTGCACGGACCCCATGATATTCCGAGAGCTTCACACCAGTTTTAGGCGGGTGGTCCCGGCTGGCAGGGCGTCTCTCAGTTCCCATTTTTAAAGCTGACCAGCCGCCGGGCCGAGGCCTCATCGAGGATCAGATCCGTGGCCAGCCCGGCCACCAGTGCCCCCCGGAGCCCATTGATCTTGGACGCGCCGGACACCACGCAGATCCGCCGGCGCACCTGGCGGAGCTGGTCCAGCGAAGGTCCGGTGGAGCGTTCATTCAGCGTGATGCCGTCAGAGGAGCCGTCGCCGCGGAAAAAGACCGTAGCCACGTCACCGACGACGTCGGACTTCGCCAGGGTGACCAGGTCGTCCTCGTCGAGGTAGCCGCCGGCGTACACATGGCTGGGGTAGTCGGCGTCCACCGAACCCACGCCAAAGATCGCAATGCTCATGCGGGACTGCAGGTCGAGGATTCGCTGCACGCTCCGCTCATTCCACATCGCGGTCTTCGTGGCGGCATGGTCGAAGAAGGCCGGCACGGGAAACTGTTCAACCCGGGCGCCGTAGGCGCTGCCGAAGCGCCGCATGATGTCGCTGGCGTAGGTGATGCCGGTGGTCTGCATGTTGCCCGCGCCGTTCAGCTGCACCACCACGCTGTCGTGGGTGATTTTGCGCGTCAGATGCCGGCTCACCGCGCTGAGGGTGGAGCCCCACGCCACCCCGATGATGGCGTTGGAGTCCACAAGCGGTCCGATGGTTCGCGCGGCCTGCATGGCCACGCGGTCCAGCGTCTCCGCTTCGTTCAGGGTGTCCAGGACGGGCACCACGTGCACGTCCACCTTGTACTGCGCCCGGATCAGCCGCTCCAGTTCCGGCCCTGTGTCCAGGGGGCTGCGGATCTGGATCTGTACCAGGCCGGTCTCCCGCGCCGTCGAGAGCAGCCGGGAAACCGTGGAGCGGGAGGTCCGCAATTCCCGGGCGATGGCGTCCATGGTGAGGTCCTGCATGTAGTACAGCTGGGCGGCGCGCAGCGCTTCGGAATGTCGGGGACGGGGCATGCATGGTTCCGTTCTGCACGTTTGTGCATAGTGCTTGACGTTATTTTCCAATAATTCAAACAATAGTGGTGAACGGCCCCGCACCATCCGGTGCGCGGCCTGCAACAAGCGCTATTTCGAACCAAACCCAAAGGAGCAGATTTGGGACTCAAGGATCCATCCGGCCATACCAACAGCGCTGCCGCACCAGCTGCGGAGCGCGAGTCCGTCTCCCGATTGCACCGGCGGCCCAACGCTCGGGTCCTGATCATCGGCGGCGGAATCAACGGCGTCGGAACATTCCGGGACCTCGCCCTGCAGGGCGTCGACGTGGCACTCGTGGAACGCGGCGATTACTGCCAGGGCGCCAGCGGCGCCTCGTCGCACATGATTCACGGCGGCATCCGTTACCTGGAAAACGGCGAATTCCGGCTGGTCCGGGAATCCGTGGTTGAGCGCAACAGGCTCCTGCGGATCGCGCCCCACTACGTCAAGCCGCTGCAGACCACGATCCCGATTTTCAGCACATTCTCTGGTGTGCTTGCCGCGCCCCTGCGGTTCCTGACCCATAAGCAGCAGGGCAAGCCCAAGGAGCGCGGCGCGTTCCTGATCAAGCTGGGACTCAGCCTCTACGACTCCTTCTCCCGCGACGGCGGCAGCGTCCCGCGCCACCAGTTCCGCACCCGGCAAAAGGCGCTGGCCGAACTCCCGATGCTGCACCCCGGCGTCAAGTACACAGCCACCTACTTCGACGCGTCGGTGCACAACCCCGAGCGCCTCACCCTGGACGTCCTGCAGGACGGCGAGAAGGCGGGCGGCCGGGCCAGCAACTACCTGTCCCTGGTGTCCATCAGCTCTAACGCAGACGGTTCCAGCACGGCGGCTCTCCGTGACGAGCTGACCGGTGAGGAGTTCGCCTTCACCGCAGAAATCATCGTCAACACCACCGGCGCGTGGGTGGACCTCACCAACCAGGCCATGGGTACGCCCACCACGTTCATGGGCGGGACCAAGGGCTCGCACATCGTCCTTGACCACCCCGGCCTGCTCGCAGCCTGCGGCGGACGCGAGATCTTCTTCGAACACACCGACGGCCGGATAGTCCTGATCTATCCCATGGGTGACCGCGTGCTGGTGGGCACCACCGACGTCGACGCCGACATGTCGGAAGACGCCGTCTGTTCAGACGAGGAGATTGACTACTTCTTCGATCTCATTGGCCACGTCTTCCCTGACATCGCCGTGGACCGGGGACAGATCGTCTACACGTTCTCGGGCGTGCGTCCGTTGCCGCGGCACGACGCCACCCAGCCCGGGTTCGTGTCGCGGGACTACCGCATCGAACGGCATATTTCGGAAACAGGCGGCCCGGAAGCGGGGCACGAGGAGGGCGGCGCCGCCGTGCTTAGCCTGGTGGGCGGCAAATGGACCACCTTCCGCGCCCTGGCCGAACACCTCGCCGACGACGTCCTCGCAGAACTGGGAACGGAACGGAAGATTTCGACGGCGAAGCTCGCCATCGGCGGCGGCGCAGGGTTCCCCGACAGCGAAGCCGGGATCCAGAAGTGGATCAAGGCCCACATGACTGCCGCGCACGACGCCGACCGGACGGCCGGTCTCCTCACCAGGTACGGCACCCGCGCCGGTGAAGTCATCAGCTATCTCGACGCCGGCCACGACCGCCTGCTGCGCTCCACCCGGGAGCTGAGCGTCCGGGAACTGCAGTTCATGGCCGCTCACGAACAGATCGGCCACCTCGTGGACGTGCTGATCCGCCGCACTTCGCTCGCTTTCCGCGGCCTGGTTACCGGGGAGCTGCTCAACGAAGTGGCCGAGGCCTTGGCCGAGCCGCTCGGCTGGGATACGGCAAGGGTTGCCGCGGAGATCATCCACGCGCAGGCGGTGCTGAAGCGATACCACGGCGTCGAGGTCCACAGCCTCGTCGCTTAGCGGGAAACCGTCCTTCAAACACGCGAAGGACTGACAACAGAAAATAGAGGAGTCAAAGATGTCTCTTGGATTGGTTTTTCTTTCCGAAGTTTTCGGAACCGCCATGCTGACCCTGCTGGGTTGTGGTGTGGTGGCCAACGTTGCGCTCAAAGGCACGAAGGGCAACAACGGAGGATTCCTGATGGTCACGTGGGGGTGGGGAATTGCCGTCTTCGCCGGCGTGTACGTCGCCGCCCGATCGGGATCGCACCTGAACCCGGCCGTCACGCTGGGCCTTCTTGTCAACGGCAAACCGGAGTATGCGGCGGGCGTTCCAGTGGACTTTGCCTCCACGCTCACTTACTTCGGCGGAGAGCTTACCGGCGCATTCCTTGGCGCCGTGGTCACCTGGCTGGCGCATAAGCAGCATTTCGATGCCGAACCCGAGCCCGCGAACAAGCTCGGCGTCTTCTCCACCGGCCCGGCGATCCGCTCCACCCCCTGGAATCTGATCACGGAAATCATCGGCACCTTTGTGCTGGTCTTCGTGATCCTGACCTTTGGTGGAACGCCGTCCGGTCTTGGCCCGCTGGCGGTGGCCCTGCTCGTCGTCGGCATCGGTGTGTCCCTGGGCGGGCCCACCGGCTACGCCATCAACCCTGCCCGCGACCTCGGACCGCGCATCGCGCACGCCGTCCTTCCCATCAAGGGCAAGGGGTCCAGCGACTGGAGCTACTCGTGGATCCCGGTGGTCGGCCCGCTGATCGGCGGCACGCTGGCCGGCCTGGTGGGGCTGCTTCCCATCGTATTCACGGCAGCCACCTGAGCCCCGGCATCTGCGTTCGAAGACTTTCAAAACCAAGTCCATAACCACATCAGTTAACACACAAGCACAACGACAAGGACGTCATCATGAGCCAATACGTAATCGCCGTCGACCAGGGCACTACCAGCACCCGCGCCATCGTCTTCGACCAGAGCGGCAACATCGTGTCCTCGGGCCAGATGGAACACCAACAGATCTTCCCGCAGGCCGGCTGGGTGGAACACAATCCCACGGAGATCTGGGACAACACCCGCGAGGTCATCGGCTCTGCCCTGTCCAAGGCGAACCTGACGCGGCACGACATTGCCGCCGTCGGCATCACCAACCAGCGCGAAACAGCGGTGGTCTGGGACAAGACCACCGGCAAGCCGATCTATAACGCGATCGTGTGGCAGGACACCCGGACCCAGCCCATCGTGGATGAACTGGCGCGGGACGGGGGAGCGGACCGGTTCAAGCAGAAGGTCGGGCTGCCGCTGGCAACGTATTTCTCCGGGACCAAGATCAAGTGGATCCTGGACAACGTCGACGGCGCCAGGGAGAAGGCCGAGGCCGGGGACCTGGTGTTCGGCAACACCGACTGCTGGGTGCTGTGGAACCTCACGGGCGGCGTGGACGGCGGAGTGCACGTCACTGATGTCACCAACGCTTCCAGGACCATGTTCATGGACCTCGACACGCTGCAGTGGGACGAGGAGATCCTGCGCATTTTCGGTGTTCCGGCGTCCATGATGCCCGCCATCAAATCCTCCTCCGAGGTGTACGGCACGGTGCACACCTCGCAGCTGCTGCGGGAAGTCCCGGTGGCGGGCATCCTCGGAGACCAGCAGGCGGCCACCTTCGGCCAGGCGGCCTTCGAGACCGGTGAGGCGAAGAACACCTACGGCACCGGGTGCTTCCTGATCTTCAACACCGGGGAGGAGATCGTCCACTCGAAGAACGGGCTGCTGACCACGGTCGGCTACAAGCTGGGCGACGCCGCCCCGCACTACGCGCTGGAAGGGTCAATCGCTGTCACCGGTTCGCTCATCCAGTGGCTGCGCGACAACCTCAACATGATCAGCAGCGCCCCCGAGGTCGAGTCCCTCGCCGCTTCGGTGAAGGACAACGGTGGCGTGTACATTGTGCCGGCGTTCTCCGGACTCTTCGCGCCCTACTGGCGCTCGGATGCGCGCGGCGCCATCGTGGGCCTGACCCGGTTCGTCAACAAGAGCCACATTGCCCGGGCCGCGCTTGAGGCCACCGCCTTCCAGACCCGCGAGGTTCTGGATGCGGTCAACGCCGACTCGGGCGTTCCGCTCACCGAACTGAAGGTCGACGGCGGCATGGTCGCCAACGATGCCCTCATGCAGTTCCAGGCGGACATCCTCGGCGTTCCGGTTATCCGCCCGAAGGTGGTGGAAACGACGGCGCTTGGCGCGGCCTACGCGGCGGGCCTCGCCGTCGGCTTCTGGAAGGACCTCGGCGAGCTGTCCGCGAACTGGTCCGAGGACAAGCGCTGGGAGCCGAACCTGGACACGGAGGAGCGGGAACGCCAGCTGCGCCTCTGGAAGAAGGCCGTCACCAAGTCCATGGACTGGGTCGACGAGGACGTTCGGTAGCTTTCGCGTTCCGCTTCAGAGAGGAGGTCGCACCCGCCCGCCCGCTTCGCGGTGCCCACCACACCATGGCGGGGTGCGGCCTCCCCTCTTCCGCTGGGTCGGGCTACTCAGCCCCTCGTTGGGACTGGTAACGAGGGCGGGAAGGGGGTAGGGGTGCGCTAAACTGGCATCATGCGTGCGATCCTTCTGCTTAGCTAGCCGCTTGGTATCCCGAACAAATACGGATTATCGAGCGGCCGCCCCTCCATGTCGAGGGGCTTTTGTGTGTCCGGGGAGACCTTCCCGGCGGGCGGCGGGGATCAGACCGTTGTGACAGGACAGAGGTCATGACAGAACAGAAGAGGGCAGCAGTGAGCGTTCAGCCGGAGACCGAAACCGGAACAGCAGCAGGTGGAGCCGAGACACCCGAAGAGGGCGCGTACAGCTTCGCGGCAATGGAGGCCCGGTGGCCGCAGGTGTGGGAAGACCTGAAGGTCTTCACCCCCGCCGACGACGGTTCCAAGGAGCGCCGCTACGTCCTGGACATGTTCCCCTACCCGTCCGGCGATCTTCACATGGGCCACGCCGAAGCGTTCGCCATGGGTGACGTGGTGGCGCGGTACCTGCGCCAGCAGGGATACGACGTGCTGCACCCGATCGGCTGGGACTCGTTCGGGCTGCCCGCGGAAAACGCGGCGATCAAGCGCAACGCCCACCCGAGCGAGTGGACCTACGCCAACATCGAGACCCAAGCCGCATCCTTTAAGCGCTACGCCATCTCCGCCGACTGGTCCCGCCGCGTGCATACGTCGGATCCGGAGTACTACCGCTGGACGCAGTGGCTGTTCAAGCGCTTCTACGAACGCGGCCTGGCCTACCGCAAGGACCACCCGGTCAACTGGTGCCCTAAGGACCAGACGGTGCTGGCCAACGAACAGGTTGTTAACGGCGCCTGCGAACGCTGCGGTACCGCGGTGACCAAGAAGTCGCTGAACCAGTGGTACTTCAAGATCACCGAGTACGCCGACCGGCTGCTGGAGGACATGGAGCAGCTCCGCGGCCACTGGCCCGAGCGCGTGCTGGCCATGCAGAAGAACTGGATCGGCCGCTCCGAGGGCGCCCACGTCAACTTCGTCATCGAAGCCGACGGCAGCAAGCCCGCCAAGGACGTCACCGTCTTCACCACGCGCCCGGACACGCTGTACGGCGCCACGTTCTTCGTCGTCGCCGCCGACGCGCCGCTGGCCCTGGAACTGGTCACCGAGGAGCACGCCGCCGCCCTGGACGCCTACCTGGACAAGGTCAAGGCGCTGTCGGAGATCGAACGCCAGTCCACCGAGCGCGAAAAGACCGGCGTCTTCACCGGCCGGTACGCGGTGAACCCGCTCAACGGCGAGAAGCTGCCCGTCTGGGCTGCCGACTACGTCCTGGCCGATTACGGCACGGGTGCCATCATGGCTGTCCCCGCACACGACCAGCGCGACCTCGACTTCGCCAAGGAGTTCGGCCTCCCTGTGCGCGCGGTCCTGGACACCGGCGAGGAGGACCCGGCCGTATCCGGCACGGCGACGGCCGGTGAGGGCACGCTCATCAACTCGGGTTCGCTGAACGGCCTGCCCAAGGCCGAGGCCATCCCGGAAGCCATTCGGATCCTCGAAGGGCAGGGCACGGGCGAAAAGTTCGTCAACTTCCGTCTGCGCGACTGGCTGCTGAGCCGCCAGCGCTTCTGGGGCACTCCCATCCCGATCATCCACTGCCCCGCCTGTGGCGAGGTTCCGGTTCCGGACGAGCAGCTGCCCGTCGAACTGCCGGCAGACCTGCGCGGCGAGGACCTGGCGCCGAAGGGCACCTCGCCGCTGGCCGCGGCCGAAGCCTGGGTCAACGTCGAATGCCCGACCTGCCACGGACCGGCGCGCCGGGACACGGACACCATGGACACCTTCGTGGATTCGTCCTGGTACTTCCTGCGCTTCGTCTCGCCCCACTACACCGAAGGCCCGTTCGATCCCGAAAAGATCAACGACTGGATGCCGGTGGGACAGTACGTGGGTGGTGTGGAGCATGCCATCCTGCACCTGCTGTACGCCCGGTTCTTCACGAAGGTCATCAATGACCTGGGCCTGATCGAGGCGAACGAACCGTTCAGTGCGCTGCTTAACCAGGGCCAGGTGCTGAACGGCGGCAAGGCCATGAGCAAGTCGCTGGGCAACGGTGTTGACCTGGGTGAACAGCTGGACAAGTTCGGCGTCGACGCCGTCCGGCTCACCATGATTTTCGCTTCCCCGCCCGAGGACGACGTCGACTGGGCGGACGTTTCGCCGTCGGGTTCCGCGAAGTTCCTGGCCCGTGCCTGGCGGCTCGGCCAGGATGTGTCCAGCGAACCCGGTGTTGACTTCAGCACCGGCGACCGCGCGCTGCGCTCGGTCACCCACAGGACCATCGCGGACGCGGCGGAGCTGCTGGACAACAACAAGTTCAACGTCGTCGTGGCCAAGCTGATGGAGCTGGTCAACGCCACCCGCAAGACCATCGACTCGGGTGCCGGCGGTGCCGATCCGGCCGTTCGTGAAGCCGCCGAGGCGGTGGCCGTCATCCTCAGCCTCTTCGCGCCTTACACGGCGGAGGACCTGTGGAACGTCCTGGGACACCCGGCGTCGGTTGCCAACGCCGGCTGGCCTTCACACGACGAGGCCCTCCTGGTGCAGGAGACCATCACCGCGGTGGTCCAGGTCCAGGGCAAGGTCAGGGACCGGCTGGAGGTGTCACCGGCCATCTCCGAGGATGACCTGCGCGAGCTTGCGCTGGCCTCCGAGAACGTCCAGCGTGCGCTCGATGGCCGCGGCATCCGGACCGTGATCGTGCGGGCACCTAAACTGGTGAACATCGTCCCGGCCTAGCAGCGCTATTTGAGTAGCCCGGGAGCGACTGACCGGGCTCCGGCCGCCGGCATTGCCGGCGGCCGGAAACAACTGCAGGAGGGTGTGCCGTGATAGACCGCGAGCCGGCAGCCTGGCTGTGGTTAAAGGAGCATCTGGTCCGTCTCCGTCAGGCCACCAGGCCGGGCCATATCCCGCTCACGGGCGAGCCCGCCGTCGTCGTCCGTACCGCAGTGGTGACGGATTCCGCTGCCGCGCTGCCCGCCGACTGGGTGCGGGCCTTCTCCATCAACGGCCGGTTGGCCGTCATTCCAATGCCCGTCATGGTGGGCGAGGAGATCTATGGCGAGGGCGAGGACGACATCACCGGGACCATCGCCGTGGCCATGGCCGCCGCGACGCCGGTCAAGACCTCCCGCCCGTCGCCCGGACAATTTGAGCAGGCTTATCTGGCCGCCGAACGGCTGGGCTTCGAGTCCGTCGTCTCCATCCACATCTCCGGTGGCCTCTCCGGCACCGCTGATGCCGCCCGTCTCGCGGCGGGCAGGGTCAGGATCCCTGTTGAGGTGCTGGACACCCGCACGGTCGGAATGGCGCAGGGACTGGCCGTGCAGAGTGCCGTGGTGGCGGCCGCGGACGGCCGCGGTGCCGGCGAGGTGCGCCGCCTCGCTGAGGAGCGTGCGGCAAGGACCAAGGTCTACTTCTATGTGCCCAGCCTGGAGCAGCTGCGGCGAGGCGGACGCATCGGCGCAGCAGCTTCGCTGGTCGGAGCCATGCTGTCCATCAAGCCGATTCTCGCGGTCGAGGGCGGCAAGATCGTTCCGCTGGAAAAGGTCCGGTCCGCGGCGAGAGCCATTGCCCGGCTTGAGGAGATCGTGGTGGCGGAGGCCTTGGGCCGGCCGCTGGGGGAGGCCCGGCTGGCCATCCACCATTTCGGCAACCGGCCCGAGGCCGAGCTGCTTGCGGCCCGGCTCGCGGCAAAGCTCCCGGTCATTCCGCCTGCCCAGATCAGCTCACTGCCTGCCGTGCTGGCGGCCCACGCCGGGCTCGGCGTCCTTGCAGTGATCGTGGGGGAGAGCAGCTCTTCCGTTGCCGGTTGCCTCGCTCCCGGTGCAAAGGTGGCCGGCACCAGCGGTACCGAGGCCGCCACTTAGGCCTCGCAGGCAGCATTTGATGCGAGCCTGCTCGGCACTATGCCGCGTTTCTTTGCCTCGGCGATGCTCCTGTAGTCGTCAAATGCACCTGGCGCTTCAGGGCGCCTGTGACGGCTGTATCCAGGCCTGTGCTGAACGGTACGCGTCTACTCCGCTTTGGGCAGGTCGGCGGTAAACCCGTACTTCTTGTGCACCTTGAGAAGCAGCGCGGTCAGGTCTTGGATGACGAGCTGGCGCATGTCGCGCTCATCTGTTTCCAAGATCCGGTCCAGGTTCGGGGTGATGGTTCCTCTCACGGTTAGTCCCACTTTCCTTATCCGGGTCGTGGTCGGCGGATCGCCGGTGTGCATAGCGGCGGCCCCCGGAAACCAGCTGTGGCTTTCGGAGATGCTGAACTCCAGCGACCGTAGCGGACCGGTCAACCACCACTGCCGCCACGATGCCGAGGCATTGAGGTCCATCGTGACTTCCCGTGCCGTGGCCCGGTAGAGCTGTACCCGGTACGGCGCGTGCTCGAGTTGTTCGCCGTATTCGAGGAATCTTGGTTCGTCTTCACGGGGGGCCAAGGGCCACAGCGTGTCGGTGCTGCGTTCGTAGGCTTCCCGAAAGTCTGCATGCATACCGTTGCCGATCATGCCCATGAAGAAGTCGAACATCGCCGGCCTGTCCGGGTGTTCCAGGAAGTGCCCCTCGGGTGTCGGTACGTTGCCGACGAGAACCTGGTAAAGGCACCAGCCCCGGAGCCATTGCTCATAGCTGTACGGCTCACGTTCCTCCGGTTGCCTGCCCAGGAACGGTGGTGCTGTCGGATCAAATTTCTGAGGGTCAAAGGGGGCGCTTTCCGCTGCCGCTATCCTTGACGCGAAGAGGGCTTTGGGCTCGGGCCGGGACTCCCACTCTAGGAACACTTGCGATGCGCTTCGCAGGGCCTGCTCATAGAGATCAATGATCGTTTCGCCCGTCTCGGCGCGTAGTCTCCTGATCAGGGCGTCAGATTGGGGTCCGGGATCCCTGTTCCACAGCCGTGCCTCTTGCACGAAGACTTCGAGGTCCATAGCGTTCCTTCGCGAGAGCGGCCGCCGGCGGGCGGGATTGAACCCCTTGGCCGGGAGTGCCGGGCAGGACCGGAACTCAAGACGACAGTACTAGGTCGGGGCGGATCGAGGCCCCCTTGCAAATGCAGCCTTTGTCGGTAGTTACTGGCGAGCGTGTCATTGCGGACGAGTCCCCGTTCCAGAAGGGAAATTTTCGAGGGCCATTGGCCATGATCGCGAGCTGCGGTTGGGATGTTGCAACCGTCAGTTCTTTGCTGGGCCACGCCGGCTCAAGGACATTTCCAGTATGACCGTTTTTGGCTGTGGCGTTTTTGTCGTAGCCCCCTGTCATGCTGTGGGTATGGATAACGAGGCAGTTGCGAAGACGTTGGAGGCCATCAGTGCCTCCGCTCTTTCGCTGGCTGCTGAGCTCCGGAGGGCGGGCGATCCGGGCGCGGATGTGCTGCCGGATAGGGCGGAATCGCCTCAGGCGGAGGCGGATCCGTTGGGGGAGCAGGCGGATGCGTGTTGGACGGTCTGGCCGTGGTGGCGAGGATGGAGGCGCGGCTGGCGGCCGTGAAGGTGCAGCTTGCCGTCGGCTTTTCCGCGGCGGAGGAGGCCCTGACTCCGCCTGGTGCGTCCGTGCAGGACCGCACCGTCCGGCGGATGTCGGTGACCGCTGAGGTGGCCGGCGCCCTGACCGTTAGCGAGGGGTCGGCGGAGCGGTTGCTGGTTGAATCCGCCAAACTGACCAAGGATCTGCCGTTGGCGCTGGGCGCGCTGGGATCAGGAGCACTGTCGTGGCAGCACGCGCGGATCATGTGCGACGAAACCGACGGGCTGGATCCGGAAGCCGCCGCTGCTTTTGAGGCGCATTTCCTGGACCCTGATGCGCCGGGGTACGCGCGGGGTTGCCCGGCGGGGGAGCTGACCCCGGGCAGGTTTCGGGCGAAGGCCCGGTATTGGCGGGAACGACACCATCCGGTCAGCATCGAAAAACGGCACGCCAAGAGTGTGAAGGACCGGCGGCTGGAGTATGCCCCGGACCGGGACGGCATGGCCTGGTTCTCGGCGTATCTGCCCGCGGACCAGGCGGCGGGGATCTGGAACCGCACCACAGCAAAGGCCCGCGCCATGCAGGGCCCGACCGAAACCCGGACCCTGACCCAGCTCCGCGTCGACGCCTTCGCCACGTGGATGCTCACCGCGGGCCCGGGAGTTGATGGTGGGACTGAAGGTGCGGCCGCAGGATCCCTGCCCAAAGTTCCCCTGACAGCAGACTCCGTCCCGGCTGGTGAGGCGCCAGCCGGTGATGCCACGACCGGTGGGGTGCCAGCCAGTGATGTGCCAGCCGCTGGGGTGCCGTCCCCGCGGGCGCAGGTCCTGGTTACGGTTCCGGTGTTCTCGCTGCTCGGCCTGTCCGATGAGCCAGCCACACTCGACGGGTACGGGCCGATCCCCGCCAGCATGGCGCGCCGGCTCGTCGCCGACGGCGCTACGTCATTCCTGCGGGTCCTGACCGACCCGCGGGACGGGGCGCCCCTGGAGATCGGACGCACCAGCTACCGCCTCACCAAACCAATGCGGCAGTGGCTGCGGCTCCGCGACGCCAAGTGCACGTTCCCCAACTGCAACAACCACTCCCTGGACAACGACGCCGACCACATCCTGGCCTGGGCCGACGGCGGCGGCACCGGCGTCGCCAACCTTGGCCAGCCCTGCCCGAAACACCACCGCCTCAAACACGCCACAGCGTGGCAACCAGTCGGCGCCACCCGGGACGCCCCACCGGGCTGGATCTCACCCATGGGACGGTCCTACCCGGCCGAGTACCAGGACTGGGAACCACCCACCTGGCCAGAACCACCACCCGGCCAGAACTGGCCAGACCCATCACCCGGTGAGGACTGGCCAGAGCCACCACCCGCCCAGAACTTGCAAGACCTATCATCCGGGGAGGAGTGCCCGGAGCCACCCGACCGACCGGATCCACTGAACTGGCCAGACGAACCCGATAGCTTCGACGGGTTTGACGACTATTCAGGCCCCGGACCTTTGGATGCCCGTGAGGACCTCGACGGAGTCGGCAGCCGGATGTCCGTCGACGGCGCTGAATCACCACTGCCTCTGGATCCCTGGCCCTATTGGGCATCATCCACAGCAGCGTAGGAGCACGCCTGCCCTCACCCCGCGGTCGTCGGGCACAATCCCCGCTGCCCACTTGTCATGGCTAGCAGAGCCTGCCCGCCGGTAGTACAGTCTCCCCACCGAGCAAGGAGGCTCCCATGTCCATGCAAGTCCACCACGTCGCCCAGTTGGACCGGGATGTGGCCGAGGAAGTCACGAAATGGATGAAGTACCTGAAAGGGCAGGTGACCAGCGTCCAGTTCCTCACCACCACAATCCCTGATCCCAAGGAACCGGAGAAGTGGCGCGTGCAATACGAGGCCTACATCACCTACCAGCGGTAGTGGCGCCATCCGCAGGGCGAATCCACATAGGGAATGACGGGACTGTCGGGAAGGCTGACCGTTTCCTACCGTGGTTGATATGTCACGCCGGACCGCTGGAGCCTCAGCCAGCGCGCAGGCGCGCCTTGGTGAGGGGCGCCCGGGCGCGGGGCGAGCTGCGGGACGTGGCACCGTGGGGGAGAGGGCAACAGACGGGCGGGCGGCCAGACGGCTGGCAGCCACGCTCGGACCGCCTGCTAAGCCCGGCCTTGTCTGCAATGAAGAGTCGGATCCGTCGCCGGGCGATGGCCGCTCGGGGCTGCTGGAAACGGGAACGGGAGGCGGCTTCACCTACGGCCGGCAGGCCGGCTCCGGGTCTGCGGTGTCCAATGAAGTGGCCGAGCCGCGGTTCCGCTGGCGCTTGGGCATACGTGCCGCGGCATTGGTGGGTGTGCTGTCGCTGATTGCCGGAGCCTTCCTCTGGTGGCAGGTGGCTGCCAACGGTCCTGTTGTCCTTCCGCTCAGTTCAGTCACCCACGACTCCGCGGGAAAATCAGCGGCCGGTACAGAAGGCCACAACAGCAACGACCCGAACAGCAACAACCCGAACAGCAACAACCCGGACGGCAGCGGCCCGGACGATGACGGCACCGTTGACAGTGGGCCCGGCAGTGACCGGAAGGCCGCTGACGGCAATGACGGCACCGGGCCGGCGGCCGGGAAGGTCGTGGTGCACGTCGCCGGAGCGGTGAAGAAGGCCGGAGTGGTCCGGCTCCCGCGGGGAAGTAGAGTACATGAAGCCATCGTCGCCGCCGGGGGCGCCAGCCCGGAGAGCGATCTCGACCGACTCAACCTCGCCTCCCCGCTGGAAGACGGCCAGAAAATCTACGTACCGCGGCGCGGCGAGGCAGCACCGGATGGCACATCAGGTGCCGCGCCAGCGGACAAATCCGGTGCGGCCGGGGCGGCCGGCACGTCAGGAGCGGACGGCGCCGAAGCCGGTGGAACCGGTGGGCATGCATCCGACGGTGCCGGAGGCAAGATCAACCTCAACACCGCAACCATGGAAGAACTCGGCGAGCTGCCGAGGGTTGGCCCCGTGTTGGCCCAGCGCATCGTCGACTGGCGCACGCAGCAGGGCCCCTTCAAGTCACCCGAGGAACTGGACGCCGTCGACGGCGTCGGCCCCAAAATGCTGGAAACGTTGCTTCCGCTGGTGACCGTCTGACATGGATAGCAGGAACGAACGCGTGCCCAGCCGATGGCACCGCTATGTCCAGGCGGCAGTGGATTTCCCAAGGCCCGACTCCCCACAGGGTGAAAATTTGTCCGGAAATTCCGCCACGGCTGATTCCTTGCCGTCACAGCCTCCGGACAGGCCCGGCCCCGCGAGTGGCCTCAGCCGGAAGGTGCGCGCTGACATCCGCCGTCGTCTGCTGCCGGACGGACAGGACGTGACCACAACCGAACCGAATCGGCGCCGGACCGACCTTCGCCTTGCCCCGGCCGCACTGCTGGTGTGGGCAGCAACCGTCGCCGGGCCGTGGCTGACACCGGGCATCCTCCTGCTTGTGTGGGGCAGCCTCGCCGCGTGCGCCGGAGTGCTGCTCGGCATGCTTCTGCGGAGGAAGAAAGCCGAAGGACGCTGGCGGCGCAGTTTCCTGACCACCCTGACGGCAGCACTCATGCTTGCCGCGGCATCGACTGCCCATTCGGCAGTGTCATCCTCTCAGCGCCACGACGAGCAGGTGTCAGGAATTATCGCCGCGGGTGCATCAGCAGTGGCTGAAGCCGAGATCACCGGGGCGCCCCGTGCCCTCAAGACGCCCGGCCCCTCCGGACGTGCAGAACGCTGGGCAGTGGCCGCGGCGGTCCGGACCTTGACGTCGGGCGGCCAGGTGATGCACGCGCATCTGCCGGTGGTCATCATCGGCGGGCAGGAGTGGCAGCACGCGGGCACCGGCCAGTTGTTTCGGGTCACCGGAAAGCTCCGGCCTCCGGATCCGGGCCGGGTGGAGGCGGCGATCCTGACGGCGTCATCACCGCCTGTCCAGCTCGCAGCTGCACTAAATTGGCAGCAGGCGCCGGCCGCTCTGGGCAAGCGGTTCGCCTCAGCCGCCGCCTGGCTGGCCCCGGACGCGGCGGGCCTCCTCCCGGGCATGGTCACAGGCGATACCGGAGGCCTGAGCGAGGAGCTCGAGACAGCCATGAAAACCGTGGGCCTGACGCACCTGACGGCCGTGTCCGGGGCCAACTGCAGCCTGATACTCGGCGCGCTGCTGTTGGCGGCACGCTCGCTTCGCCTGGCCAGGATTCCGGCCGCAGCCGTCGCCCTCGCGGGCCTCGGCCTGTTCGTCCTCATGGTTGGTCCCGATGCGAGCGTGCTCAGGGCATCGCTGATGGGTGCTATTGCTTTGGTATCTCTGGCAGGTGGACGGGCCGGCCGCGGGCTGAGTTTCCTATGCCTGGCCGTGATGGCCCTGCTGCTCGTGGAGCCGGAACTGGCGGTCAGCTTTGGGTTCCTGCTCTCGGTCCTGGCCACCCTGGGGATCATTGTGCTGGGCCGTTGCATCATGGGCTGGTTCCCGCCGAGCGTACCGCGCTGGGCCGCGGCAGCTGTTGCTGTTCCCCTGTCGGCCCAGGTGCTGTGCGGCCCCGTCATTGTGGTGCTGCAGCCGCAGTTTGCCACCTACTCGCTGCTGGCCAACGTGCTTGTTGCCCCTCTCGTGGCACCCGTCACCATCCTGGGCACGGCGGCCGTGGCGCTCCTGCCCCTCGTGCCCTGGCTGGCGGCGGTACTGATCGGCGTCGCCGGGTTCTTTGCCGGTGGTGTGGCGGCTATCGCCCGGTTCACCGCTGGTCTTCCCGGCTCCGCGCCGCCTTGGCCTGAGGGCGTGTTCGGATTGCTGACCATGCTGCTGTTCTCCGTTGTGACATTGCTCGCCGTGTGGATGGCCGCCCATTCGGCCGGCACCATCAAACTGGTCCTGGCGGCGCACGCCGTTACTGTTCAGATCCTTGACCGACTGCCCGAGGCCACGTTCCGCCGCGGCGGCCCGGGCCGCCGTGGGAGACTTAGAGCCTGCAATCTGAACTCCGGGAGGAATCACCAGTGGCCGCTGCCCAGCAACGACCGAAGACGCCGGCAGCCAATTCGGCGACCTGGCGGGACGTGACGCCTGCGGCGGTCGTCCTGATCACGGGTCCCGAGGAGTACCTCGGCATCCGGGCGATGGACCGTGTCAGGACGCAGGTGCGGGCGGCCTCACCCGACGTGGAGGTCACCAGGCTCGGCGCCGGCGCGTACGAGGCCGGGGCGCTGGCCATGAATGTCAGCCCGTCACTGTTCGGCGAGAACAAGCTGATCGAGGTGGACGGCCTCGAAGCGATGAATGATGCCTTCCTGACGGACGCACTGACGTATCTCAAGCACGTTGAACAGGACGCTGTCCTCGTGCTCCGGCACGGCGGCGGAACCCGCGGCAAGAAGCTCCTCGATGCCGTGAAGGCCGGGGGCTGGCCGACTGTCGACTGCCAGCCGCTGAAAAAGGATGCGGAAAAAACTGCCTTTGTCACGGCCGAGTTCAAGGCCGCCGGCAGGCGGATCACACCGGAGGCAGTCCAGTCGCTGGTCAACGCGGTCGGCGCCAACCTGTCAGAGCTGGCGGCGGCGTGCAGCCAGCTCATAGCCGACGCCTCCACTGCCGTCGACGCTGACATGGTGGACCGCTACTACGGCGGAAGGGTGGAGGCCACGGCGTTCAAGGTGGCCGACGCCGCCATGGCAGGCAATGGTCCTTTGGCCCTGTCCACACTCCGGCACGCGCTGGCAACGGGCGCCGACCCGGTACCGCTGGTGGCGGCGTTGGCAGCCAAGCTGCGGACCGTGGCCAAGGTCGCCGGCGCCAAAGGATCGTCGGCGCAGATCGCCAGGCAGCTGGGCATGCAGCCGTGGCTGGTGGAGCAGGCGCAGCGGGACGTCCGGCGGTGGACGCCGGAGGGCCTGGCCCGGTCCATTCAGGTCACTGCCGAAGCCGATGCGCAGGTCAAAGGACTTTCCCGCGATCCGGTTTACGCCGTCGAACACGCCGTCACGGTCATTGCTTCCGCCGCCCGCGGCCGTTAGCGCTTCACTGGCTTGTTGGCCCGGGCTGGCTTGAAGACCGGGCCAGCTTGTAAACCGGGCTGAGCTTGTAGGCTCGGGGTCAAGGGGGTGCGGTTGTGACTGATGATCTGTTGAGCGGTCCGCGAGGGCGCCAGTTCTGCCTGGGCGTTCTCACGGCAACGCAACCGGAAATCTGGACCGTGGCTGCCAGATCGGCGTCATCTCCCCAGGATCATGGGCTTGCCGGCGAACTGGCCGAGGCGCTCCGCAGCCCGGCGGCCGTATCGGCTGCTGAATCAGCTGGTGGCCAGGCGCTGATGGCTGGCCTTACCGGGGCCGTCGACGCCGCGCGCTACTGGCAGCAGCCTGATGAAACCGACGCCCTCCTCGCGCAGCCCGCCATCCGGTTGGCTTTGGGCCCGGTCGCCCATGCCCTGGCTGATGCCCTTGCCGCGTGGTGGGGTCCCGGCTTCCTGGACGGGGACCACCAGAGTTTCGTGCAGTGGACAGACGAACGAAAAGGCCAGCCGCCGGTTCCAGGCGGGGCAGCCAGGACGCTGGCCGATTGGAAAGCGGCCGCCCTCGCCGATGAACGCCAGGCGGCTGAACGGCCCAAGAACCCGGCCGCCAACTGGGGCGGCTGGTGGTGGTCCACGCCGAGGCCATCCGAGCTGCTCACCACCACCAGAAGCCTGCCGGATCTCGGCGCCATTGGTCTCCTGCTGGTCGAGGACAGCATCGGATGGAAGCAGGCAACCGTCTGGCCGCTCGTCCCGCGGCCTGACGCCCGCGTCTACGAAATCGATGGCCCGGCGGCGTGGACCGGGCTGGCTGCGCGGTATCCAATGGACGTCAGCCTGGCCAAACGCCACGACTGGTGGCGGACCACAGGGATCGCCGGCCGTTGGCTGGTTCCTGACTGGTCTGCCGTTGCTGGCGACTACGACGGCGTTCATCTCACCCTCTGGGGATACCTTACGACAGCCGGGCGCGCGCTGGCCGCGCGGCCATTCGCCGGACCGTCAGTTGCAGTGCTTGAGCGGACGGTACTGGCGGGCTGGGATCCCGATGAGACCTACTGGCTCAACGACGTCCTCACGCCGGGCGCCGCGCCCTCGGACTGGCGCAGCGACGGGTCCGGTCGGTGGTCAAGACAGGGATGATCCAGACAGTCTTGATCCCGCAGAAGTGGTCCGGACAGGGTGGTCAGCCTCAGCAGCCGGGGCAGCCGGCCCCGGGGGCGGAAGCCCGGAGACCGCCGTCGGAAGCCTGGAGCGCGCCGTCGGGAGTCCCGCCGTCGGAATTAAAAGAGAAGTGGCCGGCACCAATGGTGCCGGCCACAAGCATCAGTTCAGTTGAACTGGAAAACCTTAGAGTGCGTTGACCTTCTTGGAGATCGCCGACTTGCGGTTTGCAGCGTTGTTCTTGTGCAGAACACCCTTGCTGACAGCCTTGTCCAGCTTACGGCTGGCAGAAACGAGCGCAGTAGTAGCAGCGTCCTTGTCGGAGGACTCAACAGCGGTGTTGACGGCGCGGATGGCCGTCTTCAGCTCGGACTTGACTGCGTTGTTGCGCAGGCGAGCCTTTTCGTTGGTCAGGATGCGCTTCTTCTGGGACTTGATATTTGCCACGTGTGAACTCTCTTTGTAATGCGGAAATGGTCTAGAGGGCTTTCAAGCTGGCCTTGACTGAGCGGCGTGGGGATACCTATGGCGGCCAGCCATCAGTGACCGTCGACCTGCACGGACACACAGCTATAAATATTAGCAGGCCCGGGCCACGTGTGGCCATTCCGGGTGCCGACGGCGCGCCGCAGTTATCTCCAGCCGTGCAGCCGACGCAACTCGTCCGCCACAAGCCTAAACGTCTTCCGGTCCAGCACCGACCCTTCGCGGCGGATGTCGGCCGGATGAATCTGCAGGACGCGGTCGAGCTTGGCCTCGCTGGGGCGGCCCTGCCTGTCCCAGCTCCCTGTGCCGATATCCACGTAGTCGCGGCGGCCGCGGGGGTGGCCGTCGTGGTCCTTGCTGGTCAGCATCAGACCCAGCAGATACCTCCCGTGGCTGCCGACCAGCAGGACAGGCCGGTCCTTGCCCCGCGAATGGTCCTCTTCGAAGGGAACCCACGTCCACACGATCTCGCCGGGGTCCGGCCGCCCGTCCGGGGAGGGGGAGTACTGCAGCGTCGCCGTACCGGTGAAGTCGCCAGGGTATGTACCTGTGACACCGGCCGCGAGCCCGGGCGCTTTTCCTGCCCTGGCCCGGGCGGGCACCGGAGTTCGGACCGCCGGTTGCCTCAGTACGCCGAGGAAGCGGAGCGATGCGCGGACGGCGCCGCCGATGGAGGAGAAGTTCAAAGCCATGCGGGCCACCCTACCGCGCGGCCTTCGGAGCGGCCGGACCTCCGGCGCGAAGGCCGCGCAAAATGTACTGCCCGCGCCCGGGACGTGGGAGACTAGAGGTTCAGATATGCGGCAGGCAGCAGGATGGCCAGAGTTCAGCCTGAGCAAAGCCGCTGAAATGCCAACAGTAAGGACCCTGCGTGTCTCCCATGGCCCGCACCGCCCCGGTGCCCGCCGCGACAGATCCGGCCATTATTCGGAATTTCTGCATCATCGCGCACATTGACCACGGTAAGTCCACCCTGGCCGACCGCATGCTGCAGTCCACCGGAGTGGTGCAGGCACGCGACATGAAGGCCCAGTACCTGGACCGCATGGACATCGAACGCGAGCGCGGCATCACCATCAAGTCGCAGGCTGTCCGGATGCCCTGGGAACTCGACGGGGTGAGCTACGCCCTGAACATGATCGACACGCCGGGCCACGTGGACTTCACCTACGAGGTGTCGCGTTCCCTCGCCGCCTGCGAAGGTGCCGTTCTGCTGGTGGACGCCGCGCAGGGCATCGAGGCCCAGACGCTGGCCAACCTGTATCTGGCGATGGAAAACGACCTCACCATCATCCCGGTCCTGAACAAGATCGACCTGCCCGCCGCCCAGCCGGAGAAGTACGCCGCCGAGCTGGCCAGCCTGATCGGTGGCGATCCCGAAGACGTGCTGCTGGTCTCCGGCAAGACTGGGGTCGGCGTAGAAGCGCTGCTGGACAAGATCGTGCGCGACCTGCCCGCACCCGTCGGTAACCCCGACGCGCCTGCCCGGGCCATGATCTTCGACTCCGTCTACGACACCTACCGGGGCGTGGTCACCTACGTCCGTGTGGTGGACGGCATGCTGCACCCGCGTGAACGAATCCAGATGATGTCCACCAAGGCCAGTCACGAGCTCCTGGAAATCGGCGTCAGCTCCCCGGAGCCGACACCCTCCAAGGGTCTCGGCGTCGGCGAGGTGGGCTACCTCATCACCGGCGTGAAGGACGTGCGCCAATCCAAGGTGGGCGACACCGTCACCAACCTCGCCAAGCCTGCGTCGGAATCACTGAGCGGTTACGCGGATCCCAAGCCGATGGTATTCTCAGGCCTCTACCCGCTGGACGGCACGGACTACCCGGTGCTGCGCGACGCCCTGGACAAGCTCAAGCTGAACGACGCAGCCCTGATCTACGAACCGGAAACCTCCGCGGCCCTCGGCTTCGGCTTCCGCGTGGGCTTCCTCGGCCTGCTGCACCTGGAGATCGTCCGGGAGCGCCTTGAACGCGAATTCAACCTGGACCTGATCTCCACCGCGCCCAACGTGGTCTACGAGGTCACGCTCGAGGACAAGAACGTGATCACGGTGACGAACCCGAGCGAGTTCCCCTCCGGGAAGATCAACGAGGTCCGCGAACCCATGGTGGCCGCGACCATCCTCGCCCCCAACGAGTTCGTCGGTGCCATCATGGAGCTCTGCCAGGGCCGCCGCGGCGTCATGCGCGGCATGGACTACCTGTCCGAGGACCGGGTGGAACTGCGGTACTGGATGCCGCTGGCCGAGATAGTCTTCGACTTCTTCGACCTGCTCAAGTCCAAAACACGCGGCTACGCCTCCCTGGACTGGAAGGCCGACGGCGAACAGGTCGCCGACCTGGTCAAGGTGGACATCCTGCTCCAGGGCGAGCAGGTGGACGCCTTCAGCGCCATCACCCACAAGGACAAGGCCTACGCGTACGGCGTGATGATGACCGGCAAGCTGCGCGAGCTCATTCCGCGCCAGCAGTTCGAAGTGCCGATCCAGGCAGCCATCGGGTCCAGAATCATCGCCCGTGAGTCCATCCGCGCCATCCGCAAGGACGTTCTCGCCAAGTGCTACGGCGGTGACATCTCCCGTAAGCGCAAATTGCTGGAAAAGCAGAAGGAAGGCAAGAAGCGCATGAAGATGGTGGGGCGCGTGGAAGTGCCGCAGGAAGCCTTCATCGCAGCCCTGACCACCGACGAATCCAAGGACAAGGCCAAGAAGTAGTGATGACCGTGGCCGGAACCTCCGGAGGCCGCACCCATGCCTAGCGTTCTTCCCCTGGGCGACCCCGCGCCGTCGGACGGCCTGCTGCCGCAACAGGCGGCGGACGGTGCGGCTGCCCGGGCCTTCGGGCTTTACGTGCACATCCCGTTTTGTGCGGTGCGCTGCGGTTACTGCGACTTCAACACCTACACCGCAACCGAGCTCGGAGGCGGCGCGTCCCAGGACGCGTACGCCTCCACCGCCATCTCGGAAGTGGAGTTTGCCGCGCGGGTCCTGAAGGAATCGGGGCTGCCCGCCCGCAAGCTCAGCACGGTGTTCTTTGGCGGCGGCACCCCCACGCTCCTGCCGGCCGAGGACCTGGCCAGAATCCTCCGTGCCGCAATAGAGACATGGGGGATCGAACCGGGAGCCGAGGTGACCACGGAGGCCAACCCGGACTCCGTCACGCCGGAATCCCTGCAGCTGCTTGCCGATGCGGGTTTCACACGGGTCTCCTTCGGCATGCAGTCCGCCGTGCCCCATGTGCTGAAGGTCCTCGACCGCACCCACACCCCGAGCCGTGTTCCGCTCGTGGTGCAGTGGGCGCGCGACGCCGGGCTGGCCGTCAGCCTGGACCTGATCTACGGAACACCGGGGGAGTCCCTCGAGGACTGGCGCTTTTCGCTCGAGACCGCCCTGTCGTACCGGCCGGACCACATCAGCGCCTACGCGCTGATCATTGAGGACGGCACCAAGCTCGCCGCCCAGATCCGCCGCGGCGAAGTTCCCGGAATTGACGACGACGACCATGCCGACAAGTACGAACTCGCCGACAGAATGATCTCCGACGCCGGCCTCAGCTGGTACGAGGTCAGCAACTGGTCCGCGACGCCGGAGCAGGCGTGCCGCCACAACCTCGCTTACTGGCGCGGGGACGACTGGTGGGGCATCGGCCCGGGCGCGCACTCGCACGTGGGCGGGGTGCGCTGGTGGAACGTCAAGCACCCCACCGCCTATGCCGGACGGCTCGGCTCAGGCGTCTCGCCGGCAGCAGGACGCGAAACGCTCGACGCCGAAACCCGGGGCGTCGAAAAGGTCATGCTGGAAGCCCGGCTTTCCGCGGGGCTCGAAACCGCTGCCCTCTCGCCGGGCGGCAGGAAGGCCGTGGCCGGGTTGATCGCCGACGGCCTCGTGGTGCCTGAGGAGGCGTTCCGAGGCCGCCTGGTCCTCACGCTGAAGGGCCGGCTGCTGGCGGATGCCGTGGTCCGCAGGATCCTGCCGGACTAGCCGCGACAACACATAAAGCAACGCGAGGTCACTTACAGCCCCATATCCCTAGCGGATTGGGCTGCAACTGACCTCGCGTTGCTATTTGGCTACGTGGTCCAGCCGGCTACTTGATCCAGCGGAGGTTGTACGGGTACCGGTGCGGCTGGCCTTTGTTGACATGGACACCGGCGGATACTGCAAAGCAGGTCAGCGCGATCCAGATGAGTGTGGCCAGGACGGCGAACAAATTGCCGACGACGGGAAGCAGCACCAGCAGGTTGGCCACGAAGGCCGCAATCGTCGGCGGCAGCGTGAAATTGAGGGCTTCCTTGGACTCCTGCGCGGTGAACGGGCCGCGGTCGCGGAAGATGAGGTAAATCAGCAGCGCCGGAACACAGCCGAGGATGCCGCCGAAGTGGGCCAGGGTGGCCCACTGCCGGTCCTCGCTGGCGGTGAGCGGAAGCGCATTCGCCGGAACGCCATGGTACTGGGGCAGGTCCTGGCCGGACTGTGTGTCCCTGCGGTCGCGAGCGTCTTGTGCCACGGTGTCTTCCTTAAGCTTGCGTTGGTGCGATAGTGCCTTGGCGCCGGGGCCGCCGTGCGGTGCCGCCGTACCAAGGATACCGGGCCATCGGGGCAAACGCGGGCTCAACGCCGAATCCGGGGAGCGTAGCGATGGGAATTAGGGAACTGTCAGGAAATCGATGACCTCTTCGACCCGGCCCAGCAGGGCGGGCTCAAGGTCGGCGTAGGTGCGTACGGCGCCGAGGAGTTTCTGCCAGCCGAGGCCGACGTCCTCCTTGGTCTCGTGCGGCCAGCCGAAGGCGGTGAGGATGCCGGTCTTCCAGTCCGTACCGCGCGGCACCACGGGCCACTGCGGAATGCCCAGCACCGACGGGCGGATCGCCTGCCAGACGTCGACGTACGGGTGGCCCACGATCAGCACGTTGCCGGCGGCGCCGGGTGACGCCATTACGGCGTCGGCAATCCTTGACTCCTTGGAATTGGGGACCAGATGGTCCACCAGGACGCCCAGCCTGCGGCCGGGGCCGGGGCGGAAGGAGGCAACGGCCGCCGTCAGGTCATCGATGCCGTGCAGGGGTTCGACGACGATGCCCTCCACCCGGAGGTCGTCGCCCCAGACTTTTTCCACGAGTTCGGCATCGTGCTTGCCTTCAACCCAGATCCGGCTGGCCTTGGCCACCTGCGCGCGCTGCCCTTCCACCCGCACCGAACCCGACGCCGTCCGCCCGGCTGTGCCCGATCCCGCGGGCTTCGCCTTGGGCGCGGGAGGCATCAGGCGGATTGGCTGGCCGTCCAGGAGAAAGCCGAAGCCAAGCTTGAAGGACCGGGATTTTCCCCGGCGGTCCTCGAGCGCCACCAGGTGCATGCCGCCGGACTTCTCCACCCGGATCACTGCGCCCACCCAGCCGGACTGGACGTCCTCGAGCACCATGCCGCGCTCCACCGGCACCTCGGGCAGGCTGTTCTTGGCAGGCACTGCGATCTCCTGCGGGCCCCAGGTCTGGTACTGCATTTGTTCACCGCTTTGCATTCGAAAGGAGCCGCTCCGGCCGCGGGCGTGCCGCCGGGGGAAAGGCGCCCGGAATTTCGCCCGGAGCGGTACCAATGCTAACAACGGGGCGACTCATATTAGACTTGTTAGCACTTGGGCATGTCGAGTGCTAACCACAGCGTTTGCAGGCGGGACTAACGCCCGGAGCGGTTACGGCCAAAAGGAGGTGGACGGTGAGCGAACCACGGAAGCTTGAGGTGCTGCGCGCCATCGTGGAGGACTATGTCCATTCCCGCGAACCGGTCGGCTCCAAGGCCCTCGTGGAACGGCACCATCTGGGCGTCTCCAGCGCCACCATCCGCAACGACATGGCGGCCCTGGAGGACGAGGGCCTCATCACTGCCCCCCACACCAGTGCGGGCAGGATTCCCACGGACAAGGGTTACCGCTTGTTCGTCGACCAGATCTCCGCGGTCAAGCCGCTCTCTCCGGCGGAGAAGCGCGCCATCCAGACCCTGCTTGAGGGGTCCGAGGACCTCGACGACGTCCTGGACCGGACGGCCCGGCTCCTGTCCCAGCTGACCAACCAGGTCGCCGTCGTGCAGTACCCGCACCTGAGCCGTGCCGTGGTCCGGCACATTGAATTCGTGCTGCTGGCGCCGCGGAAGGTGTTGATCGTGCTGATCGCCGACTCCGGCAAAGTTGACCAGCGCGTCGTCGACGCCGGACAGGACCTGTCAGACGACACCCTGGCCGCCCTGCGCACCCGGTTCCTGACCGGTGTGGCCGGAACGCCGGTGGCCATCCTGCCCCAGCACCTGGCCGCCGTCGTGGCCGGTTGCACGCCCGCCGAGCGCCCCGTAGCCATGGCTTTGGGCAAGGGACTGGAGGGCCTCTCCCACAACAGCCGGGAAGACCGCATGGTCCTGGCCGGAACGGCCAACCTGGCACGGTCCAACGTGGACTTCCCGCTCAGCATCGGACCTGTCCTTGAGGCCCTTGAGGAGCAGGTGGTCATGCTGCGGCTCCTAAGCGACATGGCGCAGGACCCGCGCGGCGTGGCCGTCAGCATCGGCCGGGAAAACCCCTACGACGGGCTGGCCGAGGCATCGGTGGTGGCCACGGGCTACGGCCCCGACGCCACCGCCAAGGTGGGCATACTGGGCCCTACCCGGATGGACTATCCCACCACCATGGCCGCCGTGCGCGCGGTGGCCCGCTATCTTTCGAGGATTCTGGGCCCGTGACCACACGCCCCGGACATCCCCTGACAACAGGCAGTACAACGAGGAAGAGATACGAACTTTGAGCAGCCACTACGACGTTCTTGGAGTCTCCGCGGAAGCCACCGGCGAGGAGATCAAAAAGGCCTACCGCAAGCTGGCCCGTTCGCTGCACCCGGACGTCAATCCCGGGGAAGACGCCGCGGAACGGTTCAAGGCCGTCACCCACGCCTACGAGGTGCTGTCCGATCCGCAGAAGCGCAGGGTCTACGACACCACCGGCAACGAGAACGGGACCGACAACGGCTTCGGCGGCGGCGGTTATGCCGGCCAGGGCTTCGCGTTCCAGGACATCTTCGACACCTTCTTCGGCGCCGGCGGCACCTCCGGCCCCGCGTCCCGCGTCCGCCGCGGCCAGGACGCGCTCATCAGCGTGCGGATCGACCTGCGCGACGCCGTGTTCGGCGTCAACAAGAAGCTCGAAGTGGACACGGCCGTCACCTGCCCCACCTGCGAAGGATCCTGCTGCCGGGAGGGCAGCCACCCGGAACGCTGCGACATCTGCGGCGGCAGTGGACAGGTGCAGCGGGCGGTCCGTTCCATCCTCGGCCAGGTCATGACCGCCGCCCCCTGTGGTTCGTGCGAGGGCTTCGGCACCGTCATCAAGGACCCCTGCAACGAATGCAGCGGCCAGGGCCGCATCCGCAGCCGCCGCTCCCTGACCATCAAGGTCCCGGCCGGTGTGGCCACCGGCACGCGGATCCAGCTCTCCGGCCAGGGCGAGGCCGGTCCGGCGGGCGGGCCGTCCGGTGACCTCTACGTGGAAATCCGCGTTAACAACGACCCCACGTATGTCCGCGAGGGCGACGATCTCCACGCGACCCTGAACATTCCCATGACCGCCGCTGCCCTCGGCACGGAAGTGAGCCTGGAAACCTTCGACGGCAAGCAGGAGATCGACGTCAAGGCGGGCACGCAGTCCGGTGAGATCATCACCCTCCGCGGCCTCGGCGTCACCCACCTGCGCGGCTACGGCCGTGGCGACCTCAAGGTCCACTTGCAGGTGGAGACGCCGTCCAAGCTCGACCCCGCCCAGGAGGACCTGCTCCGGCAGCTGGCCAAGCTCCGCGGCGAGCAGTTCTCCGAGGGCAAGCTCGCGGCCGGCGGCGGCGTCTTCGCCAAGCTGCGGGACCGCCTCGGTAACCTGTAGCGGTGAGCAACCCCGTATTCTTCACCCCGCCCGGCGCGCTGGACAACATTGTTCCCGGTTCGCTGTTCGTCCTGGACGGTGCCGAGGCCCGGCACGCGGTCACTGTGAAGCGCCTGGCTGTGGGGGAGCAGGTTGACATTGCCGACGGAGCCGGCAAACGCATCACCGGAACCGTGACGGAAGCTGCCCCAGCCGAGCTGACGGTCGAATGCGCCACCGTCAGTGCGGAACCGCGGCCGGACATCCGCCTCGTACTGGTGCAGGCCCTCGCCAAGGGTGACCGGGACGAACTGGCGATCGAAACCGCCACCGAGCTGGGCATCGACGCGGTAATTCCGTGGCAGTCCGAGCGCTCCATCGTCCGCTGGAAGGGTGACCGGGCGGCCAAGGCGCACGGCAAATGGCAATCCGCCGTCACGGCCGCCGCCAAGCAGGCGCGCCGCGCCTGGATCCCCGAGGTGAGGCCCGCCGTCGATACCCAGGCGCTGGCCAGGGAAGTGGCGGACGCCGGCCTTGCGGTGATTCTGCACGAAGACGCGGTGACGCCGCTGCGGCGGGTCCTGGGTAAGTGGTCGGATGAGCGCCGGGAGACGCCGGACCCCGGCGAGGTCCTCCTCATCGTTGGTCCAGAAGGGGGCATCAGCCCCCGTGAGGTCACCAGGCTGTGCAGCGCCGGGGCGGTCACGGCCCTATTGGGACCGCACGTCCTGCGGTCATCGACGGCGGGACCGGCCGGCGTCGTCGTGGCCAGCGACGTCCTGGGCCGCTGGTGAGTGCAGGCCGCTGGTAACTTCAGCCGGGGATCACTTCGCTGACGGGACAGCTAGCGAACCGTGAACCCCCGTGAGTCCACGTTAAGTTCGTCCTCGGGCTTACCCGGGCCGATCTGGGAGACGCGCACCTCATAGTTGCCGGGCCCAAGGTTCACTGTGATGCCGAAGACCCCGGACGCGGCGGGATCCGCTGCGGCCACGGCTTCCCCGGTCAGGTAGCTTTCCTTGTCGCCGTTGTCCTGGACTTTGAGGATGCGCCAGTGCAGTTTGCCGTTGGGGACAGTGCTTCGTCCTGAGATCTTGACCCGTCCGTCACCGACTTCGGTGCCCTGTTGCGGATCGATGATCCACACCGGCGCCACCATTCCGGCGCTGCGGGACGTCGGCGCACCCAGCTTCACGTGCTTGAACGCCAGGTAATCGGTGTGCCCGTCCACCAGGATCACCACCTCGATCTGCTGGCCGGAGTCGATCAGGCCCGAGCTGGCCCCGGCTGCCGTCGCGGTGTAGACCAGTTGCTGGATGGCCCGCTGGGCCATGTCTGCGTCGAGGTTGCTGTTGAAGGCGTCGGCGGAAACGTCCACCGTAATGACATTGGTGCCCGAGATCGACGTCGCGAGGTTCTTGGGGTTCTGCCACGGCGTGAAGAAGTCCGGATCCAGCGGCGTCTCCGACATCATGGCCCGCAGGGCGCGCGTGATCGGGTTTTCATCGTCAGGAACGTCGCGGAACTCCCGGTACAGGAAGACGTTGCTGTTGCTTCGCCCGATCCAGTAAACGGGCGCCTTGTTCGAGGACTGCGTTGTTTCCAGCGGCGCGCTGGTGGTGGGAACGCCGTCCGTGCCGGCGGCCCGGCGGGAAGAGGAGGTCGGAGAGTTGGCGGATGTCACGGCGGGATCGGGATCGGCAATGCATCCGGACAGCAGCAGGGCAGCCGGAAGCAGCGCGGACAGCAGCGCGGAGCGAATCCGCGTTACTTTCCGGCCCGGAGTTCCTGGCTGACTGATGCTGGCGATCCCTTCGAATGAGCAGTGCCTACGGGCACGCCGGACCGTTGCCGGCGGGCTCCTTTCCCAGCATTACACGAGTCTTTGGGGCACACCGTGCCTTTCGGGGCAGGCGGCCGAACTGCAACGGGAACGATATGAGGCCGATACAAAGTTGATATCTAATTGCGGGAACGCGTTACAAAATTGCGGTCCGCCGTAACCTGCTCCGACGGCAGGCCAAGGCGTCCGCTGGCGTAAGATGAAAAGACACAAACGAGTTATTTTTCCGAACTGGAGGGAACTTAAGGCCCCAGGCCGTCACCATGACTGAATCAGCAAACGGAAAGCGCCGCCTCAATACGGGGGACCGCACCACGGGCGAATTCCCCCATACTCTTCCCGGTGTCCGGACGGAGGTGGTCATCTTCGATAACTCTGATCAGATGGTGCAGTCGCTGGGCAGCCACGACGAGGCCCTCCGCTTCATCGAGGACCAGTTCCCGGCCGTCAGTTTCCACGTCCGCGGCAACGAACTCTCCATTAACGGACCCGCGGCCGATGTTCCGCGGATCATGCGCCTGCTCCACGAGGTCCGGGGGCTCGTGGCGCGCGGCACCGTGATCACACCGGCAGTCCTCCAGCAACTGGTCGCGCTGCTCCGCAGCCAGTCCCTGCAGAACCCGGTCGAGGTGCTGACCCACGACATCCTGTCCAGCCGCGGCAAGACCATCCGGCCCAAGACACTGAACCAGAAGAACTACGTGGACGCCATCGACGCTAACACGGTGATCTTCGGGATCGGTCCCGCCGGTACCGGCAAGACCTACCTGGCGGTGGCCAAAGCGGTGCAGGCCCTGCAGCAGAAGGAAGTCAGCCGCATCATCCTCACCCGTCCCGCCGTCGAAGCGGGCGAACGGCTGGGTTTCCTTCCCGGCACGCTCAGCGACAAGATCGACCCGTACCTGCGGCCGCTGTACGACGCGCTGCACGACATGATGGACCCCGAGTCCATTCCCCGGCTGATGGCGGCCGGAACCATCGAAGTCGCTCCGCTGGCCTATATGAGGGGCCGGACGCTGAACGACGCCTTCATCATCCTCGACGAGGCACAGAACACCACGCCGGAACAGATGAAGATGTTCCTGACCCGCCTCGGCTTCGGCTCCAAGATGGTGGTCACCGGCGACGTCACGCAGGTGGACCTTCCGTTCGGAACCCGCTCCGGCCTGCGCATCGTCGAGGAGATCCTCAGCGGAATCGACGACGTCAGCTTCTCCGTTCTGGACGCGGCCGATGTGGTCCGCCACCGCCTGGTGGGGGACATCGTCAACGCCTACGGCATCTGGGATGAAGCACAACGCAACCGGGTCAAGCATTCCGTTCCCCGGGAACGACGGGAGAGCACGCATGAGCATCGAAGTTAACAACGAATCCGGCATCCAGGTGGACGAACCCCGGCTGGTGGCATTGGCGCGCTTCATTTTCGAGCAGCTGTACATCCATCCGCAGGCGGAACTGTCCATCCTGCTCGTGGACGAGCCGGCCATGGAGAAGCTGCACATCGAGCTGATGGATGAGCCGGGAGCCACAGACGTGCTCTCGGTTCCCATGGATGAGCTGACCCCGGGAACCCCGGACAAGCCCACCCCGCAGGGGATGCTTGGCGACATCGCGATCTGCCCCCAGGTGGCCGAGGTCCAGGCCCGCAACGCCGGGCACTCCACGCAGGACGAGATGCTGCTGCTGACCACGCACGGAATCCTCCACCTGCTCGGCTATGACCATGCCGAGCCGGAGGAGAAGGCAGAAATGTTCGGCCTGCAGCGCGAACTGCTGACGGCATTCACCGGCAAAGAAGCACCGGCCGAGACCACCCAGTGACCTCCCTGCTCCTTGTCTGCATGGCGCTGGCGTTTCTCGGTGCCGCAGCGCTGCTGACTGCTGCCGAGGCGGCGTTCAGCTTTCTTCCGCGCCACGACGCCGAGCAGGCGTTGCAGGGGAGCCGGGGGCCGGCGTTCCGGAGGATCCTGGATCAGCCGATGACGCACATGCGTGCCCTGCGTTTCTGGCGGATCTGGTTCGAGACGGCCTCCGCGGTGGCTGTGGCTGTGCTCCTTTACAGCGTGCTGGACAACGTCTGGCTGGCCGGACTGGCCGCGACAGGCATCATGGCTGTCCTCGGGTTTGTGCTGGTGGGCGTCTCGCCGCGCCAGTTGGGCCGCTCGCATCCGGCCGCCGTGGCGCAGTATTCGGCGTCGCTGGTCCGGTTCCTGGCTTGGATACTCGGCCCGATCCCCGCGTGGCTGGTCCGGCTGGGCAGTGCCGTGGCTCCGGGTTCGCCCAACGGTGACGACTCCTACTTCAGCGAGGAGGAGTTCCGCGAACTGGTTGACCGGGCCACTGAGTCGGACATGATCGAGGACAACGAGGCGGAACTCATCCAGTCCGTATTTGAGTTCGGCGACACCCTGGTCCGCGCCGTCATGGTGCCCCGGACCGACATCCTGACCATCGACGCCGGTTCAAGCCTGCACAGCGCGATGGCTCTGTTCCTGCGTTCGGGGTATTCGAGGATCCCTGTCATCGGCGAGAGCACCGACCAGATCCTGGGCATCATCTACCTCAAGGATGTGGCCGCCGCGATCCACGGCATGGATCCGGAGGCCGAACCGCCCCTGGTTGACGTGCTGGCCCGCGAGGTCCGCTACGTGCCCGATTCCAAGCCGGTGAGCGACCTCCTGCGGGAACTCCAGAAGGAATCCACGCACGTGGCCATCGTCATCGACGAGTACGGCGGGACGGCCGGGCTGGTGACGCTGGAGGACCTCATCGAAGAGCTCGTCGGCGAAATCGTGGATGAATACGATTCGGAGGGCGCCGCCGTCGTCGACCTCGGCGACGGCACGTACAGGGTGAGCGCCCGGATGGGGATCGACGACCTCGGTGAGCTGTTCGGCATCGAACTGGACGACGACGAGGTGGACACCGTGGGCGGCCTGCTGGCCAAGGCCCTCGGCCGTGTCCCGATCGTGGGCAGCGCCGTGGATGTCGAAGGTGTTTCGCTGCGCGCCGAGCGGCTCGAGGGCCGCCGGAACCGCGTCAGCCACATCATTGCGGCCGCCGCGCCGAAAGGGGCCGTTCCAAACAGTACTGACCTTGAAGAACTTCTCGACGAGGCCGAATCAATGCAACAGGGAGTTCCACGTGAGCAAGCAGAATAAGGCCGACGGCGGCGAACCGTTCGGCGGGTACCATGCCGGATTCTCGGTGCTGGTGGGCCGGCCCAACGCCGGCAAGTCCACCCTCACCAACGCGCTGGTGGGCAAGAAGGTGGCCATTACGTCCGCCAAGCCGCAGACCACGCGGCACACCATCCGCGGAATCGTCCACCGCGAGGACGCCCAGCTGATCCTCGTGGACACCCCCGGCCTGCACCGGCCCCGCACACTGCTGGGCAAGCGTCTTAACGACCTCGTCGCCGACACGCTTTCAGAGGTGGACGCGATCGGGTTCTGCATCCCCGCCAACGAGAAGATCGGCCCCGGTGACAAGTTCATTGCCGCCCAGCTCGCCGCCGTGGGGCGCAAGCCGGTAATTGCCCTCGTCACCAAGGCCGACCTGGTGGACCGGCAGGCCCTGACGGAACAGCTGCTGGCCGTCGCCGAGCTCGGCAGGGAAGTGTTGGGCGAGGAAGGCTGGAAGGACATCGTTCCGGTCTCGGCCGCGGACGGGTTCCAAGTGGGTACGGTGGCGGACGTCCTGATCAGCCACATGCCGCCGTCGCCGCCGCTCTATCCCGATGGCGAGCTGACCGATGAGCCCGAGGCCGTCATGGTGGCCGAACTCATCCGCGAGGCTGCGCTGGAGGGCGTGCGCGACGAGCTGCCGCACTCACTGGCCGTGGTGGTGGAGGAGATCGTTCCCCGCGAGGGCCGGACCGAGGACAACCCGCTCCTCGACGTCCGCGTCAACCTCTACGTGGAGCGACCGTCCCAGAAGGCCATCATTATCGGCAAGGGCGGAAGCCGCTTGCGGGAGGTCGGCACCAACGCCCGGAAGGGCATCGAGGCGCTCCTGGGCACCCGCATCTACCTCGACCTCCACGTCAAGGTGGCCAAGGACTGGCAGCGTGACCCCAAGCAGCTGGTGAAGCTCGGGTTCTGAGCGGCGACGCCCGGACCCGCGACGCTCACGCGCGAAGGCCAAGGCCCAACGCCTGCGCGGGCACCGCCTGTGCGGTCACCGCCTGCGCGCCGGGCCGCGAACGCCGGATGTCCGGCGTTTTCCCAGAAACGGCAACTAAAATGGGCCGGATCCCATTTTTTCGAGGAAGGTACACCCTGTGGTGCGACGCCGCGACAACCGCGCCCAAGGACCGGGCACCCCCGCCCGTTCCGAGCCAGCTGCCCGGCATGCCGAGGACGCCCGGCTGGGCGCTGCCCGGCACCTGAACGTCCGCCACATGCCCACGTGGCTCAAGGTGACCACCGCCGTGGTCGCTGTGGTCCTGGCCGGCGGCCTCGCCTTTGCCGGCTACTGGTACTTCAGGCTGCAGTCCAACATCTCCACCGCCGCGCTCGGCGCCGGAAGCAGCCGCACCGACGCCACGGACGATGCCACCGGCAGGCTGCAGATCCTGATCCTGGGGTCCGACACCCGCGACGGCAAGAACTCGAATTACGGCAGTACCGAGGATTCCACCGGCTACGGCAATTCCGACGTCATGATGCTCATGGACATCTCGGAGGACAACAAGCGGGTCAACGTGATCAGCTTCCCCCGCGACCTGCTGGTGGACATCCCCAAGTGCACCGACCAGAAGACCGGCAAGCAGTACCCGGCCCGCAGCGGCATCATGATCAACGAAGCCATGAAGGAGGCCGGCATCGGCTGCGCCGTGGACACCGTCAACAAGCTGACCGGCATGGAGATCGACCACTTCATGATGGCCGACTTCAACGCCGTCAAGGAACTGTCAAACGCGGTGGGCGGCGTCGAGGTGTGCATCAGCGATGCCGTCTACGATCCCGATTCGAGGCTGAAGCTGCCCAAGGGCACCTCCCAGGTGCAGGGCGAACAGGCCCTCGCCTTCCTCCGCACCCGCCACGCGTTCGCCGACGGCGGCGACCTTGGCCGCATCAGGGCCCAGCAGGGCTTCCTTTCCTCCCTGACCCGCAAGATCAAGGATGACGGCACCCTCTCCAACCCGGCGAAGCTCCTGAACATCGCCGACGTCATCACCAAGAACCTCACCGTCGACGACGGGCTCGCCTCGGTACCGGCCATGGTGACCATCGGCAACCGGCTGAAGACGATCGACGTCGGCAAGGTCGCCTTTGTGGCGACACCGACTGTCCCTGCGGCCAGCGATCCCAACCGGCTGGAAGCGGCGCAGCCGGCCGCCTCGCAGCTGTTCGCCGCCCTGCGGAAGGACGTCGACCTGACCGACCCGGACGGGAAGGAAACGCCGCCAGCGACGCCCAAGCCTTCGGCGAGCTCAACGCCGTCGGCCACTCCCAAGCCCACAGCGACGGCGGCGCCGTATGACAAGACGCTGCAGCCCATCACGGTGGCAAACGGAACCGGTTCGCCCACCCGGACCCAGGAAATCGTTGAGGCCGTGGTGGCCGGCGGCTTCACCCAGGTGGGGCAGCTGGAGGCCGACACCACGGCAAAGACCATGGTGTACTACGGACCCGAGTTCGCGGACGTCGCCGCGGATGTTGCAGCCCTGTTCGGTATTCCGGCCGCCCAGGTTGCTCCCTCGTCCAGCGTCGCGGGCGTGCAGCTGTACCTTGGTACCGACTTTCCGTCCGGAACGAAGTTCGGCAAGACCACCGTTCCCAAGGACATCGTCAACCAGACAGCCGGCGACACCGTCTGCCAGCAGGCAAACCCCGAGCTGATCGTGCAGTAGCTCACCGTGCTCCGGCTGACTGCGCAGTAGCTGACGATGTAGTAGCTCGCGGTGCCGTAGTTGACGGTGCTCCAGCGGACTGAGCTGTAGCTGGCTGCGGTTCTGTTTAAAGAAAAATGCCGGGCCGCCCCGAACGGGGGCGGTCCGGCATTTCTGCGCTCACCAGATGCTGACGCGCTCCGCCGGAGGCATCCACATCCCGTCCTCCTCCGTGACGCCGAACGCGGCGTGGAAGGAGTCCAGGTTCTTGGCGATGGCGTTGGTGCGGAACTCGTTGGGGGAGTGCGGGTCAGTGGCCAGCCGCCTGACGGCCTCCTCGGTGCGGATCACCTGGCGCCAGCCGGCCGCCCAGGAAGCGAAGAAGCGCTGTTCACCCGTCAGCCCGTCGAGCACCTCGGGTTCCTGGCCGTCAAGGCTAAGGCGGTAGGCCTTGTGCGCAATGGTAAGCCCGCCCAGGTCGCCGATGTTTTCCCCCAGCGTGAGCTTGCCGTTGACGTTGTGGCCGGGCGCGGCGTACGGGGACAGTGCGTTGAACTGGTCCACGAGGCGGCCGGTCAGGGCTTCGAAGGCCTTGCGGTCGTCCTCGGTCCACCAGTTGCGCAGCTCGCCCTTGCCGTCGAACTGGGAGCCCTGGTCATCGAAGCCGTGGCCGATCTCGTGCCCGATCACGGCCCCGATGCCGCCGTAGTTCACCGCATCGTCGGCGTCGGCGGTGAAGAACGGCGGCTGGAGGATGGCCGCCGGGAAGACGACCTCATTCAGCATCGGGTGGTAGTAGGCATTGACGGTCTGTGGCGTCATGAGCCACTTGTTGAGGTCCACCGGCTTGCCCACCTCGTCAAGGTGCCGGTCGACGTCGGCGTTATGGGCCCGTTCGACGTTCCCCAGCAGATCGGCGGGGTCGATCACCACTGCCGTGTAGTCGATCCACTCGTCGGGGAACCCGATCTTCGCACGGAACGCCCCCAGCTTCCGGAGGGCCTCCGCCTTGGTGTCCTCGCCCATCCATTCCAGCGCGCTGATGCTCTGCCGGTAGGCCTCGATCAGGTTCGCCACGAGGGTCTGCATCCGGGCCTTGTGGCCCTCCGGGAAGTGCCGGGCCACGTAGATCTGGCCAACGGCCTCGCCCAGTGCCGCCTCGACGACGGCGACGCCGCGCTTCCAGCGGTCCTTGTTCCGGGGGGTGCCGCTGATGGTGGTGCCGTAGAACGCGAAGTTCGTGTCCACGAACGCGGACGACAGGTAGGGGGCCGCGGAGTTGATGACGCGCAGGGCAAGCCATTCCTGCCACACCGGCAGCGACTCCGAGGCCAGCAGCGCGGCGGCGCCGGCAAAGAAGTCAGGGGTGCTGACCACGATCTCCTGCCGCTTCTCCGCGGCGATGTCCGCAGCCTCGAACCACGTGTCCAGCAGGGGGAACAGCTCGCGTGCTTCATCCGCCGACTTCAGGTTGTAGGTCTTCTGCGGGTCACGCAGCGTGACATTGTCCCAGTGGTGCGAGGCGAGGGCCGTCTCCAGTGCCACCACCCGGGCCGCAGCCTCTTCGGGATCGGCCACGCCGGCCAGGCCAAACATGGTGCCCACGTACTCCCGGTAGGACTGCACTACGGGCGCGAATTTCTCCTCGCGGTAATAGGACTCGTCGGGGAGCCCGAGGCCGCCCTGGCCCGTGTACAGCAGGACGCGGTCGGGGTTGCCGGCATCCGGTGCAGGGTAGATGTAGAAAAGTCCGGACACATCGGCACGGAAGAGCCGGCCGGCCAGTGCCAGCAGCTCGGAGATGCTCGCCGTGGCGAAGACCTCGGCCAGGCGGCCGCGGATGGGATCCAGGCCCTTGGCCTCCACGGCTGCCTCGTCCATGAAGCTGCTGTAGAGGTCGCCGATCTTCCGCTCGATGCCGCTGGCTTCGGACCCCTTGGCCGCGGCTTCCTCGATGATTTCCCGGACTGCCAGCTCGGAGCCGTCGCGCAGGGCTGTGAATGTGCCTTCCAGCGCACGGTCATCAGGGATGGTGGTGTCCTTCAGCCAGGCGCCGTTCACATGCTGGTAGAGGTCGTCCTGTGGCCTCACGCTGCGGTCGATGTTTGACAGGGCGATCCCCGAAATTGGCACAGGAGCTCCTTTGGTGACGGGCTGCGGCCGGCACTTTCACCGGTGCAGCGTCTGCATGGTGGACGTTGCTGAGGTGTTGCTCCTTCATCTTACGCACCCGTGTTACTGTGAAATGGTGCGTGCAGAACTCCTTCTTCTTAGCTGCCGCGGCGAGGCCTCAGACGCTATCTAGCGCAAGGCCCACCCTCGTCGCGGAGTCTGTGTTGCCCGGCCACCCTTTCACTCAGGAACCACAGAAAAGGCCAGATTAATGCGAAACGCACAGAAGCCCTCGGGAATGCCGGTCCACCGCTATATCCCCTTCCAGGACCAGATCAAGGTCGACCTGCCGGACCGGACCTGGCCGGACAAGATCATCACCACGGCCCCGCGCTGGTGCGCAGTTGATCTGCGGGACGGCAACCAGGCACTGATCGACCCCATGAGCCCGGCCCGCAAAATGAAGATGTTCGACCTGCTGGTCCGGATGGGCTACAAGGAGATCGAGGTCGGCTTCCCCTCCGCGTCCCAGACGGACTTCGACTTCGTCCGCCAGCTGATCGAGGGCAACCACATCCCGGATGACGTCACCATCCAGGTGCTGACCCAGGCCCGCGAACACCTCATCGAGCGGACCTACGAGTCGCTGGTGGGCGCCAAGCAGGCCATCGTGCACCTGTACAACTCCACGTCCGTCCTGCAACGCCGCGTGGTGTTCAACCAGGACGAGGACGGCATCCTGGACATCGCCCTGCAGGGCGCCCGCCTCTGCAAGAAGTACGAAGAAACGCTGGGCGACACCCACATCACCTACGAGTACTCGCCGGAGTCCTTTACGGGCACCGAGCTGGAGTACGCGGTCCGCGTCTGCAACGCCGTCGCCGACGTCTTTGAGGCGTCCGCCGACCGCCAGGTGATCATCAACCTGCCCGCCACGGTGGAGATGGCCACCCCGAACGTCTACGCGGACTCCATCGAGTGGATGAGCCGCAACCTGCACCCGCGCGAGGGCATCATTCTCTCCCTGCACCCGCACAACGACCGCGGCACGGGTGTGGCCGCCGCCGAGCTGGGCTACCAGGCCGGCGCCGACCGCATCGAGGGCTGCCTGTTTGGCAACGGCGAGCGGACCGGCAACGTGGACCTGGTGACCCTCGGCCTGAACATGTTCGTGCAGGGCGTTGACCCGATGATCGACTTCTCCGACATCGACGACGTCCGGCGCACCGTGGAGTACTGCAACCAGCTGCCTGTGGCAGAGCGTGCACCCTACGGCGGCGACCTCGTCTTCACCGCCTTCTCCGGGTCCCACCAGGACGCCATCAAGAAGGGCCTCGAAGCCCTGGAGAAAGATGCGGCAGCCGAGGGCAAGGACGTCAGTGACGTCACCTGGCAGGTGCCCTACCTGCCGGTGGACCCGAAGGACCTCGGCCGCAGCTACGAGGCCGTGATCCGCGTCAACTCCCAGTCCGGCAAGGGCGGCGTGGCCTACCTGCTGAAGAGCGAGCACAGCCTGGATTTGCCGCGGCGGGCACAGATCGAGTTCTCCGGCGTCATCCAGAAGCGCACCGACACCGTGGGCGGCGAGGTCAGCGGTGCCCAGCTGTGGCAGCTGTTCCAGGACGAGTACCTGCCCTCCGCGAAGGCGGAAAGCCAGTGGGGCCGGTACTCCCTCGGCTCGGTGAAAACCGAAACCGATGAGGACGGCTCCATGACCCTGCACGCCTCGCTGGGTGTGGACGGCACCCACGTCAACCGCACCGGCACGGGCAACGGCCCCATCGCTGCGCTGCTGGACATCCTCGGGCAGGACGGCGTGGACGTGCGGGTGCTGGACTACAGCGAGCACGCCCTGTCTGAAGGCGGCAGCGCCCTTGCCGCGGCCTACGTCGAATGCGCCGTGGGGGAGCGTGTCCTGTGGGGCGTCGGCATCGACGCCAACACCAGCACGTCAGCGCTGAAGGCAGTTATCTCTGCCGTGAACCGGGCCATCCGGGACGCCCAGGCCTAAGCTTCCTGACAGCTGCGCCGCCGGTCCACACCGGCGGCTCAGCTGTTTCGGCGGCTCAGCTGTTTCATTGAGTCAATGGGAAGATTAGGCGTGGTCCAATCATTTGCAGCGCGCAGCTACCGCGACGACGCCGTGGTGCTCCGCACCCACAAGCTCGGCGAGGCGGACCGCATCATCACCCTGCTGACCAAGCACCACGGCCAGGTCAGGGCGGTGGCCAGGGGAATCCGGCGGACCACCAGCCGCTTCGGTGCCCGCCTGGAGCCCTTCATGGTGGCAGACCTGCAGCTCGTGTCCGGCAAGACCCTCGACATCGTGACGCAGGCCGTCGCGAAAGGGGCGTACGGGGGCAACATCGCCGCCGACTACGGCCGTTACACGGTGGCCGCGGCCATGACCGAAACCGCCGAGAAGCTGACCGACGTCGACGGCGAAGCCGGGACGGCCCAGTACAACCTGCTGGTCGGCGCCCTGGCCTCGCTGAGCCGCGGGGACCACGCGCCGGAGCTGATCCTGGATTCCTACCTGCTGCGGGCCCTGTCAACCGGCGGCTGGGCGCCCAGCTTCACGGACTGCGCGCGCTGCGGCGCGCCCGGGCCGCACACCGCCTTCTCCGCTCCGCTGGGCGGCATGGTCTGCGGCGACTGCCGCCCGCCCGGGTCACCGGCACCGGCGCCCGAGACGGTCTCCCTGCTGGGTGCGCTGCTCACCGGGAACTGGACGACGGCGGACGCCTCCCTTCCGGTCCACCGCCGGGAATCCGCGGGGCTGGTGGCAAGCTATTTGCAGTGGCACCTTGAGCGTGTCCTGAAATCCCTCAAACATGTGGAGCGTACCTAACAGTGTCCTTGGGAAAGAAGACCAGCCCTGCCCGGCGCCGCACCGCCCCGGTGGTGCCCCCGTACCCGCACCACTCGGGCGCGGTCCCGCCATCGATTCCGGCCGAGTTCGTGCCCCGGCACGTGGCCATCGTGATGGACGGCAACGGCAGGTGGGCCAACCAGCGCGGCCTGCCGCGCATCGAGGGCCACAAGGCGGGGGAGCCCGCACTGCTGGACGTCGTGGCCGGCGCCATTGAACTCGGCATCGAGTACGTCAGTGTGTACGCCTTCTCCACGGAGAACTGGCGCCGGTCTCCCGAGGAAGTCCGCTTCCTGATGGGGTTCAACAAGGAGGTGCTGCGCCGGCAGCGCAACCAGCTGGACGACTGGGGTGTGCGGATCCGCTGGTCCGGGCGGCGTCCCCGGCTCTGGGGTTCGGTGATCCGCGAACTGGAGGAGGCGGAGGAGTACACCGCCGGAAACAGCACCTGCACGCTGACCATGTGCGTGAACTACGGTGGCCGGGCGGAAATCGCGGACGCGGTGTCCGCCATTGCCCGTGACGTGGCCGACGGCAGGCTCAAGCCCGGGGCCATCACCGAGAAGACGATCCAAAAGTACCTCGACGAGCCGGACCTTCCCGACGTCGACCTCTTCCTCCGCAGTTCCGGTGAACAGCGGCTGTCCAACTTCATGCTGTGGCAGTCTGCGTACGCGGAGTTCGTCTTTCTGGACACCCTGTGGCCCGACGTCGACCGCCGGACCCTCTGGGACGCAGTGGAGATCTATGCCCAGCGGGACCGCCGGTACGGCGGCGCAGTGGACGCCGCCCAGGCCCTTTAGGCTGCGCGGCGTCGGGGTCGCGGTACCGGACACCCTGTACCTGAATCAGGCGGCGTAACCCCTGATCCATTTGGCCAAGCGCAGGTAGGCGTCGGCCCGCACCTCGGCGCGGGACAGGAACACGTCGTGAAGGGCGCCGTCGATGCGCTCCACGGTGACGCTCCGGCCCAGCGACATGGCACGGGCGGCAATCGTGTTGACGTCCAGCACCGCGTCCGTGCGCCGCATTGCCTCGTTCCACACCATGCCGTTCTCGCTCGCGGCCGACAGCAGCACCAGAACGGGAACGTCGATGCCCAGGCCGCGCGCCACCTTGGCCTGCCCTGCCAGGATGGCACTGAGCCAGGCTGCACGCACCGGAAAGGCCAGGGGCGGACGGTAGGCAGCGTCCAGGGTCCACTCGCCTTCAGCAGTACTGCTGATGCTCCGCCAGTAGAAGCCGCGCTCCGGCAGCCTGAGCACCGCCTCCGGCCGCAGGCGGGCGATCGGCTCCACCACGGTCCAGGCCGCCCGCCGGACCAGGGCGCTGCCGTGCATTTCGAGCCAGGGACTGTTCAGGACCAGCTGCGAGACGGCACCGGGGTTGCGGCTGGCCCACAGGGCCGCCACGAGGCCGCCCGTGGAGTGCCCCATGAGCGCGAGCTGAACCGGTCCTGCACCGCCGGACTCGGCAATCATGCCGGCCGCGGTGCCGATCTCGGCGTCGTAGTTTCCCAGATCTGCGACGTAGCCGCCATGGGTGCCCGGCTGCAGGCTGCGGCCGTGGTTGTGCATGTCCAGGGCAAAGAATTCGAAGCCCTGTGCGTCCCAGAACCGCGCCAGCTCAATGTTGAAGAAGTAGTCGCTCCAGCCGTGCAGGAAGAGTACCGCCCGGCGGGGCCCGGCGATGCGGACCTCCGGACCATCCGGTGGAGCGAAGCGAACCAGCGTGGCACGGCGGCGGACGCCGTCCACGCCCGCGGCTTCGAAGGCGCAGGACTCGAAGCCCGGCCCCAGAATGTCGCTCTGCCACTCCATGGCACCAGCGTAGGACTTTCCGGGCCCGCCCCGGGTGGTGTTGTGCCAGCCCGGTTTGGCTCGCACCCTGGAATTTGGTCTGCACCCGCGAATTTGGTCTGCACTGGGGAATTTGGTCTGCACCCGCGAAGACGGAAAACTAGAGGCATGCGCGTATATCCCACTTTTTTCAGGCTGGCTTTTTCATGGATGGACGCCGAACGCGCCCACAAAATCGGTTTCAAGGGAATCCGGCTGGTCCATACCGTGGGAGCGGGACGGCTGCTGGAAAGGTTCACGGCACCGCCGGCGTCCCTGCAGACGAATGCGCTCGGCCTGACCTTCCCATCCCCGTTCGGGCTGGCCGCCGGCTTTGACAAGGAGGGCCACGGAATCGAGGCCCTGATGGAGCTCGGATTCGGCCACGTCGAGGTGGGTACCATCACCGGCCAGGCCCAGCCCGGCAACGAAAAGCCCCGCCTGTTCCGGCTGATCGAGGACAGGGCCGTCATCAACCGGATGGGATTCAACAACGACGGCGCCTCTGCCGTGGCTCCGCGGCTGAAGTCCGCCCGGGCTGCGCTGCAGCGGCGCCATGCCAAGGTGCGGCCCGTGATCGGCGTCAACATCGGCAAGACCAAGGTGGTGGAGCTCGAGGACGCCGTGGAGGACTACCTTGTCAGTGCCCGCAGCCTGGCCCCGGCGGCCGACTATCTCGTGGTGAACGTCAGCTCGCCGAACACGCCGGGGCTCCGGCTCCTGCAGAACGTGGAGACGCTCCGGCCGCTGCTGAAGGCAGTGGGGGAGGAGGCGGACAAGTCCGCGGGCCGGCATGTCCCGCTCCTGGTCAAGATCGCCCCTGACCTCACCGATGAGGATATCGACGACGTCGCCCGGCTGGCGATGGACCTGGGCCTGGACGGCATCATAGCCACGAACACCACCATCGGCCGCGATGGGCTTGATTCTGCAGCTGACAAGGTGGAGGCCTGCGGTGCCGGGGGCCTGTCAGGTGCTCCGCTGAAAAGCCGTTCGCTGGAGGTCCTGCGCCGGCTGAAGTCGGTCACCCAGGACCGGCTGACGCTGATTTCCGTGGGTGGGGTGGAGAGCGCCGCGGACGTCCAGGACCGCTTGGACGCTGGCGCCACCCTGGTTCAGGGCTACACCGCCTTCCTGTACGAGGGGCCGTTCTGGGCAGCCCGGATCAACAAGGAACTGGCCAGGAACCGCTGATCCGTGCCTTAGGTGCTGACCCGTGCCTTAGGTGCTGATCCGAGGCTTAAACACCGCGGCCCGGCGGTTTTACCGCCGGGCTGCTGTGTTTTTAGGTCCGGGACCCTCGGGCGGCCTGTGCCGCGGGAGGAAAGCGAGGAATCAGGACGGGTACTGCCCGCGGCTGACCAAAGGCTTGGGCAGGCGAAGCTTCCGGAACTGCAGCGAACGCATGGTGCCGTACCAAACGGTGCCGCGCTCAACTTCCCCGAATTTTTCAGCCAGACGCTTGCGGAGTTTGCGGGACAGGATGAACGCGTCCGCGAAGACCGCCAGGAACATCACCCAGAAGCCCCCCAGCACGTAAATCATCATCTCACTGGTGGACGGCACGACGAGGGAGACCACAACGAACACCAGGGCACCGAACATCAGGTACTCGCCAAGATTGAAGCGGGCGTCCACGTAGTCCCGGGCAAACCGCTTCTGCGGGCCCTTGTCGCGGATCGGCAGGAACCTTTCGTCGCCGGTGTCCATTGCCCGGCGCATCTTCAGGCGCTGCTCCTGTGCGGCAGCACGCTCCGCTTCCTTGGAGGCCTTCCGGTCCTCCGGGACGAGGGGGCGCTTGCGGGCCGCTTCCTGTGCCTTGCGCTTGGGCGTGGGCGCGCCCTTGCCCGCTATCGCGGCTGCCTCGGCAGCCTGCTGGTCAACTACATCCTGCGCCGCTGGCGCTTCCTTTTTACGTCCGAACACCACAACAGAATACCTTGGCGGGCTGTGCCCCCGGTCATGCCCGGCCGCCCGCTGAACGCCACGGCGCGGAGTCCGGCGCCTGCTGGCGGCGATGTATGTTGTGTCGTGTGACACAGGTAGTGTTTGGCCATGACTACATTCTCCGCGGCGACCCCGCAACAGTACGACGCCCGGCATTATGAAGGGACAGTGGCCGGCATCGACACCGATGCCCTGCGGACCGCCGTTGAGGCGGACTTCGACGCCACAGTTGCACAGCTGAAGGAGCTGGTGGCCATACCCGGCATTGCCTGGCCCAGCTTTGATCCCGCACCGCTGGACGCCAGTGCCGAGGCCGTCGCCGGCCTGGTGCGCGCGGCGGGCATCGGGGATGTCCGGATCCTGCGGTGCGACAAGGAAGACGGCACCCCCGGCGGGCCCGCCGTCGTGGCACGCCGCGAGGCCGCGCCCGGCAAGCCGACCATTCTTCTCTACGCCCACCACGACGTCCAGCCGCCCGGTGATCCGGCACTGTGGGAGTCCGAGCCGTTTACCGCCGTCGAACGCAATGGCCGCCTCTACGGGCGCGGCGCGGCCGACGACAAGGCCGGCATCATGGCCCACATCGCCGCCTATGGCGCCGTCACCAAGGCGCTCGGCGACGAATTCGGGCTTGGCGTGACACTGTTCTTCGAAGGGGAGGAAGAGGCCGGCTCGCCGACCTTCAGGACGTTCCTGGAAGCCCACCGCGAACTGCTCCGCGCCGATGTCATTGTGGTGGCCGACTCCAGCAACTGGAAGGTGGGCGTGCCGGCGCTGACCACGAGCCTGCGCGGGCTGGTCGATGGAACCATTGAGGTGCAGGTCCTTGACCATGCCGTGCATTCGGGCATGTTCGGCGGTGCCGTGCTGGATGCCCCTACGGTGCTCTCGCGCCTGATCGCGACGCTGCACGACGACCAGGGCAGCGTCGCCATTGAGGGCCTGGTGAGCAGGGATGAAACCGGCGTGGACCTGACCGAAGAGGAGTACCGGGCAGACGCCTCAGTGCTCGACGGCGTCCAGCTGGCCGGCACGGGAACCATCGCGTCACGGCTGTGGACCAAGCCTGCCCTGTCAATCATCGGCTTCGACGCTCCATCCGTCAGCGTTGCCTCCAACACCCTGCTGCCCCGCGCCCGGGCCAAGTTCAGCCTGCGGCTGGCCCCCGGCCAGGACCCGGCCGAAGCCATGGAGGCCGTGCGCCGGCACGTGGAAACCCACGCACCGTTCGGCGCCAGGGTGACCTTCACGCCGGGGGAGAGCGGCAACGCCTTCCAAACGGACACGGCGTCCTCAGCTGCCGGCCTCGCTATGTGGGCACTCGGCGAAGCCTGGGGCGTTCCGGCGGTGGAAATGGGCATCGGGGGCTCCATTCCGTTCATCAGTGACCTGACCGAGCTGTACCCCGAAGTCCAGATCCTGGTGACGGGTGTGGAGGACCCTGATTCCCGTGCCCACTCAGCCAACGAGTCGCTGCACCTGGGGGACTTCCGCAACGCGGTGGTCGCCGAGGCCCTGCTGCTGGCGCGGCTGAACGCGGAAGGCCTTTAGTAGGCGGCTGGCAGGGAACAATGCGGGGCCTGTCAGGGTTACGCCTGAAGTTAGAGCTCCGCGCCGGATCGACGTAGCATGTAGCTATAGCCCGTACCGTTTCCGTAGGGGCAGGCACCGTGCAAGCGGGGCAGCCACAACCGTCGTTAGTAAGGTAGGCCAATGAGCACTACGACCAATGAAAACAGCACCGAACCCACCGGCACTGGCAGTGACGAACTGGCGAGCCACGAGGTTCAGCTGACGGACGTTGCAGCAGGCAAGGTCCGCAGCCTCCTGGAGCAGGAAGGCCGCACCGATCTTCGCCTCCGCGTAGCCGTGCAGCCGGGCGGCTGCTCCGGCCTCATTTACCAGCTGTACTTTGACGAGCGCCTCCTTGAAGGCGACGCCGTACGCGATTACGACGGTGTCGAGGTCGTCGTCGACAAGATGAGCGTCCCGTACCTCAGCGGTGCCAGCATCGACTTTGAGGACACCATCTCCAAGCAGGGCTTCACCATCGACAACCCGAATGCGGGCGGCTCATGCGCCTGCGGTGATTCGTTCCACTAAAGGGTCAGTGGCCCTTCCTGAACCTCTTGGCGGCGCCGGTGAAAACCGGCGCCGCCACACGGTGGGGACATGTGGGCGAAAACCTGCGGGGAGCGGTAAGCTCTACACCGAGTAGTAAAACTTTTAGTGTGCCCGGGAAGCTTTTCGCCGCCCTGGCAACAGCAACAAGTAGGAAGGGCCGTCTGTGAGTTCGCAGAACCGAACCGGCAGCCGACGCAAAACGATCTCTACGATCACTGGCTTGGCAACTGCCGGCGCGTTGGTTTTGACTGGATGTTCGCCAGAGGTAGAGAAGGGGTGGCTGCCCACCGAGCGTGGCACCACCAATCACACTGACCGCATCATGGACCTCTGGGTCAACTCATGGATTGCCGCCCTCGTGGTGGGCATCATCACGTGGGGCCTGATCGTCTGGTGCCTCGTGGCCTACCGCCGCCGCAAGGGCACCGTGGGTTTCCCACGGCAGACCAGCTTCAACCTGCCCCTTGAGGTCTTCTACCTGACGATCCCGCTCTTCATGGTCTTGGTGTTCTTCTACTTCACCGACCGTGACCAGCAGGCGATCGATGACCGCTCGCAGCCCGCCGACGTCGTAGTGGACGTCCGGGGCAAGCAGTGGGCTTGGGACTTCAACTACAAAAAGGGCGACGTCGTCACCGAGGACCTCCACGAGGCCGGCGTCCAGGCGCACCTGACAGGTGAAGCGATCGACAAGGAGAAGCTCCCGACGCTCTACCTGCCCGTCAACAAGTCTGTTGACCTGGAACTGAACTCGCGCGACGTCATCCACTCCTTCTGGGTTCCTGCATTCCTGCAGAAGAGGGACATGATCCCGGGTAAGACCAACTACATCCGGTTCACCCCCACCAAAGAGGGCACCTACGACGGCAAGTGCGCCGAGCTCTGCGGTGAGTACCACTCCGAAATGCTGTTCCGCGTCAAGGTTGTTTCCGAGTCGGAATTCCAGGCTCACATGAACCAGCTGCGCCAGGACGGCAACACGGGCCTGCTCGGCCAAGAGTATGACCGCAACCCGAACCTGAACGTTACGAAGTAAGGGAAGCGAAGTGGCTACTTACACCCAGACCCCCGGGATCCTTGAGGCTCCCGTAGTTCCCAAATCCAAGGGGCGCATCGTCGTCAACTGGATCACCTCCACGGACCACAAGACCATCGGGTACATGTACCTGATCGCGTCCTTCGTGTTCTTCTGCTTCGGCGGCGTGATGGCCCTGCTCATCCGCGCCGAGCTCTTCGAACCCGGCATGCAGATCCTGCAGACCAAGGAACAGTACAACCAGCTGTTCACCATGCACGGCACGGTCATGCTGCTCATGTTCGCCACCCCGCTCTTTGCCGGCTTTGCGAACGTGATCATGCCCCTGCAGATCGGTGCACCGGACGTCGCGTTCCCGCGACTGAACGCGCTGGCCTTCTGGTTCTTCCTGTTTGGCTCCACCATTGCCGTTTCCGGCTTCATCACCCCGCAGGGTGCTGCATCCTTCGGCTGGTTCGCCTACGCACCGCTCTCCAACACCACCTTCAGCCCCGGCGTTGGCGGTGACCTCTGGGTCTTCGGCCTGGCACTGTCCGGCTTCGGCACCATCCTCGGCGCGGTCAACTTCATCACCACCATCATCTGCATGCGCGCCCCCGGCATGACCATGTGGCGGATGCCGATCTTCACCTGGAACACCCTCGTGACGGCCATCCTGGTCCTGATGGCGTTCCCGCCGCTTGCCGCAGCACTCTTCGCCCTCGGCGCGGACCGCCGCTTCGGTGCCCACATCTTCGACCCGGAGAACGGCGGCGCCGTCCTGTGGCAGCACCTGTTCTGGTTCTTCGGGCACCCCGAGGTGTACATCATCGCGCTGCCGTTCTTCGGCATTGTGTCCGAGATCTTCCCGGTCTTCAGCCGCAAGCCGATCTTCGGCTACAAGGGCCTGGTTTACGCGACCATCGCGATTGCGGCCCTGTCCGTGACCGTGTGGGCGCACCACATGTACGTCACCGGCTCCGTGCTGCTGCCGTTCTTCTCCTTCATGACCATGCTCATCGCAGTCCCCACCGGTGTGAAGTTCTTCAACTGGATCGGCACCATGTGGCGCGGTTCCATCACCTTTGAGACCCCTATGCTGTGGAGCATCGGCTTCCTCATCACGTTCCTCTTCGGCGGCCTGACCGGCATCATCCTGGCCTCCCCGCCGCTGGACTTCCACGTCTCCGACTCCTACTTCGTGGTGGCACACTTCCACTACGTGGTCTTCGGCACCGTGGTGTTCGCGATGTTCGCCGGCTTCTACTTCTGGTGGCCGAAGTGGACGGGCAAGATGCTTAACGAGCGTCTCGGCAAGATCCACTTCTGGCTCCTGTTCCTGGGCTTCCACGGCACCTTCCTCATCCAGCACTGGCTCGGCGTCGAGGGCATGCCCCGCCGCTACGCCGACTACCTGGTGGAGGACAACTTCACCTGGATGAACCAGTTCTCCACCATTGCCTCGTTCGTCCTGGGTGCGTCCCTAATCCCGTTCTTCTGGAACGTGTACATCACCGCACGCAGCGCGGAAAAGGTTCAGGTTGACGATCCCTGGGGCTTCGGTGCCTCACTGGAGTGGGCCACGTCCTGCCCGCCGCCGCGGCACAACTTCACGTCCCTGCCGCGCATCCGCTCCGAGCGCCCGGCGCTGGACCTGCACCACCCTGAGCTCTCCCAGTCACACACCATTGAGTCGCCGGCACCTGCAGCAAGCGTGCTCGGTAACGCCGATCAGAAGGACACCGCGCAATGAGAATCGAGTCATGGATTTTTGGAGCAGGAGTTTTCTTCTTCGTTCCGATTTCCATCATCTACGGCTTCCTCACCAACTGGTCTGAGTGGGTCGGCATCCTGGGCATCCTCTTGGTGGGCGGCCTGGCGGGCATGATCGGTGCCTACCTGGGCTTCACCGGCAAGCGCGTGGGCATGCGTCCCGAGGACCGTGCTGACGCAGAAATCCACGAAGGTGCCGGCGAGCAGGGGCACTTCAGCCCCTGGAGCTGGTGGCCGCTGGTCCTGGGCCTGTCCTGCGCAGCTGGATTCCTCGGCCTGGCCATAGGCTTCTGGATCGTCTTCATCGCCGGCGGTATGGCGCTGATAGCCCTCGTGGGCTGGGTCTACGAGTACAGCCGCGGAGACCACGCACACTAAGCGTTTCAGTACCAAGAACGACGGCGGGCCCCACCTTTTCGGTGGGGCCCGCCGTCGTTCTTCTTGTGTTTAATCCCGCCCTAGCTGGCCTTCTGCGACGCCAGCAGCTCGACCAGACCCGACAGGGCCGCCTCCGCTTCACCCACGCTTTTGCCGGCTGGCAGGGCTGATTCCTTGACTGCAAGTTCGACTTCGCAGCCGTAGTCAAAGTCGGCCGTCATAACTTCAAGCAGGGAGCGGGCGTCAACGGCGTCAATGCCGGCCTTGCGGATGGTCACGGGTAAGCCTGTCTCCGTGACCGCGCGGACGAACACCGCTGCGGGCCTGGCATGCAGGCCGACGGCCGCAGAAACTATTGCCTTACGAACGGGCAACTGGACTCCTTCGTTTTGGACGGGATGGCACATTGGGGAAGACTCCGCCGTCTTTCCATTTGGTTCGCCTCTAAGAATATCGGCCCCTGCGCCGTCAATCTTCCGGGCGCCGGCCCTGGTCTAGACCTGTGGCCAGCTTGGCTTACCCTTGAACTGTGAGCATGCAATACAGGAGCGGCCGCCGTGGCTGCTAACGTGGCCGGCATTGCCGGTGAAATTGACAGGACCAGCGGGACGCCGATTTACGTCCAGCTCCGTGAGATCCTCAGGACCTACATCGCAACGTCCTGCCCGCCAGGCTCGGCACTGCCTTCCGAGCGTGACCTGGCCGAACGTTTCAGCCTGGCCAGAATGACCGTCCGCCAGGCCATCGACGCCCTGGTGGGGGAGGAAGTCATCGAGCGGGTGGTCGGCCTGGGCACGTTCGTCCGGAAACCGAAGCTCGACCTCCAGGTCAAGCTGACCTCCTACAGCGAGGAGATGCAGCGCCGAGGCATGGTGCCGGCCGCCAAGGTGCTGAGCTTTGAGCAGATCGCCGCCAGCGCCTTCCTGGCCCGCGAACTTCAGCTGGAGGAGGGAACACCCCTGGTGCGCTTCCGCCGCCTCCTGCTGGCCGATAACGAGCCAATGAGCGTGGATGAGAACTTTATCCCGGCCCACCGGGTTCCGGGGCTTCTTGACGGCGAGCCACCGACATCGCTGTACAACGTTCTGAGCGAACAGTTCGGGCTGGTCATGGAATGGGGCGAGGACATGATCGAGGCCACCGCCGCGTCGCCCTCCACCGCTCGGCTGCTTAACGTGGAAATCGGTGCGCCCTTGCTGAAGATCCAGCGGCACGCCTTCGTCGCCAGGTCGATGGTGGACTACTCGGTGTCCTACTACCGCGCCGACCGGTACAAGCTGTGGGTGCCGCTGCAGCGGCCCGGCGTCCGGCCCACCCGGAACTACGCGTCGGGTTACAGGCAGCAGTAGACCCGGCTGGCTGCCGCTGGCTTCAACGCACAGCAGCCCATTTGTCACAGCAGCCCGTCTGGCAAGCAGAACACGCATACAGAAAGGGCCCGGTCCTGATGGACCGGGCCCTTTCTGTCTGTTGCTTGGGTGAAGCGCTGTTGCTGAGGAGCCTTGCTACCTAGTGGCCTGGCTTCTTAGTGGCTGAGGGTCTTCTGTCCCTCGCCGGCTTCAACAGCTTCGTGGTGGCCGTGGCCTGCTTCCAGCTCTGCGGGGGTCGCCGGGGCAACCCTGTCCTCGAAGAACCAGCGGGACAGTTTGGCGCGGCGGTTTTCCTTGCGGGTGACCACACCGTGCTCGTTCGGCTGGGCCGGAAGCGGTGCGGGCGACTCGAAGCCAACAAGCTTGTAGCGCTTGTACTCGTCGAGCGGAGCGTGGACCTCAATGAACTCACCGTGCGGGAGGCGGACAATACGTCCGGTCTCGCGGCCGTGGAGGGCGATTTCGCGGTCCTTGCGCTGCAGGGCCAGAGCTACACGCTTGGTGACGACGAACGCGATGACCGGCCCGATAAAGAACAGTGCGCGCAGCCAATAGGTAACGTCGTTCAGCGCCACGTGGAAGTGCGTTGCAATGAGGTCGGAGCTGGCAGCTGCCCACATGACGCAGTAGAACGTGAAGCCGGCCATGCCGATCGCGGTCCGCGTGGGAGCGTTGCGCGGGCGGTCCAGGACGTGGTGCTCACGGTTGTCCTTGGTGATCCAGCGTTCGATCCACGGGTAGGTGAACAGCACGGTGAACACCAGGCCAGCCGGAACAAGTGCCGGGAGCAGGACGTTCAGCGTTAGGACGTGACCGAAGATGATGTATTCGAAGTGGAAGCCGCTGATCACACCGGGCATCAGGCGCAGGGCACCGTCAACCCAGCCGATGTACCAGTCAGGCTGGGTGCCTGCGGACACGGGGGAGGGATCGTACGGGCCGTAGTTCCAGATCGGGTTGATGGTGAAGAACGCGGCCATGAGGGCGATGACACCGAACACGATGAAGAAGAAGCCGCCGGCCTTCGCAGCGTAGACCGGGCCCAGCGGGTAGCCCACGACGTTGCGGTCGTTGCGGCCCGGGCCGGGGTACTGCGTGTGCTTGTGGACAACCACCATGAAGAGGTGCACGACGATCATCAGCAGGATCAGTGCCGGCACGAGCAGGATGTGCAGCGTGTAGAGGCGGCTGATGATGACCGTGCCGGGGAACTCGCCACCGAACAGGAAGAAGGAGATGTACGTGCCGATCACGGGAATCGACTTGATCACGCCGTCGATGATGCGCAGGCCGTTGCCGGACAGCAGGTCATCGGGAAGGGAGTAACCGGTGAAGCCGGCAGCCATGGCCAGGATCAGCAGGACACCGCCCACCACCCAGTTCATTTCACGGGGCTTGCGGAACGCGCCGGTGAAGAACACCCGGAGCATGTGCACGGCCACGGAGGCCACGAACAGCAGCGCTGCCCAGTGGTGGACCTGGCGCATGAACAGACCGCCGCGGACGTCGAAGGAGATGTCCAGCGAGGAGCTGTAGGCGACAGACATTTCGACGTTCTTCAGTGGCGTGTAGGAGCCGGCGTAGTGCGTCTCAGCCATGGACGGATCGAAGAAGAACGTCAGGAACGTTCCCGACATGAGCAGGATGACGAAGGAATACAGCGCCACCTCGCCAAACATGAAGGACCAGTGGTCCGGGAATACCTTGCGGCCGAATTCGCGGAGGATTCCCGATCCGCCGACGCGCTCGTCGACGAAGTCAGTAAAGCGTCCGACTTTGGTGTTGGCTACGTAGGCGGGGGCTTCAGCTGTTGATGCTGCGCTCATGCTCATCACGCTCCCAGTAACTTGGTCCTACAGGTTCTTTGAAGTCGCTGGTGGCGACCAGGTAGCCCTCATCGTCAACTGCGATGGGCAGCTGGGGGAGCGGGCGGCTGGCCGGGCCGAAGATAACCTTGCATTCCTGGGTCAGGTCGAAGGTTGACTGGTGGCACGGGCACAGCAGGTGGTGCGTCTGCTGCTCGTAGAGGGCAACAGGGCAACCAACGTGGGTGCAGATCTTGGAGTAGGCAACGATGCCGTTGTAGCCCCAGTTTTCGCGTCCCGCGGAGGGGTTCAGCGAAGCCGGGTCGAGGCGCATCAGCAGAACGACGGCCTTGGCCTTCTCGTTGAGCTTGCCTTCGTGGAGTTCGTTGAGGCCTTCCGGAATGACGTGGAAGGCGGAACCGATGGTGACGTCCGAGGCCTTGATGGGGGTTCCATCGGGGTCACGGGTGAGGCGCTTAAGCTTGCCCTCCTGCGGGGCCCACATGGTGTGTGCCAGCTTGTCGTCCGGGCGCGGTCCCAGGTCGCCGAAGACGGCCAGGGCAGGCAGTGGTGCCAGTGCCACGGCGCCCAGCAGGGTGTTCCGGATGAGGGGGCGGCGCTTAATGCCCGTTTCCTCGACGATGTCGTCAACGATGCGGACCGCAGCCTGGCGGTCATCCTCGGTGCGGATCGCGTGGCGTTCCTCGGAGACTTCGTGGTCCGGCATCAGGGCCTTGGCCCAGTGCACGATACCGGTGCCGATGCCGAGCATGGCGAACGCTGTGCCAATGCCAAGCAGCGCATTCTGCAGCCGGATGGTGGCAATGCTTGAGTCGTCTCCCAGATCGATGGCGAAGTACGCCACCAGGAAGATCACGGTGCCAACAACTGAGGTTGCGAAGAGAGCGGCAACCTGCCGTTCTGCCCGCTTGGCGGCCTTCGGGTCCGTGTCAGCCAGGCGCAAGCGGTGCGGGGGAAGTCCAGGATCCTGGAATTTCTCCACCTCATGCTGACCAGCCGTAGCTACGGTGCCCGAGTGGTTCGGACTGCCGTCACTATGGTTGCCCATGATTCGCCTCATCCTTCTCTCGTCTCGGCCTTTGCCGAGTTATGTTCAGTTCCAAACCTGCTGTGCAATCAGCAGGACGTTCTTGTTGTGCCTGGTTTGGCTACGACGTGCGGGACGTCAGCCAGATGGTGAAAGCGATGATGACGCCGAGGCCGGCGATCCATACGAACAGGCCTTCAGAAACAGGACCAAGTGCGCCCAGGTCTGCGCCGCCCGGCGAGCCGTTGGCTTCAATCTGCTTCAGGAAGGTGATGATGTCGCGCTTGCCTTCGGGGGAGATGTTCGAGTCGTTGAACACCGGCATGTTCTGCGGTCCGGTCGCCATTGCTTCGTAAATGTGCTTGCCCGTGACGTCGGCCAGGGCCGGAGCGAACTTGCCGCGGGTGAGTGCACCGCCGGCCGCCGCAGCGTTGTGGCACATGGCGCAGTTCACGCGGAACAGCTCGCCACCTTCGGCGGCGTTGCCCTTCTCATCCAGCAGTTCCTCGGCCGGGATGGCCGGACCCGCACCCAGCGACGCGACGTACGCGGACAGCTGGTGGGTCTGGGTGTCGTTGAACTGGGCAGGCTTCTTGTAGGCCTGGGGGCCGTTCATCTGCATGGGCATGCGGCCGGTGCCGACCTGGAAGTCAACAGCGGCGGCGCCGACGCCAACCAGTGAGGGACCGTCCTGCGTTCCGCTGGCACCCATGCCGTGACAGGTGGCGCAGTTGGCTTCGAAGAGCTTCTCGCCTTCCTGCGTATCGGTGGCGGTGAACTCTGCAGTGCTGGCTTTGGCCTCGTTGACGGTGGTGGCAACGGCGTACAGCCCACCAGTGAGGAGGAGGCCCATCAACAGCAGGGCTATTGCTGCCAGTGGGTGACGTCGCTTCTGCGAGAGTGCCTTCACGTGGTGGTTCCTTTATTCGATCGTGCGTCGGCTCCGTGAGCCGCTTCTTAGAATTCGTTCTCTTGGGAAAGAGGGAGAAAAGTCTGGGCTACTGGAGGACGTAGATGACCAGGAAGAGGCCAATCCACACGACGTCCACGAAGTGCCAGTAGTAGGAGGTGACAATCGCCGAGGTCGCCTCGAAGTGACCAAACTTCTTCGCGGCGAAGGAGCGGCCCATGATGAGCAGGAAGGCGACCAGACCGCCGATGACGTGCAGGCCGTGGAAGCCCGTGGTCATGTAGAAGGCAGAGCCGTAGGCGTTGGAGGACAGCGACACGTGCTCCGAGACCAGCATGGCGTATTCCGTGGTCTGGCCGGCAACGAAGAAGGCGCCCATGAGGAAGGTCAGGGTGAACCATTCGTTCATGCCCCAGCGGGTGAACTGGAGGGCCCCGCCGCTGCGTCGCGGCTGGAGCCTTTCGGCAGCGAATACGCCCATCTGGCAAGTGAAGGAACTTGCCACGAGGACGATGGTGTTAACGAGCGCAAAGGGGAAGTTGAGCTTGGCCGTCTCTTCCGCCCACATCTGGCCAGAGGTGGACCGGAGTGTGAAGTACATGGCGAAGAGACCGGCGAAGAACATCAACTCGCTGGAGAGCCAGACAACGGTCCCGACAGAGACCATATTCGGGCGGTTCAGCGTGGGGTGCGCAGGGGTACTGGGGGCATGGGTCGCAGATGTCACATAGACATTATGTCTGTAAAACTTCGGCTTGCCCAACGCAAACCGCCTTTTGCGGAGACTTTTTCTACAAAGACGCGAAATCGCGCGGAAAAGTTCCCGGACACGTTCATATTGGTCTTTGCGACGGGCACCTCGATAGCATCAGGAGGTGACTTCACAGGTATCGGCACCGGCGGCAGGCAACACCTGGCCGCGCCTCATCTCGGCACTGTTGAACGGCGAACACCTGAGCGCGGACAGTACGGCATGGGCCATGGACACCATCATGTCGGGGGCCGCCACGCCCGTCCAGATCGCCGGTTTCCTGGTGGCGCTGCGCGCCAAGGGCGAGACGGTTGAGGAGATCGCCGGCCTGGTCGACGCCATGGTGTCCCACGCCAATCCGATCTCCATCAGCGGCGAAAAGCTGGACATCGTGGGCACTGGTGGTGATCAACTCAACACTGTCAACATCTCCACCATGGCCGCGCTGGTCTGTGCCGGAGCGGGCGCCAAGGTGGTTAAGCACGGAAACCGTGCGGCGTCGTCGTCATCGGGGTCAGCGGACGTTTTGGAAGCGCTGGGGGTACGGCTCGACCTTCCCATAGCTGACGTCGCCCGGAACGCGGAGGAAGCGGGCATCACCTTCTGCTTCGCACAGGTCTTCCACCCGTCCTTCCGCCACACCGCGGTTCCCAGGCGCGAACTCGCGATCCCCACAGCCTTCAACTTCCTGGGCCCCCTTACCAACCCCGCCCGGGTGCAGGCCTCCGCAGTAGGCGTGGCGAACGCCCGCATGGCGCCGCTCGTGGCCGGCGTCCTGGCGCGGCGCGGCAGCCGGGGCCTGGTGTTCCGGGGCAGCGACGGCCTGGACGAACTGACCACCACCGGGCCGTCTACCGTGTGGGAGATCCGGGGCGGCGAAGTGACGGAGCAGACTTTCTCGCCCGGGGACCTGGGGATCCGTCAGGCCAGTGTCGATCAGCTGCGCGGCGGTGACGCACAGGCGAATGCCGCCGTCGTCCGCAATGTCCTGGCCGGGGAAACCGGGCCGGTCCGGGACGCTGTCCTGTTGAACGCGGCGGCGGGCCTGGTGGCGTACGACCTTCAGGCTAACGGTCCGCTCGCTGACCGCATGAAGCTTGCCCTTGACCGTGCCGCGGAATCCATCGGCTCCGGCGCAGCCGCTGCCGTGCTTGAGAAGTGGGTCAGCCTCTCCCGGGCCTAGAGCTCCGAACAGTCCAAATTCAGCAGCAGAGGGGCCAGGCACCTGCGGGTGCCTGGCCCCTCTGTTGTGTTCTGGCGTGCTGCTACTCCTCGAACCCCAGCGCGAAGGCGGCATCGAGGTCGTGCTGCGAGTAGGCCCGGAAGGCGATGTGGGTGGTGGTGTGCACGACGGCGGGGACCTTGGACAGCTTGTCGGCGATGACGTCCGCCAGATCTTCGTGCTGGGACACGCGTGCGACGGCGATCAGGTCCCATTCCCCGGTCACTGAGTAGACCTCGCTGATGCCGTCGATGGAGGATATCTCCTCGGCCGTTTCGGGGATACGCGAGGCGTCTGTCTTGATCAGGACGAATGCGGTGATCACTGTGAACCCTTCCGGATCTGATGAGCTGTGCTGCCAGCCTATTACATGGGCGGTCCAGTACATGGGCGGGCGCCGGTGGTGGTTCCCGTGGCGGCGCCGCCCCCAGGGGTCAAGCGCGGCGGCGTGCGCGCAGGCGGAGAACTATGGCAACGATGAGGCGGTAGCCGAGGAGGAACACCGCCAGGCTCAGCAGCGCCACGATCACAAACGGGAGGACAACCGTCTGTCCGGTGAGCGCCCGCAGCGCCATTCCGATGGCCACGGTGCCCAGCCACACGGCCACCCCGGCCGGCCACAGCGCGAGCGGCCGCCGCCAGAGCCGCAGCAGCAGCCAGGTGACGGCTGCGCCGGCCAGGAACGGCCAGGCGGTGGACAGGACTCCAATGACTGTTTCTCCTCGTGCGTGTGCGTCCCGGCCGATGGCAGCGAACGTCAGGATGAGGATGAAATCTGCCGCAGCTGCGGCGGCCGTGAGGGCCGGAACCGCCCGCGTTCCGGGGCGGTCTGTTGTGGAAGGCATGCTTCCGAGCCTATCCGTTTTTAGCAGGTCTTGCCCGTGCGGGAATATCCCGTGACGATGTCAGGCAGGAAGCATACGCACTCCTGAAGGAGGCCCAGTGAAGCTCACCCAGATCGCGCAGCACGCCGAGGATCTTGATCGGGCGGCAAAGTTCTACTCGAGGCTGCTGGGCACCGCGCCGGCAGCTGTCTTCGACCCGCCGGGACTGCTGTTCTTCGACCTCGACGGCGTCCGGCTGTTGCTGGAACGGGGAGCACCCTCGGCGGTGATTTACCTTGGCGTTCCGGACGTGAGGTTGCGCGCTGCTGAGCTTGAGGCTGGGGGAGTGGAGGTGGTTGGTGCCCCGCACGTGATCTTCCATCACGATGATGCACGGCTCGGCCCTGCGGGTGCGGACGAATGGATGGCTTTCATCAGGGACAGCGAGGGGAACACCGTGGGACTGGTGAGCCACGCGTTCGACGGCGGGGCGCCCGCCGGTTAGGGCGTCAGGATTTGCTGGTGGCGATCTTTGCCGCGAAACCCAGGAGGACAACGCCGGCGACGCGGTCGGTGGTTTTGGCCACGGCGGGCGACTGGAGCCAGCGGCGCGCATGGTGGGTTGCCAAAATGATGACCGCAAACCACGCCATGCCCTCGACGTTGTGGACCAGCGGCAACAGCACGCCCATCAGCAGCGGCGGCGCCTCCGGCGGAAGGAACTGCGGGATCATGGCCATGTAGAAAACCCCGACCTTGGGATTCAGCAGGCTGGTCGTGGTGCCCGAAAGCCACGCGGCGCGGGAGCTGGCCGGGCCCGCGGGGCCGGCCTCAGCAGCCGCCCCCGGCCGGAAGCTTCGGATAATCATGCTCACAGCCAGCCACGCCATATAGCAGGCGCCCGCAACCTTCAGGACGGTAAAGGCTGTTTCCGAGGCGGCCAGCAAGGCCGATGCCCCGATGGCGGCGGCCACTCCCCAGAAGACGGTACCTGTACAGATTCCCGCCGCCGTGGCGAAGGCGGACCCGCGGCCTCCGCTGATGGCCGCGCGCAGCACGAGCACGGTATCCATTCCCGGGATCACCGTAAGCAGGGCGGCCACGAGGGCGAACTGAAGGAGGGAATCGGAAATGCTCATGGTCGATGATAAGCAGTTCCCGGGCGCACAGGTGACTGTCGACAGGCAGCGCGTTTACAGGCAGCACCGGATCAGAAAGGGCCTCCGACGGACGACGGCGGGAGGACCCGCCGTCGTCCGTTTTCTGTCAGGGCGTGGAGTTGTAGGCCTTGACGCGCTGTTCCACCACGAGATGGATGAGGGCGAAGACTTGGGCATCATCGATGGCTGCCAGGGCCGCGTCCAAGGCGGCCGGAATGTCCTTGTCCTCGGTGACAGTGATGCCGAAACCGCCAAAGGCCGTGGCCATCATGCCGAAGTCCGGATTCTTCAGCTGGGTGCCGGATACGCGTTCGGGATAGTGCCGCTCCTGGTGGGTGCGGATGGTGCCGTACTCCTGGTTGTCCATGACGATAACCAGCGGGGTGGCGCCGTACTGGGCGGCGGTGGCTAGTTCCTGGCCGTTCATGAGGAACTCCCCGTCTCCGGCGATGGTGACCACCCGCCTCCGTGGCTCCGCCAGCGACGCCGCGATGGCCGAGGGGATGGAGTAGCCCATGGAGCCGTTCCTGGCGCTGACCATGGAAGCGTAGCGGCGGGTGGGGAAGTACCGGTGGGCCCAGTTGGTGTGCTCGCCCGCTCCGAACGTCACCAGGGCGTCCTCCGGCAGTCTGGGGACCAGGTTCGCCATCAAGGTGTCCATCCTTGCCGGTCCGGCAGTGGGAGTGGAAGCGGGCAGCGCGGCAAAGGACTCCTGTTCGGCCCTCATCCGGCCTGTCCACGCCTTCCATTCCTCCTTCACTTCCAGGTCGATGCCTGCCAGATCCCGGACAAAGGCCTCCGGTTTCGCCAGGATCTGCCGCGAGACAGGACCGGAACGGCCGCGCAGCGAGGGGTCGATGGTGACCAGAAAGTTCTTCTTGCTCCAGTCCTGGCGGCAGACAAATCCGTCCGTAATCACGTCTCCCGGGACAGTGCCCACAAACACCAGGAGGTCGGTCTCCTCGAGCAGGTCGAAGGTGGGGCGCGGGCGGCCGTACCCGATGGGGCCCACATAGGACGGGGAGTCAAAGGAGATGGTTCCCTGGGTGCGCCATTCCGCTGCTGCTGGAATCTGGTGACGTTCCAGCCACGCGGTCAGTTGGTCAGCTGCCGCCTGGGTCCAGTCGTTGCCGCCCGTTACGAAAAGCGGTTTGTCGGACGAGGCCAGCGCAGCCTTCAGGGCCGCGGCGTCGTTGCTGCTCATGCCGCCGGCCGCCACCGGGATCGCCGGGTGCAGCGCCGGATCGACCAATTGCCGGAGGATGTCCTCCGGCAGGCCCACCACCACCGGCCCGGGTCGGCCGCTCATCGCGGCAAACATCGCCTCGGCCACGATCTCGGATGCCCGTTCAGCGTGGTCAAGGACCATGACGCGCTTGGCGCCGGTATCGAACCAGGCTTTGATGTCGAACTCCTGGAACGCCTCGCGGTCCCGGTGCGCGAACGGAATCAGGCCCACGAACAGGAGCATCGGCGTCGAGTCCTGCCAGGCAGTATGCAGTCCCACGTGCGCGTTCGCTGCGCCGGGTCCCCGGGTAACCATCGCCACACCGGGCACCTGGTTCATTTTTCCGTCGGCCTCGGCCATGTACGTTGCCCCGCCCTCGTGCCGGCACACGACGGTTTCGATCTCCGAGGTGTGCAGGCCGTCCAATACGTCAAGGAAGCTTTCGCCGGGAACCACGTAGGTGCGTTTCACGCCATGGGCTGCGAGCGAATCAACAATCACATGCCCGGCGGATTTCAGGGCCGCGCGGGATGGTGCGGTGCTGCTCTCGCGGCCAGTCTGCTGCAGCGTATGGTCGTCGAACTGCCCAAGATCGGAAGGGACATCGTTTGCGGTCAAGGGGGACTGAGACTCTGTTGTCATGAGCTTTCTTTGGTTATTGGTGGGCGGGTGTCTGTGAAAGTGGGGATATCTATCTGAGGGGCATCGGGTTGGCGATGACGGGGGACATGCCGGTGAAGCCTTCGCGGGCTTCGGCGATCTCGTGGATCCGTTTGCGGCAGGCGTACCAGCCGGCGACCATGAGGGCGATGGCGATGAGGGTGACCAGGAGCGTGAGGGGTGAGTC
>NZ_JBQCMF010000002.1:420372-445645 GCF_051965295.1 Arthrobacter sp. SAFR-023 | reverse complement strand
AGGAGCACGAAGTGCCCGGCGACGCCGGCGCCGGCGAGCATGCCGCCGCCCTTGCCGGCGCGGGTGCCGGACTGTTTGAGTTCGGCTTTGGCGAGTTCGATTTCCTGCCGCATCAGGGTGGACAGGTCACGGGTGACATCGCCCAGGAGGTCGCCGAGGGAGGTGGTGTCGGCCTTTGCGTGCGCCTCGGTGGGAGGGAGATCAGGTATCTGGCTGCTCACAGGGGACGACCCCCACCCTCGGTATCATCAGTATCCCGGCGCCTCGGCTCCCCGTAGCCCGGTTCGCCATAACCCGGCTCACCGATGGCCGGCTCTCCGACGCCCGGTTCGCCGTAGGCAGGTTCGCCGAAGGCGGGCTGGCCAGTGGCGGGTTCCCCGTAGGCTGGCTCACCGTACGCGGGCTGACCGGTGGTCTGTTCCCCGTAAGTCTGCTCGCCGTACGCCGGCTGGGTGTAAACGGGCTCTCCCAGTCCGGCCTGGTCGTAGAGCGGTGTGCCGATCCCGGTGTCAAGGCTGCTATCGGTGACCGGCGGCTGGACGGGGTAGGGCGGAACTGTGCTCGCGTAGCCCGCGCCGGTTGCCGTCTCGGGGGCGCCGGCCTGCAGGCTGCGGCCCAGGCGGCCGGCAAGCAGGCCCGCGCCAGCCGCGACGAGCAGGAAGGTGCCGGGGCGCTGGCGGGCAAAGGACTTGACCTCGTCCAGCAGTGAGCCCGGATCCCGGTTGTCGAGCCAGGACGCGACCGACTCGGAGCGGTCCGCGGCTTGCCGGATCAGGTCCGAGGCTACGCCCTGCTGGTCAGGTGCGTCGGCCATGGTGCGCAGCTGTGAGGAGATGGTGCGGATGCCTTCGGCGGCCTTGGTCTGCTGGGTGCCGGCCTGGCTGGTCAGGTCCGACTTCGCCTGGTGCAGAAGATCCTTGGCGCTGTTCTTCGCCTCGTACGCGACGTTCTTCGCCTCGGCCTTGGCCGTCTCGGCAACGTTCTGGGCGGCAACTTTAGTCTCGCCGGCGACGTTCGCGGCCTCTTCCTTCGCCACGTCCTTCTTCGAGGACGCATCATCCTGGTAGCCCGGGCTGCCGGTGTAGCCAGTGGTGCCCGCGCCAGTTGCGCCGTATCCGGTGGTGCCGGCGCCGTAACCCGAATTCTGTGTGGCCGGGGGAGTGCTGAGGTCTTCATCCTGCGGCCATTGGTTCTCAGTCATCTTCGCTCTCTCTTTCCGAAAGGGTCAGTTGCTGTACAGGAACCAGCGTTGCTGGCATGCAATGGTAAGCATGTTTACTAAGAAATAGTAAGCACCCTTGGCATTTTTCCCACCTTTACTTCGGCTGTCCTGGAATGAGGCGGGCAAGTTTCGTGTAGCGGCGCGGAATTGGTGCGCGTAGCGAATCGCAGCGGCAAGAAAAAAGCTAAGTAGGCTTGCCAATCGGATAGTAAGCATGCTTAGGGTGTAGGTGCGAGGCCGGAGTAATCGCCTCGGCCCGACGGCGGATGCCCGCCCCGCACGGCAGTTGCCGCTCTTTGGCGGATAGCACGCCGTGTGGCGTCGCACCGCCGTCGCCGGTTCAACGTGAACAGCCAAAAGTGGACAAGAAGTCAACATTCAAGGAGACAGAATGCTCGCCAAGGAACACATCGACGGCCTGCTGAACCAGAACGGAAACGTCCTCTCGACGGACGGAGGCAAGATCGGTTCCGTGGGACAGGTGTATGCGGACGATGAGAACGGGCAACCTACCTGGGTAACCGCACGGACAGGCCTCTTCGGTACCTCCGAATCCTTCATCCCCCTCGAAGGCGCCCGGGTTGATGGAGCCGACATCGTCGTCCCGTACACCAAGGACCAGGTGAAGGATGCCCCGCGCGTGGAAGCGGAAGGACACCTTGACCCGGCCGAAGAGGACCGGCTCTACGAGCACTACCAGCTGAACGGAACGGTAACTTACAGCGAGGCTGCGAACGGGCACACCGCCGACTCAGGCCGGGCGGCCGACCGGTCGGCGGCCGGCCTTACCGCCACTGAGCGGGATGCAGGATTCGCTGCCGGAGGTGGTGGCGGAACGTACAGCGCGGCGGATGAGAGGGCTGGTCGTGACACATCCGGAGTGGACGACGGTGACGCCATGACCCGCTCGGAGGAACGCGTGAATGTCGGCACGGAAAGGCAGGCTGGCGGCCGGGCGCGCCTGCGCAAGTACGTGGTGACCGAAAACGTTACCCAGACCGTTCCCGTGCAGCGCGAGGAAGTGCGGCTGGAGCGCGAACCGATCACCGAAGGAAACAGGGGCGAGGCGCTGGGCGGTCCGGCCATCAGCGAGGCAGAACACGAAGTGGTGCTGCACGAGGAACGTCCGGTGGTGGACAAGGAAACCGTGCCCGTTGAGCGGGTCAGGCTGGACACCGAAACCGTCACGGACGAGGTGACCGTGGATGAACAGGTCCGCAAGGAGCGCATTGAGGCCGACGGCGTAGAGGACACCCGCCGCTAACTTGCCCCACGCCGCGGCCGGCTTACGGGCCCCGGCATTGCAGGCATTGTGGGCTGGCCACGTCGCCAGCACGGGCTCAAAGGGGAAAGAAGGTTAAAAACCGATGGTCCCGAATCCTGACGCGGAGCAGTGGGCGCCTCACCAGCTGCTGTCCATGGCTGCCAGGCTCGTCCAGCGCAGGCAGGATCAGGCGCTGGCTGAACTCGGTCTCACCCACGCCGCTGTCATCGCGCTGCAGGGCCTCCTTGCCGGGCCGCTGAACCAGGAACAGCTGGCCTCTGAGATCAAGGTCCGCAGCCAGTCTGTTGGCAGGGTCCTGTCGCGGCTCGAGGAGGCAGGCCTGGTGGCTCGCGCATCCAGTTCCCTGGACAGGCGCCACAACGAGGTTTCCATAACGGAAGCAGGCCGCCAGGCGCTGGAAGCGGCCAGGAAGGCTGAGCAGGATGCGCTGCCCCCCGACGTCGTCGAGGGTACCGTCCTGGGCCGGGAGCTGGCGCGGGTCATCAGCTACTTTCCCGGCCGCGCCAAGCCCGGCTCGGCCAAGAACCAGAATCCGGCCGCTGCCGTCAGCGATCCAGCCGCGGACAGTACTGCGGAAGACGAGACTGCGGACGACGAGACTGCGGAAACTGGCTCTCCCGTCGCCAGTGCACCCGCAGCAGGCCCGGAGGTAGAAGGCGTGATGCCCGCAACCAGTGCGGTGACAGAAGGTGTGGCCGCAGCCGGGCAGCATGCTTCGAGCGCGGATACTGCTGCAGAACCTGCCTTACAGAGGCCCGCTTCCGGAGATGAGGTTGCCGCGGAGGAAGCGGCATCGGCCCCGCACGACCACGCCGGAACAAGGCAGAAGCCAGACAGCGAGGGCCACTCCGCCCCTGAATAGGCGGACTAATCATCAAGGAAGGGAAGTGTCGCCGCGCGCGGCGAACACTTCCCTGGCTGGCACACGCCGGTCCGGGTTCAGCGCCGGACCGTTCTCCAGCTTCGTTGGGACGGCGTTAGCGTCCCTGTTGCATCGGGTCCGGCCAGTTCCCGATGATGCTGGACATTGGGTCGGGCCAGTTGCCGATCCGGCCGCGCATGGGGTCGGGCCAGTTGCCGATCCGGCCGCTAGCGGGTCCGGACTGCGAACGGGACGGGCGGGGGGCAGCAGACAGCGGGGCGTGCGTAGACATGACATGTTCTCCTGACTGAACAGATGGTCTTTGCGCAGGGTTGCGCAGGTGGTCTTTTCTGCCCTGGATGCGGGCAGAGCTGACCTGTTCAGTCGGGGGAAGACCCCGGATCGACGGCTGGACTTGAGGGAAAGTGCTGGGCAGCATCAAACGCGCGGACGCCGGCAAACAGGGGCGTCCAGTCCCAATCTCCCGCCACTTCGGCGGCCTGGGCACCAGAGCCTTCGGAGCCAGTGGAGGAGTTCCCCGGCGTTCCCTCGCTTACGGCAAACGATTGAAGATAGCCGTGGCCGGGCCGTGCGCCGAGGTGCTGTCTGTGGGCAGCGGGGCTGGCGCCCGCCAGTTCGCGTACCTGGGGCGTAGTCATCTGAAGCTCGGCCAGCGAGAGGCCCGTGCCGGCGAGCGGCAGTCCGGCGACGGTAGCGGGCACGTCCTGGACTGCTGTTTCCACCGATGTTGCCGGCCCTGCATTGTCTCCTGCCCTCAGAGCGGTGGTCTTCGGCCCGACTGCCGAGGGCGAACCTGCCTGTGGCGGCGCAGCAAGACCTGGCGCGTTCCCCCCGGCATGGGGAACCGGCGTGGTCGGCGTGACTCCCGGTACTGGGGCCACGGGTAGCTGCGGCGCCGGCACTGAAGGGACCGGCACTGACGGGACTGGCACTGGGGGAACGGGCAGCGAAGGGACCGGCACTGACGGGACTGGCACCGGAGGGAGCGGCAGCGAAGGAATGCCGGGCAAGGCAGGCGTTGCAGGCAGCCGTGGCACGGACGAAATGATGTCTTCAGCGGCCTTTATCAGGCTGTCAGCCTTGTCGAGCACGGGGGCCGTCGCGCTGGTTACTGAGGTGACCGTCGTCGATGCCCCGTTGACCGCGGCGCCCGCAGTGTCCGCTACGGTGCCGACGACACTCGATACGGGCTTGGTGACTGCAGCCGGGAGGCGGAGTGCCGCCGGCAGAGAAGGAACCACCGGCACTAGCTTGCGGGCCGGGGCAATCTGGGAGACGGGGGAAGCCAGCGGAGCAGACGCTGCCGACTGCGCAATGGAAGCGACGGGAGCTGTGGCGAGGGAAGCGGGTCCCAACGAGTCGCTGTCCCCGGAGGCCGCGCCGGCGGATGCCGCGCCCCAGATGATCCAGGCCAAGGCGAGGAGAACGGGCAGCAGGAGGGCACGCGCGACCGCAGCCTTGTGAAGGCGCAAGCTGTTGCCCATTCGAATCACCCCCCAGCGCAATGGGAGACCAGAATATGCCCGCCGGCCGGTTCCGTCCAGAGGAAAGATATCTTTTGCACGAGCGGGAGTGCTGAACCGCAATAAAATTGAAGCGGAAGGTGCATGCGGGATGTCTGGATCCATCGTCGTCGTCCTTGTGCTGCTGGCTGCAATTGCCGCAGTGGCCATTGCGGCAACAGTGCTGGCCGTGCTGCGCGACGGGCGCGGCGAAGTGCGAAGCGAACCGGCTGAGGAGCCGTGGACTGCCGGATACCTGCCCAGCGAGCCCTACGCCGAAATTCGCTTTAAATAGCCGCCACCGCTGTGTCGTTCCCGGCAAATGACCCCGATCCTATACTGACGGTGTGGGAACCTCCCTGCTGTTCGGCGTGGTGGCTTCAAGTGCCCTTGTTCTGGGTGCCCTTATTGGTGTCCGCTTTGAGCTGCCGAAACGGCTGCTGGCGATTTTGCTCTCGTTCGCCGCGGGCGCACTCATCACCGCCCTGACCTTCGAGCTGTTTGAGGACGCTTACCAGCGAGGCGGCATTGTGCGGGCAGCGCTCGGCCTGCTGGTTGGCGCAGTGGTTTTCACCGCCCTGAGTGCACTGCTTGACCGGTGGGCGCAACCGGGGTCCAAATCAGTGCCTGCGGATGAATTCCGCGGCAGCGCGAAGCTGGACACCGATGCGGCCGCCGAAGAGAAGGCCCCCGCCTCCACCTCCACCCGAGGTGCAGCGGGCATGGCCCTGCTGGCGGCCGTGACCTTGGATGGTGTGCCGGAGAATATCGCCCTGGGCGTCTCGCTGGGGGAGGGGACAGGGGGGTTGGCGCTTCTGGCCGCGATCTTCGTGTCCAATTTGCCGGAGGCACTAGTGGGCGCCGCGTCCATGCGCAGCCAAGGCCGTACCGGTGGGGCGATCATGGCACTGTGGACCATCTGCGCCGTGCTGCTCGTGGCAGCCGTAGTCCTTGGTGCAGGCCCGCTGTCCGGGGCGGACCCGGAAACCATCTCGCTGCCCCTGGCCTTTGCAGCCGGCGCCGTCATTGCTTCCCTCGCGGACACCCTGATGCCGGAAGCCTTCGAACACGGCGGCCCAGCGGTGGCACTCAGCACAGCGGCCGGGTTTGTGCTCTCCTTCGTGCTGTCCCTTGCTTGACTCCAGGATGCCTGACGACCCAAACCGGCATGACCCGCGGTTGTGAAGCATGCGCCCTGCCGGACACAAAGTTGGTGCAGCCGCCCACGACTATGCGTGGCCGCCTGCACCGACCGGTAGTACGAATACTCAGATTAGATATCTACTCATTCGCGGCTCCTAGTTCCCGGCGTTCGCGGTCCGGGCTATCTCCTGTCCTCGACCGAATGCCGTGAAAACATCCAGCCGCAGGCAATCATCAGCACGCCAAGCACCATGTGCGTCCAGTTGTCCGGCGTATTCAGCGACAGGAAGTTGGCCGCCGAGTCTACTCCGACACTGAGCCCGTAAATGCTGAGGACGATGTACAGCGCACCGGCGCCCATGAGGAACCTGCGCGCGCCCATTTCGCTCCGGGACATGGCCCAGCCGGTTGCGCCGATAACCAGCTGCACGATGTTGAGCAGCATGGATACCTGGAACAAGCCGAGGAACATGGCGTGCGAATCAGGCCCAAGGAACATCAGTTCGCCATAACGTGCGGTGATGCCCGGGATGAACCCCAGCACACCGACCACCATCAAGACAATACCTACACCCATGCCAGCGTTCTGGACGTCAGTTCTGCCAAAGTGAACGCCGTGTGCATGTGGGGATGCGGTAGTCATTTCTGCCTCCAACCACTGAATGCGGACAAGCTAATTTTACGTCCGGCCTTCTGAAAAAGCGCTCACAGTTGAGCTTGCCCGTACTGGCGCCAGCGTAGCCCCGTCCGACTTCTCGCGCTGCCCCGCCTGTCGAAAACCGGCGGGCCGGGCCACGCATGGCACGATGGAGGCGATGAAACTGCGTGCTGACCAGACCGGAGACCGTGGCCTTCCCATGCCCCTGTGGCTGCAGGGCGGGCTCGAGTCCGCGCAGGCGGCGATGATTTCCGCACTGCTGGTCATCGCACCCATCGTTGCGGTGTGGGCCACCTCGGGTTTCGGAAGCAGCGGCCTCGATGCGTTGGCGCGGCTCGCCGGCCAGGCTTGGCTGGTCATCCACGGGGTGCCCCTCTACCTCACCGCGGTGGGCGAGGGCGCTGCCGCCAGGGCCGAGACCGGCACACTGTCGCTGCTTCCGCTGGGCCTGACCCTCATCCCGTTCCTGCTGGCCTGGCGGGCAGGCAGGCGCCTTGCCCGGGCGTCGTACACAGACCAGTTGTGGCAGGCGCTGCTTGGCTCGTGGCTGGTCTATGCGGGTTTTGGCATCGCCACCGGGTTCATCTGCCGGACCGAGGACGTTGAGGTCTTCCTGTGGTGGGCCGGGCTGCTGCCGCTGGTTCCGTTCGGCCTCGGCATGGTGATCGGCGCCCGGCGGGAGGCCGGTTCGTGGAGCCGCCTGATCGGTGTCGACGCCGTGGACTGGATCGCCCGCACCAGCCAGCATTCGCGGTGGGCGGGTTCGTATCTGGCTTCGGCCGCCAAGGCCGGCTTCGTGGCTGTTATCGCGGCGCTCGCCATTTCCTCGTCGCTGCTGGCCGTGGATCTTTTCATCCACTGGAACCTTGTGGTGGCGGTTTATGAAGGGCTCGACGCCGGGCCCGTCGGAGGCGCGGCCCTCACGATTGCGCAGCTCGGTTTCCTGCCGAACCTGGCAGTGTTCGCACTCGCGTGGCTGAGCGGCTCTGGGTTCGCGCTGGGAGCCGGCTCGCAGGTGGGTCCGCTGGGGACCGCCGTCGGACCGCTGCCCACCATCCCCGTTTTTGCTGCCATCCCTTCGGGCCCACTCGACTTCGGACCGGTGGCGCTGGTGGTTCCGGTGCTCGCCGGGGTCCTGGCCGGCTGGTGGTTCCTTCGCGAAGGGGAAAATCACTTCGACGAGTGGCTGTCCATCAAGCTGCACGTCCGCTGGCTGACCGCCGCGGCGTCCACGCTGTCCCTGGCCCTCATCGTCGGGGCTGCTGCCGGCGTTCTGGCAGCGGCCCTTGCCTCGCTTGCGCGCGGCTCGGCCGGCATTGGCCGCCTCACGGACGTCGGTCCGGACCCACTGCGGACGGCAGTCTGGCTGGCGGCGGAAGTCGGCATCGGCGTCGTAATTGGGTACGCGGCGGGACCGTGGCTGGAACGCCGGCAATTGCGGGACGCCGAGCTGGGGACTGCACCCAACAGCAAATAGCCCGCCGGGCGGACCGGGCCGGTGGCTCGCGTTAGCGGACGGGCTGTTGAAGCGGTCCGGGCAGTGAGTTCTCCAGCTGGACCCGGCACTCGGTGCTTGCCTTGCTGGTCAGCGCCTGGCGGGAGCACTGCTGGAAGTCGCGGACCTGGTTGAAGAACAGTGCCGAGGTCAGGACCAGGAGCACCAGCACAGCCGAAACCACCAGGCCGGAGATCGTGCCGAACAGCACCAGTTTGGATTCCTTGAAGCGGATGGCCCGGATGAGCACGATGATCCCCAGCGCGATGCCCGCCGCCGTCAGAAGGGCCGTGAGCCAGAGGTAGGCGATGTCCAACTGAAACACGAAGAAGGCGCCCAGCACGGCCACAATGAACATGCGGAACAGCGTGTGCGTCTTCTGGAGCGAGGCCTTGGCGTCCTCGCTGAGCGGACGCGCGGTCCGCTGCGGCCCCTGGGGGCCCGGAGTGGGGTTCATGTTTTCCAGACTACGCGAGCAGCCGCCTAAGCTTGAGCAATGCGCATAGTAGTCCTCGTCTCCGGAACCGGTTCCAACCTCCAGGCCGTCATCGACGCCGTTCAGGCCGGAGACCTGGATATCGAGATCGCCGCGGTGGGCGCGGACCGCGCGGGAACCTACGGCGTGGAGCGCTCTGCTGCTGCCGGGATCAAAACGTTCGTGGTGGATTTCAAGGCCTACACGGACCGCTCGGAGTGGAATGCTGCACTGACGGAAGCCGTGGCCGCGTACCAGCCGGACGTGGTGGTGTCGTCAGGCTTCATGCGGATCGTGAGCCCCGAGTTCATCGACGCCTTCGACGGAAAATACCTCAACACGCACCCCGCCCTGCTGCCGTCCTTCCCCGGCGCCCACGGCGTCCGCGACGCCATGGCCTACGGCGTGAAGGTCACCGGCTGTACCGTGCACTGGGCCGACGCCGGCGTGGACACCGGGCCCATCATCGCGCAGGAGGCGGTGGCCATCGAGGACGACGACACCGAGGACACCCTGCACGAGCGGATCAAGGTGGTGGAGCGCCGGCTCTTGGTCTCTACCCTCGCGTCCCTTGCGGCAAAGCACGCCCCCGCGCGCTGACCCAACTCGCTCGCATTTAATGTCGTTTTGAGCCCCCAAAACGACAACAACTGCCAGTCAGTTGGGTTGGCGAGGCGTGGGCCTGTGGATAACCCCTGTGGCCGAGCTTTCTTTTGCGACCATGGTCCGGTGAAGACTCCTCGACCGCTTCCTCAACCGCTTGCCCTGGCGCCGTTCACTTGCCAGGAAGCCGCCGACGCCGGTGTCAGCCTGAGGAGGCTGCGGCACAAAGCGCTGTACTCACCCAGCCGCGGCATCCGGGTGCCCAATGACAGACCAATCCTTGGACCTGCGGAGCTGTGCACGTCGGAGACAATCCGGCCGTTCACCCGCGTGACAGAGTTTTCGGCGGCCTCTCACGCCACTGCCTTCACCTTCTGGCAGTTCCCCGGGTTCCTGCCCGGTCAACAGGATCCGCGTGTCCACATCTCCCGCCCGGACACGATGGCCATTCCCCGCCGCACGGGCGTCGTGGGCCGCGTGGGACAGTTTTTCGACGACGAAATCGTGTGCGTAGACGGACTGATGGTGACGAGCAGACTCCGAACATGGCTGGACGTCGCACGGAAGATGAGTGTCGAGGAGTTGACCGTGGTGGCAGACCATCTCCTGCGCCTTCCCAGGCCCGAGTTTGAAGCCAGGGATGAACCGCACTCCACCCCCGAGCGGTTGGCCGACATGCTGGACAGACACAAAGGCACGCCGGGCATCCGGAAGGCGCGGCTAGCCCTCGAGTTGACGCGGGTAGGGTCGGATTCTGCGCCGGAGACGCGGCTGCGACTGGCACTTGAGTTTGCGGGGCTGCCGGAACCGCAACTGAACGTGCGCACCGAACTCTGTTCCGGCGTCGTACGCCAACCCGATATGGGCTATCCCGAACACCGGGTCGCAGTGGAGTACGAGGGTGACGGCCACTCGGAAGCTGAGCAGATTGTCCGGGATATCGCCCGCGAGGAGGACTACGGCCGTGGAGGGTGGCTGCTGGTGAGGATCTCCAAACGGCACATGCAGAACGGAGCCGGATCAGCGGTCCGGAAAGTCCGGGACGCGCTACTCAGCAGAGGCTGGTCACCCAAGTAGCTCGCAGTTCTCGTCGTTTTGGGGCGTCAAAACGACAACAACTGCGAGTCAGTTGGGGGGGTAAAGGGGTTACAACGGTGCGTGGTGGCGGAGCTTGCGAAGGCCTCTGATGGTTCGGACCGTCTTGGTGGCCTGTCGCCATGAGTCTGCGTCGGGGTGCGGGTAACTCATCGGTCTGGTCGATGAAAAGGTGATTTTTCGTCTGGCCAGTCGTTGCCGCACAACGAGAGCTGCCCCCGCAAAAGCGACAGTCGCCACGTACAGCCAGTAATCGGCTGGTCCTCGGTCACCGGGGACCAGCGACAGAATCTCGTGGCCGAACCGGATCAGAGCGGCGACCGTGATGGCGGTAGTCGCCGTGGCGAGCCGAGAAGTGAACCGAACGCGTTGTTCTGCCGATTCCAGAAGGTCCAGGGTGTGCACGGCGACTGCCCGGTGGGCCCTGGCTTCCAGCTCGAAGGCTCTCTTCATGGCAGCCTCCCGGGCTTGCGCGAGCTCATCCTCTAGGTTCTTTATCACCTTCTTTAGGTTTTGTATCTCGCTCGTGACTGCTTCCCGTTCGGCTTTTCTGGTGGCGTGGTCTGCCTTCCGTCTCCTTTGCGCCGCTGCTTCTCGGGCATCCTTCTTCCCGCGAAACTGCTGGTGATTCAACGCGTTCCCCATCGCTTCCGCTGCTGCCGTCGGCGTCATGAAAGACAGCTTGGCTGCCCGGTCCGCCAAGGAAACGTTCGCATCATGTCCGACAGCCGTTGCCACCGGGACGCGAGATTTGTGAATTGCGAGGGCTAGGTCTGCCCGTTCGCATCCACGAAGCATGCTCCAATGGCCGCCGCCTTGAACGAGAAGGACCAAATCCATATCTTGGCGATACGCCTCGTCAAAGTGCGCTTGCACGGTGCGGATATTCCCGGCAGGGGTCCACGATAAAGCCCGGTAACACGACCTCCGGGGATGAAGTCCTGTTGTGGCGGAGACGGCGCCTAAAATCGCCTATGCCCTGTGCTCCTGACGGCCCGAGTAGCATGATCCGCCTTGGCAGGCGATCGATGGCTTGGAATGCGGACGACGGATTGTCGTGAGTGAAGCCTGGGCACAAGCGATCGCTGGCTATGCCCGCTGCTCCTACTGTAGCCATGGCCTCCTTGTCCTCAAGATGGAGACGTCCGCGACGGACGAACCCTGGCTCAATCGCCGTAACCCTGACGTACACCTTTCCGTCTCTGCCCAGCCACGTCGTGCCGGTCACCTTAAGGGTCATTCCTGCCGTCATGGCTTCTTCCAAGGAAAACCGGCTGTTCGCAGCTTTGCCTCAATTCTGGGAGCCTGGTCCTCCCAGATCGTGCATGGCAGGAAGTCAACGCCCTTGGAAGACACGGAGACGAGGTCAAAGTTCCATCGGGCACCCGTCCATTGGGGCGCTACACACTCCCCACTGATGGCCGTCTCCACCCAGCGGACATTATCGCTGAGCCGGTCCCGAATTTGGCTGACCGTGCTGTGGCCAGGCCTCAAAGTCTCTGGTGTCTTACACAGAGTCATTCGGCCTCCCAATCGATGGCTGGAGACGGTCCCCAGCGTCCCGCCAGAGACTAGCGCCGCCGTCGGACATTGGGGAGTCAAACGGCAGGACCAGGCATCCAAGTAACTCGCAGTTGTTGCCGTTTTGAGGCGTCAAAACGACAACAACTGCGAGTTAGTTGGGAGACGGAGGCACCTACTCGAGGCGGCGCTGCCTGGTTTCGGGGGAAAAGAACGCCATCCACAGCACCGACAGGACCACCAGGCCGCCGGCGAGGGCAAACGACGTGGCCAGACCCAGCTGCGGCCAGAAGTAGTTCGCAAAAATGAGCGGGCCGAAGCCTGCGCCCAGCCGCGAGAATGTGGACGCCCAGCCGAAGCCGCTGCCCCGCAGCTCCGTGGGGTACAGCTCGGAAACGTAGGCGTAAAGCACCGGGATGGCCACCTGCACCACGAACCCGAACACCAGCAGCCAGAACACGGCCGCCGTGGGCACATCCACCACGAACGCCACCACCATCAGGACCAGCGCGGACAGCGGTCCGGTAACAGCCAGCAGCCACTTGCGGCCCACCCGTTCCACGAGCAGCGCTGCCGCAATCACGCCCAGGAGCCCGACGGCGGCCATCCCCGCCGTCGTCAGGAACGCCTTGTACTCGGCGAACCCGGCGCCGATCAGGATCCGCGGCATCCAGGTCAGGGACAGGTAGTAAACCAGCAGGATGCTCATGAACAGCGCCCAGGCGGCGGTGGTGATCTTCCAGTTGAACTGCCAGACCCCGCGCAGCTGCTGCCACGCGCTGCCGGCGGAAAACCGCGGGACGGCCTGCGGCTCGGGCAGGCTGTACGCCCGGGCCTCGGCGCCGGTGGCCTCGACCAGGCCGTCTATCACCCGGGCGGCTTCCTCGCGGCGTCCCTTGCGGATCAGGAACAGCGGCGACTCGGGAACGCTGCGCCGCACCCAGAACACCAGCAGGGCAGGCAACACCATGACGAGCATGGTCAGGCGCCAGTCGGCAAAAGCGGCGACGAGCCAGGCGGACACGAAGCCGCAGAGCGCGGCACCCACGGGCCACCAGCCGTCCATCGCGGTGAGCACCCGGCCGCGCTGCCTGCGGGGCGTGAACTCGCCCACCAGCGCGTAGTCCACGGGAATGCAGCCGCCCAGGCCGAACCCCGCCATGAAGCGGAACACGCAGAACCAGAGGAAGTCGGGGGAGAAGGCGCCGAGGACCGTGAAGAGCGAGAAGATCAGCAGCGTGGCCGTGAAGGCCTTCCTGCGCCCGATGGTGTCGGCGATGGTGCCCCAGATGAAGGCCCCCAGGGCCATCCCGATCAGGTTGGCCGTGCCGATCCAGCCGGCCTCGCCCGGGGTGAGGCTCCAGTGGGTGGACAGCAGCGGAATGAGAATGCCGTTGAGTGTGACGTCCCAGGCATCGAACATGAACCCCAGGCCGCCGATCACGAAGATCCGGCCCTGCACTTTCCAGCGCCACGGCAGTTCCTGGACTACCTGCTCGCCACTGGGCACAGTGGTGTAAATATTCATCTCGGCCTCCTGCTTAAACCTTACGTTGCAGAACGCCCCGACGCGGCGGACCGGGGTCGCCCGGAGGGGCCGGAAATCCACGCAGGGAGCGGCCCGGCCTTCACAGTGCGGCCGCCAGCAGGAGGGGGTCCGCCGACACGATAAACTGGGCCGTATCCCCACCAACCGCGGCACATCCACCGCGAGATAAAGACGGAGACTTTTGTGAGCTTGACGCAGCTTGACCGTGTTCCCATCCGCCGGGCCCTGATCTCGGTATACGACAAGACCGGTCTGGAGGAGCTCGCCAAGGGCCTGCACGCAGCAGGCGTCAAAATTGTTTCCACCGGCTCGACCGCCAAGAAGATTGCCGCGGCCGGCATCCCGGTCCAGGAAGTCGAGGAAGTCACCGGTTCCCCCGAGATGCTCGACGGCAGGGTCAAGACCCTGCACCCGCGCGTCCACGGCGGCATCCTCGCCGACCGCCGCGTCCCCGCCCACATGGAGACCCTCGCCAAGATGGAGATCGAGGCCTTCGACCTCGTCGTGGTGAACCTCTACCCGTTCGTGGAGACGGTCAGGTCCGGCGCCGCGCAGGACGACGTCGTTGAGCAGATCGACATCGGAGGCCCTGCCATGGTGCGCTCCGCCGCGAAGAACCACGCCGCCGTCGCCATTGTGGTGGACCCGACGTTCTACGGCGACGTGGTCCGTGCCGCCGCCGAGGGCGGCTTCGATCTCAAGACCCGCCGCCGGCTTGCCGCGAAGGCGTTCGCGCACACCGCCACGTACGACACCGCGGTGGCCACCTGGACCGCCAGCCAGTTCCTCGACGAGGACGGCGACGGCGTCATCGACTGGCCCGCCTACGCCGGCCTCGCCCTGGAACGCTCCGAGGTGCTGCGCTACGGCGAGAACCCGCACCAGCAGGCCGCGCTCTACGTGGACAAGGCAGCCCCTGCAGGCATCGCGCAGGCCGACCAGATCCACGGCAAGGCCATGAGCTACAACAACTTCGTGGACGCCGACGCAGCATTGCGCGCCGCCTATGACTTCGCCGAGCCCGCCGTGGCCATCATCAAGCACGCCAACCCCTGCGGTGTGGCCGTGGCCTCTGCCGACGCCGCCGACCCCATCGCCGACGCCCACGCCAAGGCCCACGCCTGCGACCCCGTCTCCGCGTTCGGCGGCGTCATCGCGGCCAACCGCACGGTCACTGCCGGCATGGCCCAGACCGTGGCCGGGATCTTCACCGAGGTGGTCATCGCCCCCGGCTTCGAGCCAGAGGCCGTGGAGATCCTCTCCAAGAAGAAGAACATCCGCCTGCTGTCCCTCCCGGAGGGCTACGGGCGCTACCCGGCGGAAATCCGCCAGGTTTCCGGTGGCGTCCTGGTGCAGATCACCGACAAGGTGGATGCCGACGGCGATACCCCCGCCAACTGGACGCTTGCCGCAGGCGAAGTAGCCGACGATGCCACGCTGGCCGACCTCGCCTTCGCCTGGACCGCCTGCCGCGCAGCCAAGTCCAATGCGATCCTGCTCGCCTCCAACGGCGCCGCAGTGGGCATCGGCATGGGCCAGGTCAACCGCCTGGACTCCTGCAAGCTCGCCGTCGAGCGGGCCAACACCTTGGGCGTTAACGTCGAGTCCGACGTCGACGGTGCCGGCGGGGCTTCCAACGCCGACGCGAGCGGGGCTCCCGCGCGTGCCCGCGGCGCAGTGGCCGCCTCCGACGCGTTCTTCCCGTTCGCCGACGGCCTGCAGATCCTGATCGACGCCGGCGTGCGGGCTGTGGTGCAGCCCGGCGGCTCGGTCCGTGACGAGGAAGTCATCGCCGCGGCCAACGCTGCGGGCATCACCATGTACTTCACCGGCGCCCGCCACTTCTTCCACTAACCTCGCTGCGCTCGGCCAGGGAACCCGGGCGGAGTGCGCTTAAAGCCCGACGGCGGCTGCCCCCTTAAGGGGACGGCCGCCGTCGGGCATTGACTTGCTTTAGCTTTCTTCCGTTTCCTCCTGAGCCGGCAGCCGGATGTCCCTGGGGACGGCTTCGGCCATGCGTTCCGGTGTCCAGTAGGCCAGGATCTCCTCGGGCGCCTGGCTGATGCTGTGGCTTACCTCAGCGTCGTCAGTGCTGCCCGCGTCGTCCTCATTTGCTCTGTGCATTGTCATAGACCTTCATGATGGTCGAGCCCCAGAACGGCCCGAACATCGTGGTGGAACGCGTTCCATACCCGTAGCTGTTGATCGAGTTCTGGAAGCCGTCGGCCCCACTTTCAGCGTCTTCGTTGCCCTGGGCAAACCAGGGGCCGCCCGAGGAGCCGCCCGTCATGTCGCAGGGAATGCCCTGGGAGTTGAACTGGGGGTTGATCGTGTCATCCTTGGCCGTGCCTGTGCAGCTGATCAGGGTCTTGCCGGTGAACGGGGCCGCGGCCGGGTAGCCGTAGGACTTGTATGTCAGCCCCCGGGGCTGGTTGAACTCCACACCGGAGGCACCCACGCTGTCGGCCAGGCTCTCGCCCGACACCCGGGCCACCACGGCGAAGCCGGTGTCGTACCGGATATCGCCGCCGGAGGTCCAGTTCCGAGGCGCGTGCAGCGACCGGGCCGGCCATTGACCATACGGGGCCAAGCCATTGTCGTAGCCGGGAACAAACACCCAATTAGTGGCGAAGGCGCCCGGTCCCTCATTAACGCAGTGGCCGGCGGTGGCCACGAGGCTCTTGTTCTGGGCGGCGACTGAGTTGCCGGAGCAGACGTAGTTGATGCCGGCGAGGGTGAAGAAGACCTTGCCGATGTGGGGCACCGGTTCTTCGTCTTCGTGCAGGGCTGTGGTTACCGTGGTCTGGGCGGCCGTACCGGCGATTCTCCTGGGCGCTCCCGTTGCAACGGCAGCCGAAGGCGAGGAGCCTTTATTTTCGTGCCTTGCCACGGCCTTGACGGCCAGCACATCGCCGGGAAGGGCGGCGCGCATGCGCTCGGGCGTCCAGTAGCCCTGCGGGCTGGACACGGGGGTGCTGGCAACCTGCAGCTGGGTTGCATCCTGCGACGTTGCAGAAGAGGCTGTAGCGCCGCCGATGGCGCTCACTACCAGCAGCAAGCCCGTGGAGAGGCTCACGAGGCTGCCAGCCAGAGTCTTTTTGCTCGTCATTTGCGGTCCTACCTATCAGGTGGGGCGGGCCCGGGAGGCACGCCGGGTGACTGATTGACCTACCCGGGTATGACAAGCTCGGTTAGTACGATTCAAGTTTTCTTGCCAGGTAGGGGTGGTACTGATCTGCCCCTGCCGCAAGGGGTTCCAACTCAGTTCAGCCGCCGAAGCGGTATTCCTTTATGAGAGAAAGATTAGAGCCCCACCGCGCCGGGGACAATGGATAGTGTGGCGAAAGACACAGGAACGGGGTAATTCAAGGGCATCCGGCCCTCCGGTTGAGGTTCAACCGGTTCACCTCGGGTAAGTTAAAGGTTGGTGAAATAGACCGGAATACCAGATACAAGCCGACCTTCAGGGAGACGCCCGAGCATGGCCAAAATTATCTATACCCACACCGACGAAGCGCCGATGCTGGCAACATATTCGTTCCTGCCGATCATTGAGGCGTTCGCGTCCACGGCAGGTGTGCAGGTGGAGACCCGCGACATTTCGCTGGCCGGCCGCATCATCGCCGTCTTCGGCGATTACCTCACTGCAGAGCAGCAGATCGGGGACGCCCTGGCTGAACTTGGTGAACTGGCGAAGAAGCCGGAAGCCAACATCATCAAGCTGCCCAACATCAGCGCATCCGTGCCGCAGCTGAAGGCCGCCATTGCCGAGCTTCAGTCCCAGGGCTACAAGCTGCCGGATTACCCGGACAACCCGACGTCCGACGAAGAGACCGCCATCCGGTCCCGCTACGACAAAATCAAGGGCTCCGCCGTGAACCCGGTCCTGCGTGAAGGCAACTCGGACCGCCGCGCACCGCTGTCGGTCAAGAACTACGCCCGCCAGAACCCGCACTCCATGGGTGCCTGGACCCCAGAGTCCAAGACCAACGTGGCGCACATGGACGCCAACGACTTCCGCGCCAACGAGAAGTCCGTGGTGGTCCCCGCCGACGGCACCATCGAAATCCAGCTGGTCCGCGAGGACGGCACGGTCAAGGTCCTGAAGAAGGCCTTCCCGGTCCTTGCCGGCGAGGTCATCGACGGCACCGTGATGCGCGCCGCCGCCCTGGACGAATTCCTGGCAGCACAGGTAGCCCGCGCCAAGGAAGAGGGCGTGCTCTTCTCCGCACACCTGAAGGCCACCATGATGAAGGTCTCCGACCCGATCATCTTCGGCCACGTGGTCAAGGCTTACTTCTCCGAGCTGTTCGACACCTACGGCAAGCAGCTCGCCGCGGCCGGGCTCAGCCCCAACAACGGCCTTGCTTCCATCCTCAACGGACTGGACGAGCTGCCCGAGGACGTCCGTGAAGGTGTCCAGGCCGCCATCAAGAAGGGCCTCGAAGAAGGCCCCGCGATCGCCATGGTCGACTCTGACAAGGGCATCACCAACCTGCACGTCCCCAGCGACGTTATCGTGGACGCCTCCATGCCCGCCATGATCCGCAGCTCCGGCCACATGTGGGGCCCGGACGGCCAGGAAGCCGACACCCTGGCTGTCCTCCCGGACAGCTCCTACGCCGGCATCTACCAGGTTGTCCTCGACGACTGCCGTGCCAACGGCGCCTTCGACCCCACCACCATGGGCACTGTCCCGAACGTCGGCCTCATGGCCCAGGCAGCAGAAGAGTATGGCAGCCACGACAAGACCTTCGAGGTCCAGGTCCCCGGCAAGATCCAGGTGGTCGACGGCTCCGGCACTGTCCTGATCGAACACGAAGTTGCCCCGGGCGACATCTGGCGTGCCTGCCAGACCAAGGACCTGCCCATCCGCGACTGGGTTAAGCTGGCCGTAAACCGCGCCCGCGCGTCCCAGACCCCGGCTGTCTTCTGGCTCGACGAGACCCGTGCGCACGACGCCAAGCTCATCGAGAAGGTCCGCGAATACCTGCAGGAGCACGACACCGAGGGCCTGCAGATCGAGATCCTGTCCCCGGTGAAGGCCACCGCTTTCACCCTCGAGCGCATCCGCAAGGGCGAGGACACCATCTCCGTCACCGGCAACGTGCTCCGCGACTACCTCACGGACCTCTTCCCGATCCTGGAGTTGGGCACCAGCGCCAAGATGCTGTCCATCGTTCCGCTGATCAACGGCGGCGGGCTCTTCGAGACCGGTGCCGGCGGCTCCGCTCCGAAGCACGTCCAGCAGCTGCTGAAGGAGAACCACCTGCGCTGGGACAGCCTGGGTGAATTCCTGGCCCTGGCCGTCAGCTTCGAGCACCTGGCCAACACCACGGACAACGCCCGCGCGCAGGTCCTGGCCGACACCCTGGACCGTGCCACCGGCACGTTCCTGCTCGAGAACAAGTCCCCGAGCCGCAAGGCCGGCGAGATCGACAACCGGGGCAGCCACTACTACCTGGCGCAGTACTGGGCACAGGAGCTCGCCAAGCAGACCGAGGACGCCGAGCTGGCAGCCTCCTTCGCATCGGTTGCCGACGCGCTGACCTCCAACGAGGAGGCCATCGTTTCCGAACTCCTGGGCGCACAGGGCCAGCCGGTGGACATCGGCGGTTACTACCGCCCGGACGCCGAGAAGGCCGCGGCCGTCATGCGGCCGTCCGCGACGCTCAACAAGATCGTTGCAAGCCTGAGCTGAGTCTGTGGCCTTGGCTGAGTCTCCAAGCTGAACAGTGGAAGCGCCCCGCCACTCATTTGGGTGGCGGGGCGCTTCTTTGTTGCCGGGGTTGCCGGGGCTGCCGGCGGGGGAGTGTGACCTACCGGTCGGGAATGTCGTCGCGGCGCGTGTCCGTGTGCCGGGTTTCATTCCGCGGCTCGCCGGTTTCCTCGTCACCGTACGGTGCGTCGACCGCCATGTCAGGGTCGGTGCTAACGGGCCGCTCGGTTGCCGAGGCGTCGTAGGCGTCGCCTGATTCGTAGCTGCGGCCCGGGACCGCGTCCATGCCGGCACCCTCGGAGTAGCCGGTGCTGGCACCCGGGTCGCCGTTGCCGCCTGCCGCTGTGGCACCCCACGTTCCTGTCTCCCTGTCTGCTCCGACGGCTCCCGCTCCGACGCCGGCTCCCGTCGCTCCCGCTGCTCCGGCTCCTACACCGGCTCCCGCCACCGTCGTGCCCGGCGCTCCTGTTCCGACGCCGCCGGTTCCGGTTCCGGCGCCGGCCGCCGTCGAATCCGCATCACCTTCTACCTCGCCACCGCTGACGCTTTCACGCCAGGCGCCGGTTTCCGTGTCGCGTTCCTCGATGAATTTCTTGAACTTCCTCAGGTCCGAGGCGACCTGCCGGGAATCGAGTCCGGTGGCTGCACCAAGCTTCTCCATGGCCGATTCGGGCTCCCACGTCAGCTCGACGTTCACCTTGGTTTCGTTGGCGCCCAGGGACTCGAACCATACGGTGCCCGCATTGCGGGGCTCGTTGAGGCTCTCCCACGTGACGCGCTGGTCTGGCTCCTGGACGGTGATTTGGGCGTCGTACTCACGCTTCACACCCGCGATGCTGGTTTCGAAATGAACGGTGGTGTCGTCGAGCTGGCGGACGGCGTCGACGCCGCTCATGAAGTTGGGGAAATCCTCAAACTGGGTCCATTGGTTATAGGCCTGGCGTACGGGGACATCGACGGTGATCGATTCCTGGACAGTTGCCATGCGTGGTTCACTCCTTCGGCGTACGGGCGGCTGGCCCGTGGTTCTGATTGCCCTTGTTCGGATGGAACACCTCCAACGTAGCGGGAAGCAGTCGGCATTTGAAGAGCGAAAGTAAGGCTGCTGACTATGAAGCTCAGGCAGGCCCAAATGACGGCCCGCGGTTGTGGGAGGCTACTCGTTTTCATAGGGTGCTAAGTAGGCTTATCTTTCGGTCGGGTGCCCAGCGCCCAGGCCGAGCCCCGCTAGGCCACCGCTTCGGAAAGGATCGTCTCTGTGCCTGAAGAACCAGTTATCAACATCCCGGGAGCTCCGGCAGGCGAGCAACCCGCCGTCGTCGAACCCACCACCCCGCGGGAACCGCTGCCGCCCAAACCGGACCAGCAGGGACCGGAAGCGGTGTCTCCGACCGGCAGCCCCACGGGTGCGCCGGAACACTCCCGTGCGCAGTCCGGCCAGTACCTGACCACCGCACAGGGGCTCCGGCTTACGGACACGGACCACTCGCTGAAAGCGGGGCCCCGGGGACCGATCCTGCTCCAGGACCACCACCTGAGGGAGAAGATCACCCACTTCGACCACGAGAGGATTCCCGAGCGCGTGGTGCACGCCCGGGGCGCCGGTGCTCACGGCGTCTTCCGTTCGTACGGCACCGCCGCCAACATCACCCGCGCAGGCTTCCTTGCCAAGGATGTGGAAACGCCGGTGTTCGTCAGGTTCTCCACGGTCCTGGGCTCGCGCGGGTCCGCCGACACCGTGCGCGACACTCGGGGTTTCTCCACCAAGTTCTACACCGACGAGGGAACCTACGACCTCGTGGGCAACAACATTCCCGTGTTCTTCATTCAGGACGGAATCAAGTTCCCGGACATCGTGCACGCCGCAAAGCCGCATCCGGACCGCGAGATCCCGCAGGCCCAGAGCGCCCATGACACCTTCTGGGACTTCGTGTCCCTGCACACCGAGGCGCAGGCGCACACCATGTGGAACATGTCCGACCGCGGGATTCCCCGTTCCTACCGGACCATGGAGGGCTTCGGCGTCCACACCTTCCGCCTCGTTGACGCCGCGGGCGCCACGACGCTCGTCAAGTTCCACTGGAAACCCAAGCAGGGCGTGCACTCCCTGGTCTGGGAGGAGGCCCAGATCATCAACGGCATGGATCCGGACTTCCACCGGCGGGACCTGGCCGATGCGATCGAGGCCGGCGCCTACCCAGAGTGGGAGCTGGGCATCCAGACCTTCCCCGATACCGAGGACCAGATGTTCGAGGGGATCGACCTGCTGGATCCAACAAAGTTTGTGCCCGAGGAGCTGGCTCCCGTCCAGCCGATCGGGCTGATGACGCTCAACGCCAACCCGGTCAACTACTTCGCGGAAACGGAGCAGGTGGCCTTCCACCCGGGGCACCTCGTGCCGGGCATCGACGTCACCAACGACCCGCTGCTGCAGGTCAGGCTGTTCTCCTACCTCGACACCCAGATTTCGCGGCTGGGCGGGCCGAACTTCGCGCAGATCCCCATCAACCGGCCGCAGGCTCCGGTGAACGACATGCTGCGCGACGGCATGCACCAGACCGCCGTCCACGCCGGAGTGGCGCCCTACCGGCCCAATTCCCTCGACGGCGGCTGCCCGTTCAAGGCCGGGGCTGACCTCGGGGCGTTCGTCGATGTCCCGGAAGCGGTGGCCGAGGCCATCAAGCAGCGGAAGAATCCGGCATCCTTCGACGACCACTACAGCCAGCCGCGGCTGTTCTTCCGGAGCCTCACGCCGGTGGAGCAGGACCACGTGATCCAGGCCTACACGTTCGAGCTCGGCAAGTGCTACGAGAAGCCGGTCCGTGAGCGCCAGCTGCTCGCACTGGCAAACATCGACGCCTCACTGTGCGCCGCCGTGGCCCGCGGGCTGGGCATGCCCGCCCCTGACGCCACCGAGGACGTGCCTGACGCCCAGCCCAGCCCTGCCGTGTCCCAGCTGGGAAAGACCTGGCCAGTGGCCGGCCGCGTGGTGGGAATCGTGGCGGACGAGTCCAGTGATCTGGAGGCTGTCCGGGACGCCCGCAAGGCGCTCGACGCCGCCGGGATCGTGCCGCTGGTGATCGCACCGTCCGGCGGGACGCTCGGGGGAGAGGCCGACGGCGGGATCCCGGTTCAGCGTACCTACCTCACCGCCCGCTCCACCGAGTTCGACGCGGTCATCGTGGCAGGATCGGCGGCACCGGCGGAGGACGCCGAACAGGGGCTGGACGCGAAGGCCGGCGAGCCCGGCGCCTCGCTTGATCCCCGCGTCGTGCTGCTGCTGTCAGAGGCGTTCCGCCACGCCAAGGCCATCGGGGCCTGGGGATCCGGCTCCGCAGGGGTGGATGCGGCCAGCATCCCGGATGACGCAGCCGGCGTGGTGCTCGGCGATGATGCCGGGCAGGTGGTTCCGCAGATCCAGGAGCTGCTGGCTGCCCACAGGGCGTGGGAGCGTTTCCCGGCAGCTGCTTCCTGACTGGGGTAAGAAGCTTCCTGATCGGCGGAGAAGCTTCCTGATCGAGTAAGAACAAGGGCTGGTCCCCGGCGGGGACTAGTCCTTGTTCTTGCCCCGCCCCTTGTCCTTGTTCCCCTCCGAGCTGCCCTTGCCGGAGTTGTCCTGCCGTCCGCTGTTCGCAGGAGCCGGTACGGGGGCGGGGGCGGGAGCCGGGAGCACGACCGCCGGTGCGGTCGTCAGCGAGGGTTTCGGGGCTGCGGTGGGCTTCGCGGCCGCAGCCGCCTTCGCAGCAGCATCCGTAGCGCCCTTCTTGGCTGCCTGCACTGCCGTGATGAGGTCGGCCCGGACGGAGTTGATCGCGGCCGTTATGCTCCGGTGGCGTTTGAAGGAGACCTGCCCGGCAGCCGCCGCAGCATCCAGCTCAGAGGTCAGTCGGTCCAGGGACTTCAGTGCGGCGGCGGGGTTGCTACCTGCCGCGGACTTGGTGACCTCCAGGACCTGCTGCTGCAACTTTGCGGCCGCGTTTGTCTCGAGCTCCGGGGCGGCGCCCGCGCAGCTGGCCAGCCCGGCTGCCAACATGCACCCGGTGAGGACGCTAATCGCCCGGCGCCACACGGCCGGTACCCGGCTCGGGCTCATGGTTCAACGCTCCGTTGCAGCTCCACGAGATGGTCACCCAAGGTGCCGCTCACGCTGGGGTAGGGAACGACGTCGGGCATCTCAGCTGAGTTGGCGGCCACGGTCACGGCAGCTGCGCCGCCCAGCAGGGCTGCCGCCGCAAGGGCCGAGCCAATCCGAAAGCGCCGGCTCCGGGGTTTCGTGCCGGCCGAGCGGCTGTTGCGGCCGGGAGCAGCTGACTTGGCCTGTGTCTTAGCTGTCGTTCTGGCAGTGGGTTCCGTTTGAGCAGCCCCGACCGGAAGAATCGACGGCGGTCGCGACGGGAGTTCGGGGAGAACGCGGGTGTGCTCCTCGGTCAGGTCTCCGGGAGCGGACTCCGGTGAAACGAGGGCGTGCCGGAGAGCCACTTCCAAGTCCGCGGCGGAGGGCCGCTCCAGCGGTTCGAGGGCGGTCATGGCCGCCAGCAGGTGCTGCCATTGTGCGGGCAGTTCGGCAGGGATTTCAGGGGCACGATGCAGCCGGGCAACTGCCGATTCCACCGCGCTGCCCGGATACTCAACAGTGCCCTTGATGCATTCAAGCAGCACGAGGCCGAGCGAATAGATGTCCGACGCGGGCGAAAGCGGGGAGCCCGTCGCCTGCTCAGGGCTCAGGTACGCTGCCGTTCCCACCATGGTGCCGGTGGCCGTGAGACGGGTCCCGTCTACGATCCGGGCAATACCAAAGTCCGTCAGTTTGGGCCGCACCGGCTCGCCGGGACGAACCTGGACCAGGAGAATGTTGGCGGGTTTGATGTCGCGGTGGATGATGCCCAGCCCGTGAACATAGGCGAGGGCGTCGGCGACTCCGGCGCCAATCACGGACAGTTCGTCGAGCGGAACGCGGCTGTGCCGGATGCGGCTGCGCAGGTCCTGCCCATCCACGAGTTCCATGGTGAGAAAGGGCCTCGGCTGGTCCGGGACGCGGGTATCCACGCCGGCGTCGAAGAGCGTGACAAGGCTGGGATGGTTCAGTGTCGCCAGAAGCCTGATCTCGGCTTCCTGCCGCTTGAGTTCATCGGCATCTGCGGCCTGGGGGGCGAAGAGCTTCAGGGCCACGTCCCGGCCCAGGTTCTGGTCCCTGGCCGCATAGACCGACGACATGCCGCCGCGTCCGATCACCCCACCCAGCAGGTAGCGCCCGCCCAGTACATCCGTTGCCACCCCGCTGGGCGATTGTTCTGACACGTTGCCGTCCTTATTAGCTCTGGCTCGGTGTTAAGGATAATACGTGTACTTAGTATTTTGCGGCCCGTGGCTGTCAGGGTGGGGGAGCGGCCCATCCAGAGGCTCGGGCGGGGCACGGCTTCGCCGGCGGCCCGGCATCTGAAAGTCTTGAGGACTCCCGTGACGCGGACCGCCGACGAAGGTCGGCTATCCCTGTTCGGACAGGTTCCGGACTGTTAGGCCTTCTTCCTGCGGATCACCAGCAGCGCACCGATGGCGAGCAGTACCAGGGCGAGAGGCAGCAGCCCAGCGTCGGCTCCGGTGTTGGCAAGCGTCTGCTGTTTGGTGGCCATGTTTCCGTTGGCCATGATTGCCGTGCCCTCCGACGCGTTGACGCCTGTGGTCACCGATCCGGCGGGCAGGATAGCGGCGCCCGTCGTGGTGGACACTGTGCCGGCGCCCGTTGCGGCTCCACCGGCTGTGTCGGTTACGGATCCGTTTCCGTCGGTGCCGGTAGTGCCGGTGCCGGCTCCATCGGTTCCCGTTGCGGTTCCGTCAGTTCCCGTTCCATCGGTACCAGTTCCGGTTCCATCGGTTCCCGTTCCATCGCCCGGATCGGTTCCGTTGCCGGTTCCGGCATCCGGATCAGTGGCAGGGGGCGTGGTCACAGTTCCTGCGCCAAGGCCGATGCCCAGATCGACACCCAGGTCGACGGATGCATCATTTCCCGAGCCCAGCCCGAGGTCGACGGCGCCCTCAGCACCAGTTCCCAAGGAATCCGTGTTGCCGAGGTTGATGTCGACGACGGCGGCCAGGTCGGGGAGGGTGGTTCCGGTGCCGCTGTTG